>JAJXWQ010000008.1 GCA_021781555.1 bacterium
GAGTTCGCCGGCTTTATCGTCCCAGCCTAGCCGCTGCGCTACCGGTCGCAGGACTTCCGAGGCTGCCTCGTGGAAGCCCCTGCGCCTGGGGTGACCCAGCAAAAGGATGTCGAGCAGGTCCAGGGAGTCCAGGATCTGCTGCCAGACGGCCAGGCTCTCATCCTCCCGGGCGGCATCGACGAGCTGCAGGTACTCGGCCAAAGGCGCCAGGCGTGCCAGAGCCAGCGCCCACTCGTCGGCCAGGAGCTCCACCCGGTCGGCTTCCGGCAACTGGGCGAAATGCTCGCGCAGCCGCTCACCGAGCTCGCCCTGGTGCCACACGCGGACGTAGCCGCAATCCCCCCAGTTGAGCTTGCAGATGGCATCCGGCCGGTGGATCGGCACCACGGCCGCAGGACCGTCGAGGAGGGCGAACTCGGTTCTGGAGTCGACGGAATAGACCATCGGGACCTTCCACTGGAGGGGCTCCGCGTCGGGGAATCGCAGCGTGAAACGCTCCTGGCGCATGGCCAGGAGGCTCTTGCCGTCCTGGCGTTCGAGCCGAGCTGTAACCAGCGGGAAGCCGGGCTGCATGATCCAGCTCCGGGCGATCGCTTCCACATCCTTGCCCGAGGCCTCGGCCAGCGAAGCCCAGAGGTCCGAGGTGGTGGAATTGCCGAAGGCGTGGGCCTTCAGGTAGCTCCGGATGCCGTCGCGGAAGACGTCCTCGCCAAGGTAAGCCTCGATCATGCGGATGACCGCCTCGCCCTTCTCGTACGAGATCTCGTCGAAGCGGCTGATCGCGTCGCTTGGCCGCTGCACATGCTGGTGAATGGGATGGGTGGTTCGGCGCGCATCCGACGCCATGGCCGCGTTCTTGCTGCGGTTGGCACGCGGCCACAGGCGCCACTCGGGGTTGAAGGCGTCGGTGGCCTTGGTGGCCATCCAGCTCGCGAAGCCCTCGTTGAGCCACAGGTCGTCCCACCAGGCCATCGTGACCAGGTTCCCGAACCACTGATGGGCGACCTCGTGCGCGACGATGCCGAAGATCTGCTCTTTGGTGCTCTGGCTCGAGGTTTCGGGATCGAAGAGGAGGGCGGACTCGTGGAACGTGATCCCGCCCCAGTTCTCCATGGCTCCCTCGAACCCTCCGGGGATGGCGATGAGGTCGAGCTTGGGAAGTGCGTAGGGCACGCCGAAGTAATCGTTGAACCAAGGCAAGAGCCCCTCGATCACGGTCAGGGCGTAGGCTCCGAGGGCCTTCTTGCCCAAGGCGGTGAGGACCCGGACGCCGACACCGGCCGCACGGCTTTCGAGCCACTCGAGTTCACCGGCGCACAGCACCAGCAGGTAGCTCGGCATGCTCGGCGTGGGCTCGAAGCGAACGCGCTTGAGCCCCCCTGGCAGCACCTGTTGATGCGCGATGGGCATGTTGGAAAGGGCCTCGAAGGCCTCGGGAACATCGACCGTCACCTCGAAGACGGCGCGATACTCGGGCTCGTCCCACATCGGGCACATCTTGCGGGCATCGGCTGGTTCGAACTGGGTGGCGAGCATGACCCGGGCCTGTCCGCCCTCCAGATAACGCTGGAGGTGCAAGCCCGCCGGGACCGTGGCCAGCTTGCCGGAGTACACCAGCTCGAGTTCATGCGTGCCCGCCGGGATCGCCGATCCGAAGGTCAAGGTGAGAGTCTCGGCTGCGTCGTCGGCGGCGATGGCGACGGGGTGGAGCGAGCGATCGAGCTCGGCCACCTTGGCCACCAGCCCCACGGCGTTGAGGACCAGGCGCTCGGTCGAAACCGGGATCTCCAGGGAGATCGAGACCCGACCCTCCAGGGCTCCGGTCTCGAGATCCGGCTGCAGGTGGATCCCGTAGCGCGAGGGAACGCCGGTTCGGGGCAATCGCCCACCCGGAGCGGGGACGTCCGGCGTCGCTGACGGACTGGAAACGTGACCCTGAGACATGAAGAAGCACTCGAATGATGAAAAAGGGCCTGAAGCGCCCAGCATAGCACGCCTGCCTGGATTCCGCGCCGCTTCTCCACGGCAGGCGAGCTTCGGGTAGAATTCGACACGAGAATCGACGCGCTCCAGCTGCGATCGCCTGGTTCTCCGGAGCTGCAGGAAGGAGGACTTGAGACATGCAACGTCAACGAGTTACGAGCGAGGCCCCGTGGGAGCCCCAGATCGGCTACTGCCGCGCCGTCCGGGTCGGCTCTCGGGTCTTCGTTTCGGGCACGGTTTCGGTCGATCGCGAGGGGCGGATCGTCGGTCAGGGCGATCCCTACCAGCAAGCCAAGCACATCCTCGAGATCATCCGTACGGCTCTGGAGGAACTCGGCGGCGCGCTGTCCGATGTGGTCCGCACGCGCATCTACCTGGCGACCTTCAACGACCTGGAGGAGGTCGCGCGCGCCCATCGGGAGGCCTTTGCGGCCTGCCCGCCAGCCAACACCATCCACGAGGTTCCCCGGCTGATCGACCCGGCGATGCGGGTCGAGATCGAGGCCGACGCCTACATTGCCTGAGCCCCGCTGGGATCAGGGCGCGGTGGGCGGCTGCGGGTTCTGGAGGCCGGCCGGATAGCTGTCGAGCGTCGTGATGGTCCCCGACAGCGCGTGGTCGCCCGCTGCGTTGTCCGCCGGGTTCCCCTGGCCCGTGGTGGGGGAAGCGGACACCAGGGGGCCAAAAGGCTGCGATCCGGCGGCCGGTACCGGAATGCTGTTGCTGGCGTTGTCGGCCATCTGGGCCGGAATCTCGCCGAAAGAAACGTTCTCGATGAGGTTGGTCGGGCAGGTCACGCAGCCGAAGTGGTAGTCCATGCTCCCGGAGCGCCAGCCCGTATCGTCGACATCGGCGGCGAACGCGCTCTTGGGGAAACCGTAGATCCAGAGGCTCGACAGGGTCTGGTCCGGTGCCGCCGCCGGATCCAGCACGAAGAACGGCTGGGTGGTCTCGTTCACGGGAATCGTCACGGCAGCTTCGAGAGCATGAAGCGCCGAGATCCCGGTCCAGTCGAGCCACTGATCCCCGGCCTGAACCCACATCCACCACGAGGTCGGTTCGGCCCAGTCGACGATCGGGATCGCGTGGATGTCGCTGATCTGCAAGGTCTGGAAGGCCACCTGCACCTTCTTGAAGGCCAGGGTCGAGGTCGGCTGCCACCAGCCCGCCGTGATGGTTCCGGTGTAACCGGCAGCTCCGGCGCCGGTATCCATCTGGAGGTGGACCCGGAGGCGAGCGATCCGGGACTGGATGCTGCTCGGTGACATGACGGCGAGGGGGTCGCCCACCTGGATCGCGCCGTCCGGAAGGATGGGCGTCAGCTGGACCGTGACACCCGCCGGCGCAGGCTGATCCAGACGGTACACGGGCCGGGCGCCGGTCGGTTCCGGGGGCATGGGGACGTCGAAGACGTAGTTCTGCGCGCCGAAGCCCGACCGGACCGTGATGTAGGTGCGGTAGGTCAGAGACGGGGCGGTGTCGGTCGGCAGGTACAGCGTCGGATCGAAGCGGGTGAACGCCTCGGCCATCGGCAAGGGCGCGTGGGCCCAGCTGTGGAACTCGGTGTGGTACGGGATCTGGAAGCCCGCATAGGAGTGATCGCAGTCGTAGATCCAGGGGCCGCTCACCCAGGTCCGGTCGCCCACGATCGGCCAGTTGGCAAGGGGCAGGGACAGTGACTGCTGGGTCGGATTGAAGCCGCTATCCCACTCGCACTCCATCAGCTTGTGCCCGTCGTAACGCACATCCGTGTCGTTGCTGTCGGACAGCAGGCCCGCGTAGTCGTCGTCCGGAGCCAGGTAGAAGTTGCGGTCGTGGCCGTCGTGGTCCGCCGGGAGGTCGACGTCGGCGAACCAGCTTCCCCGCACCGATCCATAGGCCTCGAGGGGCTGGCCCATGATCGGTATCCAGTGATCGTCGCCCTCGAGCTCTCCGAGGATGCCGGTGGAACCGCAGGCGGACGGAGGGGCCGGGGGCAGCCCCACGCTGGCAGGGTGGACGGGTAGGTAGACCTCGGAGGTGGCGCCGGCCCGCGTGATGACATCTTCCGCGTTGCTGCCGATCGTGGCCCCTCCCGCGCCGGCCGCCGTGATCTTCACGCTGTAGCCGTCCGGCGGGAGGTTGGAGAAGTCGACGGTCCCGGTCGAGTCGATCCCCGGGTCGCCCTGCGTTCCCCCCGGGGTGAAGACGTAGCTGGCCTGGATCGGGCCGTTCGTCTCCCGGAGTGCCACCGTGATCGGGCCCGGCGCCCCGGTGATGAGGAGCGCCTTCCAGTCCGTGAACACTTCGATCCCGCCCGTGGTCAGGCCGGGGGGCTCCTGGGAAGCCGAGATCTGGACCGAGGACGGGCCCGGCGAGCTGGTCGGCGCGGTGTGGGCGGTCGCGGCCCCCAGGGGCTTGCAGCAAGGCAGCAGACAGCAGGCCAAGGCGATCGGCGCCGTATTTAGCAGCGCCTTCGCCAGGGACCGCGGGGGGATGAAGGCCGGACCTGACATTTGCCTATCCTAACCGACGCCCTGCGTGCCGGTCAGGTTCCCGGAGGCCTTTGGAGATCGCAGCCTCGGGTTCTTTGGGGGATTGTTAAGTATTTTAAACATTGCATCGGAGGACTTGAGAGTCGACCAGGCTATCAGCTATGATAACCATCAGTTAATCGAGGATTACCTTTCGCTTGGGTATCGGCCTCGATGCAATCCACCAGCTCCAAGGGTGCGGCAATTCGGCGGTCCGGTGCTGCAAGGGCGGTTCAGGGTGATCCTCCGCGATCACGTCTACCGATAAACGGCGGTTCGCCCGCGATGCGGGCATTCCTGACACTCGGTTAGCCACTCGAAGTGAGTCGGCGCACGACATTCGTAAGAGAGGATCGGGCGGTAATGCGTAAGGTTCTGGCGGCGAGCGCCCTGGTGGCCTCCCTGACCCTGGCTGGCTGCGGCGGAACGACGGGGCTGCTGGGGACGGCCCAGAACGGGACGCTCGGAGCGCAGTCCCTGGCGAGCGGTTCCGGCCTGTCGCTCTTCGTCGAGCCCGACGACGGCGTGGCGCCCATCGTAGATGCCATCAACGGCGCGCAGCGTTCGGTGCTGATGGAGATGTACCTGCTGTCGGATCAGGATGTGCTCGGCGCCCTGGAGCAGGCTGCCCAGCGCGGGGTCGACGTCCGCGTGATCCTCGATTCCAAGCCGTACGGCGGCCCCACGATGCAGAACATCAACAAGAGGGCCATGGCTGCCCTGCAGTCGGCCGGGGCGCAGGCGCACTGGTCCAACCCGGCCTTCACCTACACCCACGAGAAGGCCTTCGTGATCGACGGGACCGAGTCGATCATCACGACGACGAACATGTCGAAGTCGGCATTCTCCTCCAACCGCGAGTATGGCGTGGTCGACACCAATCCCGCCGAAGCCCAGGCGATTGCCGCGATCTTCCAGGCGGACTGGAATCTTCAGCAGCCGAGTTTCAGCGACCCGGCGCTGGTTGTCAGCCCCGAGAACTCCCGCGGCATGCTCGAGAACCTCATCCAGTCGGCACGGCAAAGCCTGCTGGTCGAGGACGAGGAGTGCAACGATTCCGCGGTCATCCAGCTCCTCGGCCAGAAGGCCCAGTCTGGCGTCGATGTCGAGGTCCTGCTGGCGGGTCCGACCAACGGCAAGGCTCCGAGCTCGGGCGAGCAGAGCGAGGTCTCGGCGCTCGAGAACGCCGGCGTGACGAACGTCAAGCTGATGACCAGCCTCTACCTGCACGGCAAGGCGATCGTCGCCGATGGCACCACCGGCTATATCGGCTCGGTGAACCTCTCGGCCACCTCCATGGACAAGAACCGCGAGGTGGGGCTGATCTTGAAGGATCCCTCGATTCTTTCGAGGATCACCTCGACCATCCAGAGCGACTTCGGCCAGAGCCTGGCTCCCGGGCACACTGTGGTTCCGTCCCTCGCCGTCGGCTATCCGGCCAGCTCCGGGACCTACTGATCTTGGCATTGCGCTGATCCTCGGTCCATCCGAGCACCGTTCGCACGCGGCGTCGTTCCCCGGCCAGGGGGCGACGCCGTTTTGTGTGCGGTTTGACCGGATTCCCGGCGAGCCGACAGCGAGCAGGCCCTGGCTCCGAGGGAAGTCTGGGGGCGCGGTGAGCCCACGCCCTTGACAGGCAGCCCAGGAGCTAAGACGATCGGCCGGTTGACGGTAGGATGTGAGGGAGAAAGCATGCCCACGAAAATGCGCTTTGCCCTGGCGGCAGCAGCGATCTCGCTGGCGATTTCGGGCTGCCCCGGGCTGGTGACGAACGGCAACGGCTCGTCTAGCAGTTCGACCGGGGGCACGACCGGAACCCAGGCAACGACCAGTCCCAGCCCGGCACCGACGGCGTCCGGTGCGGCGACCGGTGGGGCGGCCAGCTTCGGCAATTACCCGGTGACGCAGGTGGGTTCCAATGTCACGAGCAGCACGACCTGGGACGGCAGTCACATCTGGCAGGTGCAAAGCAGCATCATGGTGAGCGGCGGCGCGACCCTCACGATCAGTCCGGGAGCCACGGTCAGCTTTGCAGACAACACGGGCTTGGTCGTGGGCGACGGCACGACGACCGGAACCCTGGACGCCCAGGGAACCGCGGCACAGCCGATCCTCTTCACCAGCGCCGACGCCAATCCGACTCCGGCCATCTGGAACGGGATCGAGCTGGATGGCGGCGCCGGCCACGTCATGAAGTACTGTAAGGTCGAGTGGGGCAGCAGCACCCCTGCGGCCGTTCAGCTCCTCGGCGCCTCGCTGGCGCTGGAGGACTCTCAGATCAGCCACTCGGGAGCCAGCGGTGTCTCCCTGGACTCGGGATCGCATCTGACCGCTTTTGCCGGCAACACCCTCGCCGACAACGGCACTTACGCGATCCAGTTCGCCGACGCCAACGGGGTCCAGGACCTGGGCACCGATACGACTACCACTTACAGCGGCAACAAGTACAACGCCATCGATATCACTGGCGGTGCGGTCGTCACGAGCGGGACCTGGGCAAACCTGGGGGTGCCTTACGTCGTCTCCACCGCGGTCGACGTCAACAGCGGCGCCACCTTGACGATCAGCCCCGGCGCCACGGTCAGCTTCGATCAGGGGGACGGGATGTACATCGGCTCGGGAGGCTCCAACTCGGCCGGTACCCTGGTTGCCGATGGCACGCTGGCCCAGCCGATCACCTTCGATGCCGACGCTCCGAACCCGACCCGCGGCTACTGGTCCGGACTCGAGTTCGATAGCGGGGCTAGCCACCAGATCGAGCACTGCAACGTCCTGTGGGGCGGCCAGGGTACTACCGGAGCCGCCGTCCGGGTGGCTGGCGGGTCAGTGCTCACCTTGATGGACAGCACCATCGCCAGCAGCAGCGCCCAGGGGCTCAGCGTGGACGGCCAGTCCAGCCTGACGTCGTTCCAGGACAATACCTTCGCCAGCAACGCGTCGTACCCGATCAGGCTGAATTCGCCCGACCAGCTTGCCACTCTCGATACGACGAGCACGTATTCGGCCGACGCAACCGAGGTCATCGACGTGTTCAACGCCAACATCTCGAACGCCACGGGGACCGAGACCTGGACCAACCCTAGCATTCCCGTGTATCTCGAAGGCGGGCTCTTCCTCACGGGGGGCACGCTCACGCTCGATCCGGGGCTCACCTTGAACTTCGGGCAAAACGACAATTTCGAAGTGTCCAGCGGGAACGTCGTTGCAGCCGGTACCGCCGCCGCCCCGGTCATGCTCGAGGCCGAAGACAGCTCCCCGGACTGGAGCGGCCTCCTCTTCGACAGCGGCACCACCGGTAACCTCACCGACACGACGATCGAGAATTCTCAGACCATCGATCTCGCGCTCGCCGGCGGGACCTCCGGCGCCAGCGTCACGGCGACCGGCCTCACCCTCGCCAATGCCAAGCTGTATGGCCTCGAGGTCAACTCCGGGGCCACGATCAACACCCAGACCTATACGAGCCTCGCCAACGCGACTTCGATCTCCGGTATCACCTTCACTAACGATTCCAAGAACATCGAACTGCCCTGATGGCACGCCGGGCTCTCCCGGCTCATCTGGAACGCAGCGAGGGCCGCTCTGGCGGCCCTCGCTGCGGTATTTTGCCGTGTGAACGGGTCCCCCTGCGCGGTCGCTTCGCTGCGCAACCGGTCCCATTTTGACCCCTTTGCCATATCAACTCAACCGAAAATCGCTCTAGACCCGGCGCTTGATCCGAGAAATCCGGCTGGCCAGCAGATCGTAGGCGCCCGTGAAGACCGCCTCGGGCATGCCCAGGGCCTGCTTGATGGCCACGTCCTTGTCGAGGGGGTTGGCGATGCGCTCGAGTTCGCGAACCGCCTTGGCCCCCAGCGCGGGCAGGAATACCAGGGCGGAGATCGGCACCGGGTAATCCGAGCCGTGGAAGATGCGGCCGGCATAGCGAGGTGCCGTGAACTGCCGTACCCGCCCTGCGCGCACCGGCGTGACGAAACCGCTGGTGTCGCCATAGGCGCAGTCGTAGCGTGCCAGCATGCGGTCGAAGGCGGGCACGTGGTCGAGGCCCGGGGAGAAGAGGGTGCCGGTCCCGCAGTGGGCAAAGATCACCGGGATGCCGAGCTTCAAGAGGGGTTCGCAGAGTTCGGGATCCCCGAGCTTCTGGACCGCGCCGGGAACCGTGTGCTCCGTGCCGCTGTGGGCGATGACGGGCAGCTCGAGCTCCTTGAGCAAGCGTCTGAAAGGCTCGTAGCGCGCGCTGGAAGGGTCGAACCGCTGCATGGGAGCCAGCCACTTGAGCGCGACGGCCTGCGGGCCCACGCGCTCCAGCTCGGCAAGGGCATCCTTGCGCTGGGGATTGATCGAGATGACGGGCAGGAGCTTGTCGCTGCGCCGACAGACGTCGATCGCATAGTCGTTCGGAACATAGAGGTGGCTCTGCTCCGGGACCCGGTCCCCGTGGGCGTCGTACACCCCGTCCAGCGCGAACACGCAGGCCTGATCGAGCTCGATCGCCCCCTCGACCACCGAAACCAGGCGGTCTGCGTAAACGCGATCGGAAGCGCCCCGCGAGATGCCGAGCAGCCGCCGCAGGGCGAGGTACTGCAGCGATCGCCGCATCCGCGGCGAGATCGCGCAGCTGCTGTCCTGACCCGCCCCGGCCAGGTGGACGTGCAGATCGATGCGCTTGCCCACCGGATCAGGCCGACCGAGGCGCGCGACGGACCGGAAGCATATAAGATTCTTTCATGCCTAGCCTCCTCGCGGACGTCCTCTCCATTCTCGATCACAACATTTCCCTGGAACATGGTGCGATCGTCCAGTACCTGTCCCACGCCTACGCCATCGGCGAGGCGGGCGTGGGCGCCGAGGTGATCACGATCGCCCGCACCGAGATGCGGCATCTCAAGATCTTCGGGGACCTTCTGGTCGATCTCGGCGGGAGTCCCGATCTCTACCGGCGCGGGCCGATGCACCTGGAGGCCGACAGCGCCGCCCAGATGATGCGCAACGGCGTGGAGGCCGAGGCGGACGCGATCGCCGCCTACGAGGCCGCTCTCTTGCGCGTCGATCACCCGCGTGCAGCGCGCATGATCGAACGGGTGCTCGACGACGAGCGCTTCCACCACGAGCAGTTCGCAGGCTTCGTCGCCGAAGCGGCAGACCTTTCGGCCACCTTCCCCGTCGCGGGGCCCGTCGATCCGGCCGCCACGAAGGGGGTCGCGCTCCTCGATCCGGCGGTCCGGGCCGAGTACGCCGCCATCTTGCAGAACGTGCGCGAGTTCTTGCAGAGTCGCGAGTTTCGCCACCGCGATCGAATGCTCGAGCCGATGATCTGGGGGATGAAGCACATCGGCCTCCTGGCCGACGAGATTCACGAGCAAGCGGGGGCGGTGAACCTCCTCGACCTGCCGTCGCGCACCCCGCCGGCCGAGGCCATCGAGGTCACCCGTGCGCTGCTGGCCGCAGAGGAGGAGCGACTGGCAATCTACGACCGGATCGTCGAGGCCGGCGTCGGGCCGGAGCTTCGACTCCTGCTCGGAAACTTCTCGACGCATCACCGCTACAGCATCACCGAACTTGGCCGCGAGATCGAGCGCCTGGCGGAACGCGCCCGCGCCGGCGCGCACCGCTGCCCGTTCCACGGGACCTGGTCGCCCGATCCCCGGGTCGAGAACCTGCCGCAGGCGACCGAGCCAGCAGGACCCGCCGGCTCGATCGGCAGCCTGCTGGGACAGCCGCAGGCTTGATCCAATGCCCATGAAGTCAACCGGGAAGCGCCGGCAGCCAGGACCCGAGACCGGCGATCGAGACGGCCGCTCGGTCCCCGTCCGGATCGGGCAGCAGGTCGAGATCGTCATCGGGGGACTGGTCGCCGGCGGAGAGGCGATCGGGCACCTCGGGGGCTACGCTGTCTTCGTTCCCTTCGGGGCTCCCGGCGATCGCCTGGTGGTCGAGATCGTCTCGATCAAGCCGGGGTACGCTCGCGGCCTCATCCGGCAAATCCTGGCGCCTGGCC
This sequence comes from bacterium, assembly GCA_021781555.1. GTDB lineage: Bacteria > Cyanobacteriota > Sericytochromatia > S15B-MN24 > VGJW01 > JAJXWQ01. The sequence goes on from JAJXWQ010000008.1 coordinate 10,495, forward strand.
CCGGCCGCAGCGAGGCCGGGTGCCTCGTCTTCGGTCAATGCGGGGGTTGCCAGTGGCAGCATCTCGCCTACGGGGCCCAGCTGGAGGCCAAGACGGGCCTGGTGGCCGAGGCCCTGACGCGCATCACCAAGCTCGATGGGAGCGCCGTCGTGAGGTCGACGCTCGGCATGGAACGGCCCTGGAACTACCGCAACAAGGCCCACTGGGCGATCGCCGCGCCACTGGTTCCTGGCCGGGGCCGCCGCGCACCCACTGCCGGGCGACTGCGGCTGGGGCTGTACGAGGCCCGGAGCCACCGCGTCGTCGAGCCGGAGACCTGCGCCATCGTGCACCCGGTCCTGAACCTCGTCTTCGACTTCCTGCGGCATACCCTTCCAGAGCACGACCTCGCCGTCCATGACGAGTCGACGGGCCGTGGCTGGCTGCGAGGCGCCTTCGCCAAGATCGGCTACCGTACCGACCAGCTCATGATCGGCCTGGTGGCGACGACAGCGCACTTTCCGGGTGCGGCGTCCTTCACGGAGGCCGTGGTCGATCGTTTTCCCGCGATCGACAGCCTGGTCCTCAACGTCAACCCGGCCCGCACGAACGTCTTGCTCGGCGACCGGACCGAGCTTCTCTTCGGTCGGGCGCAGCTGACCGAACGGATCGGCGATCGCACGTTCCAGCTCTCGGCCCGGAGTTTCTTCCAGATCAATCCCCTGCAGACGGAGGTCCTGTATGGCAAGGTCCGGGAGCTGGCGGGCCTGACGGGGACGGAGCTGGTGGTCGACGCCTTTTGCGGCACCGGGACCATCGCACTGGTGCTCGCCGGGGACGCGGCCGAGGTGTGGGGCATCGAGGCCGAACCGGCCGCGGTCAGGGACGCCGAGGACAACGCCCGCGCCAACGGCGTCGACAACGCCCACTTCCTCCTGGGGCGCGTCGAGCAGCGCCTGCCCAGGATGGTGGCCGAGGGCCTGGCGCCGGACGTCGTGGTGCTCGACCCGCCCCGCAAGGGCTGCGAGGCGGAGGTCATCGCGGCGATCGCCGCGGCCCGGCCAGCGCGGGTGATTTACGTGTCGTGCAACCCGACCACCTTGGCGCGGGACCTTGCAGCCTTCAGGGATGCCGGGTACCGCCTGGACCTGGTGCAACCCATCGACATGTTCCCCCAGACGGCCCACGTCGAGGCCGTCGCCCTCCTTGTCTCCGGCGACAGCGCGGCGCCCCGCCCATCAGAACAGGTGGCTGAAGAAGCCCCCGATCGCGCCGACGCCTGACGCCACGCCCTTGGCGATCCCGACGGCGGCACCGGCCACGGTCTTGCCGACGAAGGTCGCGCCGGTCGCCACGCCGTGGCCGATCGCCACCCCGGTGTCCACCACGTCGTCGGCGACCGTCCTGGCACCCTGTGCCACCAGCCGGGCGCCGGTCACGATCGTCTTGCCGGCGATCTGGGGATAGTCGGTGATGCCCGGGACCGGGCGGCCCGGCTTGCTCTTGACGATCCCGAGCAGCTTGGCGATGGAACTGACCAGGAGCTCCGGGGCCTCGAGGATCGGCGACACGGTGGTCATGAGGATTCCCTTGGGCAGGGGCCCGAGTTCGACTCCGACCTCGGTTCCGAGGTGGCCGCCCACCCCGGCGGCTCCGGTGGCTCCCAGGGCCAGGGCGAAGATCCCGTTGTCGGCCTCCAGGTGCACGAGCGCCCCGCCGGCGGCTCCTGCGATGGCATTGGCGACGGCACCGATGTGTAGCTTGACGAGCCCGAGCAGCGACACGGTGGCCCCGGCCTCGCCTTGGGCCTCGGCGCCCGCCGAGCCTTCGGCCCCGCCCTGGATGTTGAAGGCAGGAAGCCCGAGGCTGTCTATCCCCAGATAGGCCATTCCCGCGGCCTTGGCCTGGACGCCGGTGGAGGCGGCTCCCGAGACGTCGGCGGCCGCGTCGAGCAGCTCCTTGCCGACCTCGAGCCTGCCGGCTGCCGCGCCCTCGACCTTGGCCAGCGCCTCGGCCGTCGCGGATCCGGCCACCATCACCGACTTGTGCGTCTTGACGGCCATCCCCTGCGCCACCGCCGCGGTCCTGACCTCGGCTCCGACCGTTGCCGCCCCCTCGGCCGCGAGCGGCCCGTCCTGGAACCGGCCTTGCGCCCCGGCCGTCAGCGCGGCCTGCGCAACGATCCCTGCTTGACCTGCCGCTACCGTGGTCCCGCCAGGTCCGTGCAGGACCTGCCCCTGCAGTACATGGCTGGCGCCGGCTTCCGCCTGGTAGCCGGAAGTCCCGGCCTCACGGGGCCCGGTCTGGCTGACCAGCTCGTCGAACCGCGCCCACAAGGCCGGCGCAGAAAGATCCCCGGCCGGCACGTCACCCGCCAAGGACTCGCTGGCCAGCACGTGCAACTGGCCCAGGAGCTCTGGACCCGAAAGGCCCGCGTCGGCCGGACCTGCCAGGCTCCGGTCGCCCGCGAGTGCGAAGGCCGGCCCTGCCTCCGCCGCGGCCAAGGGGCCGGCCGGGAGCGGATCTCCGCCGGGCAGCGGGCCGCAGCCAGCTCCGGCTGACGGCGATCGGCGGGGCTGCCGACATCCGGGATTGGACGCGCGTGCGTCCGGCACCGTAGCATTCACCATTTTGGCCACCAAGACAGCTTTGGCCTGTTAACAGGGTGTATGAGGTAAAGCGACAGCTAAGTTATTGATAACTATCGTTTAATGCCAGAAGCGTCAAAGCGGGCTTCCCGCGGCCTTCTGGCGGGGCCCTTCCCGGGCGCGCAAGCAAGACACCGAACCTTGCGGGGCATAAGAAACCCATGGCCAGAGTTGACGGTTCATCCTCAGCGCGTCTGACGCCTACGTCGGGAATGCGACCCGAGGTGCAGATGCTCGGCCGTCTTCCGGTCGATACGCTGCGGCTCTCGCGCACTCCGCGGGATGGAGCTGGTCCCGGGGGCGGGTTGTTCTCGTCGATCTGGAACCGGGTCAAGCTCGTCTGGGTCTCGTTCGAGGTCAAGATGGGCTGGTTGCCCGAGACCTCGGTCAACGGCACCCTGCCGGCACCCATCCCCCAGGACGGCTTCCGCACCGTGCTGGCCATCGCGCCCAAGCCAGGGAATACCGACCTGCAAGACGCAGCGTTGGCCCAGTACGACGAGGCCACCCACCAGAAGGCCGAGAAGTCCGTCCTCGGCGGTCTTTCTGCCTCGGAACGCGCCGCCGTTGCGTCGGTGCAGGGCTGCATCGCCAAGGATCCCCAGGCCCTGGCCGCGTTCCAGGAGGTCATCACCCGGGATCACCTCAATGGCGGGACGGCCGCGGATGGCACGAGCCTGCTGCACAACCTCCAGCTCCTGGCGACCGAGCCCCTGGCTCCGGGCGTCGATCGGGCGGCGTTGCTCGGGGCGTTCATCCGGCAGGTAGACAACCCGATGGACACCTATCAAGGCGAGCGCAACACCTGCGTGCCGGCGGTGGCCTCGATGCTGATGGCCCAGCGTTATCCCGCCGAGGAGGCACGCCTGCTGGTCGGCCTCGCCAGCCCCCAGGGCACCGCGCAGCTTGCCAACGGTGCCACGCTGACGCGTTCTCCCGACTGGCAAGCCTCGGATGGCGGCCGGAGCCAGTCCGAGGAGCTCCTCGAGCCGGCCTTCATCAGCTATGCCGTGAGCGACGAAGGGCTGACCTACGACAACAAGACCGATCAGCTCTCGGACGGCGGTTCCGGACTTTCCGCCGACGAGGCCAATACCTTGTACGAGGGTCTGACCGACGCCAACTACAAGGAGGTCGACTTTTACGGCAGCCGGGATCCCAAGGCCATCAACCAGACCCTGGCGCGGATCGCCAAGGACGCCAGCGCCGACGACCCGGTTCCGGTGGGCGTCAACTGGGTCGGCAACGTCGGGCACAAGCTCCTGGTCGAGAACATCGGCAATGGCGTCGTCACGTACCTCAATCCCTATGGCATGCGCGAGCAGATGAGCCTGGCCGACTTCTCCGCCCGGCTCCAGAACGCGAACCTGCCGACCGACACCAACGCCTGACGGCCTGGCCTCAGCCGCCTGACCGGCGCGGGGCCTGGTGCCCTGGATTTCTCGGCTCGACCGTGCTGGCGAGGACGACCGGGACCGGCCGGTTGCGGAGAACCACGCCATCGATCGCCACGAGTTCTCCGGGGTGGAAGTAAGCAGGTCTCCCGACGTCCTGGGGCCGGCCCTGGAAGACGATGGTCAGGGCGCACCGGGTGCAGACCTTCGGGGCGCGCCCGCGCAGGGTCAAGGGCGGACGGTCCGGGACCAGCTGGGCGCCGAGGGTGTACGTGTAGAATCGCTTGGAGACGGAAGTCAGTCTGACCTGCCAATCGACCGTCGTGTCGAGCGGCTTGGAGGCCGCCACGATGTCCGCATAGCTCGGATCCCCGGTGCCTGCGGCCAGGGCTGGCGAGCCCACGATGGCGAGGGCCAGCCACGCACCTGGCAGGAACTTCCGGAACTTGGCGTATTGACTGTTCAATGGCTTAAGATTGCTTTACAATTGTAACCTGACGAGCGGGCTCTGCCACGGACGCGAGCAGCTCCTCACCAGGAGAAGGACGGACGGCAGCAAACCGCTCTGCCGAAGGTTAGCATAGGGGGATCCGAGGCCCATGATCAACACGATTCCAGCCATCTTTCGCCAGACCGTCGCGGCCTTTTCGGCCAAGGACGCCTTGTCGTGGAAGGAGGCCGGGCGGTATCGCTCGATGTCTTACTCCGAGTTCCTCGATAGGGTGACGCACCTGGCGTCCGCGCTGGTGACGATGGGCATCGGACCCGGGGATCGCGTGGCGATCCTCTCCGAGAACCGTCCCGAGTGGCTCATCGTCGACCAGGCGGTCCTTTCCGTCGGAGCCGTGGTGGTGCCCATCTACCCGACGCTGACGGCAGACGAGGTCGCCGTGCTCTTCGACGACGCCGGAGTCAAGGCCGTGTTCTGCTCGACCGCCGAGCAGGTGGCCAAGGTGGCGAGGTTGGAGGCCCGCGTTCGCACGCTCGAGAACGTCGTGCAGTTCGAAGGGGAAGCTGGCCACACCAAGGCTCGACGCGTCCTCTCGTTCGTCGAGGTTCTGGAGCGGGGCGCCGATGCCGCCGAGGAGACCGAACGGGCGCGTGCCGAGCTCGCCGGGCAGATCACCCCCCACTGGCTGGCATCGATCGTCTACACATCCGGTACGACCGGCGAGCCCAAGGGCGCGATGCTGAGCCACGGCAATTTCGTCTCCAACGCGCTGGCCACGACGGAGGTCCTGGACATCGACTACAGCGACGTCTTGCTGTCCTTCTTGCCGCTCAGCCACGTCCTCGAGCGGATGGCCTACTACGTGGCCGTGGCGAAGGGGGCGGCGATCGCCTTTGCCGAGAACATCTCCACCTTCGGCGACAACCTGATCGAGGTCCGGCCCACCTTCGTCGTGGCCGTCCCGCGCGTCCTCGAGAAGATCCACGCCCGGATCCTCGCCAAGGTCGAAGCCGAGACGCCGCTCCGGCGAGAGGCGTTCTGGCTGGCCGTCGAGGTCGGGCAGTTCTACCACCAGACCATGGCCGAATACGGCCGGGTCCCCTTCCCGACGAACCTGCTGTACGCGGTTTCCGACCGTCTGGCCTTCCAGGGCGTCCGGGAAACCCTCGGGGGCAAGCTTCGCTTCATCCTGTCCGGCAGCGCTCCGCTGCCGGCCCACATCGGGTCGTTCCTCCAGGCGTGCGGCGTCCCCGTCATCGAGGGTTATGGTCTGACCGAGACCGCACCGGTCATCGCGATCAATCCACCGGATCGCCCGCGCTTCGGGACGGTCGGCAAGCCCCTGCCCGAGGTCGCGGTCAAGATCGCGCCGGACGGCGAGATCCTCTGCCAGGGACCGAACGTCATGGAGGGCTACTGGCACAAGCCCGAAGCGACGCGGGAGGTGCTCGAGGCGGACGGCTGGTTCCACACCGGCGATATCGGGGCCTTTGATTCCGACGGCTACCTGCGGATCCTGGACCGGAAGAAGGAGCTGATCGTGATGTCCAACGGCAAGAAGGTAGCTCCGCAGGTGCTCGAGAACGAGCTCCGGCAGGATCCGCTCGTGGACCAGGCGATGATCAGCGGAGAGGGGCGCCACTACCTGACCGCCTTGGTGGTGCCCGACCTCGCGGCCCTCGAGACCTGGGCCCATGCCAGGGAGCTTTTCTACCACTCCACCGAAGAGCTCCTGGCGCACCCGGCGGTGCGGGCGCGCTTCGACGAGACCTTCGCCCGGCTGAACTCCGATCGGGCGCCCTTCGAGCAGGTCAAGACCTTCGCAATTCTCGGGCGCGAATGGACCCCCGAGAGCGGCGAGCTGACCTTGACCCTCAAGCTCAAGCGGCGGGTCATCGCCGACCGGTACCGGGACCGCATCGAGGCCATGTACTCGGGGCCGCAGCCCATCGTCTCGGAGCGCGTGGCCGTCAAGGTCTAGAGTGCTCCCGGCTTGAATGGATCGAGCCCGATGAGTCAAACGGGGCCCGGTTGCGCAGCGAAGCGACCGCGCAGAGGGCCCCGTTCAAACTGCAAAAGGCCTGGTGCGGCTGAGCAGCATCGCGACCGCGCAGAGGGACCCGTTCCAGGCGCAAAGAATCCACACAGTTTCGCCATCTCGCCGGCCCTCCCGCCCGAGGGCCGGCTTTCTGCTAGAGTGACGGTATGGACGCGCCAGACGTCGTCGTCGTCCCCCACACACACTGGGATCGTGAGTGGTATCGCACGTTCCAGGGCTATCGCGTGCGGCTGGTCGAGGTCGTCGAGCGCGTGCTGGATCTCCTCGACCAGGGGGTGCTGCCCCACTTCCTGCTCGATGGCCAGACGGTGATGCTGGACGACTACCTGGAGATCCGGCCTGGCGACGAGGACCGCATCCGCGAGGCCGTATCCTCGGGCAAGCTCGGGATCGGCCCCTGGTACGTCCTGCCCGACGAGTTCCTCGTGAGCGGCGAGGCGATCGTTCGCAACCTCCTGTTCGGGCTCGAGCGGATGGAGCGCTTCGGCGCGACGGATGCCGTCGGCTACCTCCCCGACATGTTCGGCCACACGGCGCAGATGCCGCAGATCCTGCGGGGATTCGGCCTGGATCGCGCCGTCGTTTGGCGGGGCGTCGATCCGCCCGTCGAGCACTTCTGGTGGGAGGATCTTTCCGGCGGAGGTGTGGCAACGGTCTTCCTGCCTACCGGCTATTGCAACACGCACCTCTGGTGGGCGGATCTCGACGTGGCCGAGCGCCGCGATCGCCACCGCAAGTTCCTCGCCGAGCACCGCCTGGGCGGGCCCCACCTCCTGCTTTCCGGGTGCGATCACCTGGCTCCGAACCCCGCACTCCCGGCCCTGGCTCGGGCCCACGGATGCCGTCTCGGCAGGCTGCAGGACGCCCTTGCTGGGCCCGGCAAGCAAGCTCTGCCCAGCGTTCGCGGGGAGCTGCGGCAGCAGGGCCGGGCCTATCTCTTGCCCGACGTGGCGTCCGCCCGGACCCCCATCAAACTCCAGAATGCTGCGCTACAGGACCTCTGGGAGCGTTCGGTGGAGCCGTTGCTGGCCCTGCGCGTGCTGGCCGGGGATCCGATCGAACCGGGCTTCTGGCGCGAGGGCTGGGAGCTGATCCTGAAGAACCATCCGCACGACAGCATCTGCGGCTGCTCGATCGACGCGGTCCACCGCGAGATGGAAGCGCGGTTTTCCCAGGCCCGGATCCTGGGCCAGGAGCTCGTCACCCGCAGTCTCGATGCCTTCGCACCGCGGACCGAGGCTCCTGGCGTGATGGTCTTCAACCCGGCTACCTGCCGACGCGCGGGGTGGGTCGAGGTCGAGGTCGAAGTGCCGCGGGGCACCTCCGAGGCCTGGCCTGAAGCGCACCTGGCGGGCGTTCCGACGATCTTCCTGGGCGCCGAGGACAGCCTGCGTTTCTATGCGGACATCGACTACCACCCCGATCACAAGCCCATCCGCAGTTACCGTTTCCTGGCTTACTTCGCCGATCTGGCCCCGATGGGCGTGACGCACATCCCGCTCGCCTTTGGCCCGGGATCGGCGCAAGGAGCGCCGAGCGACGTGACGAGCCGCGAGGGCTGCATCGAGAACGCCTGCTTGCGGATCGAGGTCCTCGACGGACGGCTGCAGCTCACCTACAAGCCCACGGGAGAGACGGTTCGCGATCTGCTGCGGTTCGTGGACGAGGGGGACGCGGGTGACGAGTACACCTACTCGCCGCCAGAGGAAGACCGCATCGTGGCTTCGCAGCTGCGCGAGTGCGTCGTGGTCGAGTCCACGCCGGCACGCGCCATCCTCGAGGTCGAGAGCGTCCTGGATATTCCTGCGGGGCTCGAACCCTCCCGCCTCCGGCGATCGGACCTGCGGCTGGCGATGGGGATCCGGACGCGCATCACCCTGCTGGCTTCCGACAAGACCGTCCGCTTCGAGACCCGTTTCGAGAACTGGGCCCACGACCACCGCTTGCGAGTCCTGGTGGGCACCGGCATGCTTGCGCCCGAGCACATCGCATCCGAGGTCGCGTTCGGGGCCGTCCCGCGTCAGGTCTCGCACGGCCTCGGGGCACTGCCGGTCGCACCCCTGGCCGAGGCGGTGGCGTCGACCTTTCCCCACCTCGGCTGGGTTGCCGTCGAGGGTGCAGGCCTGGCCATGCAGGTGCTCTCGCCCGGCCTGAGCGAGGCCGAGATCGTGTCGGATGGCGTCGCCGTGGCCCTGACGCTCCTCCGCTCGGTCGGCTGGCTGTCCCGCGACGACCTCCGGACCCGCGGAGGCGGGGCCGGGCCGCAGATCGCCACGCCCGAGGCCCAGGTCGAGGGGCCTCATCAGGCGGTCTTCTTCGCCCGCTTCGACGCCCCGGCGATCGGCGGGCGGCGCGCCTGGTGGGATGCCTTGCCCGAACTCGACCAGGCGCGCCATCCCGTGCGCGTGCAGGCTACCGGAGGCAACCGAGCGCCTCTGGCGCGAGGCCTCGAGTCCCCGCCGCGGTGGCCGCAACCCGTTCCCGCCGCCGCCGTGATCTCTGCGATCAAGCCCGCGCGGGACGGCAACGGGATCGTCGTGCGGGCCTTCAACCCCACCGACGAGCCCCGGGCGTTTCCCCTGGTTCCGGTGGCCGGCTGGGTCTGCCGGGAGTGCGACCTCGCCGAGAATGCCCTGTCCCGGAGCCAGACGCGGTGCGAGGTCCTCCTCGAACCGGGAATCGTGGCGTCGTTCAGGCTGGAGCCTGCGACCTCCGGCCGGATGGAGTGAACGGGGGAGATACCATGCGCTCGCCTTGCAAGGGAAGCTGTTTGGCCCGGTTCGGCCTGCCGGGGCTGGCCGTCGTGACCGCCGTCTGGAGCCAGCCCGCGCTGAGCGCCCCGACCTTCTCGGCGGCCCGCGCCTGGCAGGATCTCCTGGCGCAGTGCGCCCTGGGACCCCGCGAGCCCGGAACCGGTGGGCACACGGCCGGCCGCCGTTTCCTCACCAGAGCGCTCGAGCAGATCACCCCGCGGGTGAGTTCGCAGAGATTCGTCGGCTCCCTGGACGGGAGGCCCGTGTCATTGACGAACCTCATCGCCGACGTCGGTCCGCCCGGACCCCACCCGGCGGTTCTCTGCGCGCACTGGGATACCCGGCCCTGGGCCGATCAGGATCCCGATCCCGCAAAGCGCGCGGTGCCCATCCTCGGAGCGGATGATGGGGCGTCGGGGGTCGCAGTCGCCCTCGAGGTCGCGCGGGTGGTGCGGCCCCGGATCCCGGTGCGGATCGTCCTGTTCGACGGGGAGGATCTGGGCCACGACCTGAACGGGTTCTTCCAGGGTTCGCGCTACTACGCCGCCCACCTGGGCCCCGATCGCCCCCGCTGGGCGATCCTCCTCGACATGGTGGGCCAGCGGAACCTTGTCATCCACCGCGAGCAGCTCTCCGAGCAGTCGGCCCCCACCCTGCTGGCCGGCATCTTCGCCCTGGCCCGGCAGCTGCAGAGCCCCGTTTTCGTCGACCAGCCCAGCCAGACCATCTACGACGACCACTATCCCCTGATCCAGGCGGGGATTCCCGCGATCGACCTCATCGATTTCGATTACCCGGCCTGGCATACGACCTTCGATACACCGGCTCAGTGCAGCGCGGCCTCGCTGGGCGAGGTCGGCCGGGTGGTCGCGGATTACCTCGATCGGGTCTGAAGCCAGGGCCGGTCGGTCGGTCGGCGGAGCGGGCTCGACAGATCGCTGGAGCCGGGTTCGAGAAGCGCTCGAGAAGGCGGCGATCGGGGTATAGGTCATCCATTGGGGACCGCGGCCTCGATCTGCCAGCGTGCAACATTTCGGGAGTCGACATCGTCCGGTCGGATCAGGGAGGACAAGTTGCCATGCGTGATGCCAGGTCCTGGATCATTCCCGTAACTGCGCTTTCGCTCTGCGCATGCAGCCAGTCGCAGGTTCCCACCGCCTCGACCGGATCGGGGACACAGACCTCGACCAGCTCGGGGAGCAACCAGGCCAGCGTCGGCTCCTTCAACCCGGCCACCCTCGATTCCGCCTTCCAGCCGGCGCTCGTGGGCAGCGTGCAGAGTGCGGTCAACGCCCTCAAGAGTTCCAACTCGACCTCCAACTTCACGATGCCCATCGGCAACAACTTCACGATGCCGATCGGCAACAACTTCACCATGCCGATCGGCAACAACTTCACGATGCCGATCGGCAACAACCTGGCCAATGCCAGTGCCTATCAGGTGGCGAGCCTCGTGCTCGGATCCCAGCTGCCTTTTGGCTTCATCCCGCTTCCCAAGGGGACGACGGTCGCGACGACCAGCGCCGTTGCCGCGACCCTTACGGGTACGGGCATCAGCGGAACGCTGTCCATGTCGCCCTGGACCGATCCCAGCAACTCCTCGGATCCGGGTTATGACGAGGACCTCCACTACAGCTCCCTCGCGGTGCCGCTCGGCGCGACCACTGCCACGCTCTCGGGTGACTACTGGCTCAAGGAGAGCGCCACGGCATTCACCCTGGATCCGAGCGTCGATCTCGGCGGCGCAGAGGTCCTGGGCGTCAATTACGTCCCCGCCAGCCCCACCGGGTCGCCTCTCGCCGCCACCCTCGCCACCCGCGAGCACGGTGCGACGCTCACCGCCGGCAACGGCGGCACCGTCAACTTCACGATCTCCGAGTCCGGCTTCAAGGTCTTCCAGATCCCGTTCCTCGGCTCCTCGGCGCCGGCCGTGCAGGTTCCCAGCCAGGCCACCATCGACGGCAGTCTGGATGCCGGCAACGGCCCGGGCCTCACCTTCGCCCTCGGCGCCTCGGCCAGTGTTCCGAACCTTGCCTTCTACATCGACGGCACGCTGACGCCGAACGGGGTAACGACTCCGATCCAGGAGCACTACACGATGGATCTCAAGGCCGCGACCAGCCAGCTCGTGTACGAGCAGCCGGCGGGCAGCCAGGCCTACGGCTGGCGGATGACGCTCAACTACAACTACATGGTTGCCTTGAGCGGCGCCGGCGATCCGGTCACGGGGGATCTGTGGCTGATTGATTCGAACGGCGACGACGTGTCGGGCGGCAAGCTCGCGGACATCGTCGGCGACGCGAGCGGCAACCCGGTCCTGAAGTACGAGGACGGCACCAGCTCGACCTGGCAAATGCCGACCAACTGATCGGTCCGGATCCCGTCGGCTCGAGCCCGGAGCGGTTTGGCCGGCAGGGATCCCGGCGCAGCCGCTTCCGGCGGAGCGCTACAGGTTATCGCTTTCGTCGAGCAGGGGCTTGGCCGCCGGTTCCTGCGCGCCGGGGCGCACCCGCGCCTGGGCCAGCTGGACGATGGCCTCGCGCACCGTCTCGACGATGTGCGGGATCCTGGCGCGACGCTCGGCCACCGGGAGATCGGCCAGCTCGAGGAAGTAGATGGGCGCTCCGATGGCGATGCGCGCACGCCGCAGGATGGGGGCGGTGATCTGGCCATCCGGGCTGGTGGGGATGTGCGGATCCACGAGCTTGAGCAGGGCCGCGGGAAACTGGAGGACCGTCAGCTCCTCCTCGCCCGTGATCGCCACCGGAAGGATCGGGAGTTCCGGCATTTCCAGGCCCGCGATGAGCCGGGCGAAGGTCGAGTGGAACGGGCCGATCGTCCCCGGGGGGCTGCCATTGAGGAAGTTGTCCATGCCCTCGGGAAACACGCCCACGAGGCGCCCGTTCCTGAGCAGGCGGCGGGCCTTGCGAATGAGCTCCTGGCTCTTGCCCTTCTTCTCCAGCGGAAGCACGATGTTGCCCGTCGAGCTGACGAGCTCTCGGGTCAGGGGCAGTTGCCCCATGAAGGCAGCGACGACGAAGTGGATCCGGCGTGGCACGACGGCCCCGAGAAGGAACGGGTCGGTGGTCGTGCGATGGTTCGCGACCAGCAGAGCCGGCCCCTGGACGGGGATGTTCTCGAGACCAGCGACCTGGATGCCCCCCAGGGCGTTGCTGATGGGATCCTTGAGTAGGGTCCGGAGCGTCTGGTACCAGAGGTCCTGGCCGAAATCGGCCATGCTCTCGCGCAGCGTGTCGGCAGCCATCGTGAGCTTTCTTCTTGAGCGCGAAGCGCATCGCGCTGACCTTCTGAGGGGAACTCAGGGTATCAGCTTTTGCACCGCAGGAGGGAGCTTGGGCAGGTAGGCCAGCGTGGCCTGGCCCTGGACGTGCAGATCGCCGTTCATGATGTCGAGTTCGTCCACGTGCATGCGGACACCCTGGACCAGCGTGGCCAGATCGAAGACCGGAAGGTGGATGTGCCCCAGCAGCTGGCCGGTTCGCAGGCGATGGCCCAGGATCTCGACCGCGGGGGCGGCGATGGTGACGTGCTCCGCGTCGAGGAGCACCAGCTTGGCCGAGGCCGCAAATGGCAGTACCAGGCCGATCTCTGGCACGAGCACGAGGCCCGAGAGCTGTACCGTGCCGGCGTCGGTCAAGGTGACCTTGCGGGGCTCGAGATCGATGTGAGGCTGGGCCCCGAAGCCCGGCATGAAGTTGCCCGGGATCGGGATGTTGCGCAGCCGGTCGCGGATCTCAGGGAGGCCAAGGAGCCTGGTCAGACCGGCATCCGAAAGATCCACCGAGCCCGAGGCGTCCAGGGGCGCCGTGAGTTCGAGCTGCTTGTGGAAGAGCAGGGCGAGGGTGTCGTAGCTGACCTTGCCCGTCACCAGGGCAAGGTGGTTGAACGGAACGCCACCGATGACGCCGTTGGTGATGTCGACTCCGACCTTGTCGACCTTGCCACCCAGCGCCCGGATGGGAGGATCGGCCTGGATCTCGACCTTGACCTTGCCGTGCGGAGCCAGCCGGGCCAGCCGATCGGCCAGCACGTGCTGGGCGACCTGCGGGGTCGCAGCCAGCAGGCTGTAAAAGAGCGTGAAGACAAGCAGGACGAGTGCCGGCATGAAGGCCCCCTGTCGAGACCGGGATCCAGATCAGAAGTTTCCGCCGAGTCCGGCCACTAAGCCACTGACGAAATCGTAGGCCCCGCTGCTCGGATCCACCAGCTGCCCCCGAAGGCCGACCGAGAGATCCAACGAACCGAGCCCGATGGGGCCGTACGCTTGCACCTGATAGCCCATTCCAAAGCCAGCTCCTCCCGTGGCGCCGGAGACCCCGCCGATCTGCATCTGAAGCGCGAGGTCCACGATGGCGAAACCAAGATCGTACCGCAACAGACCGGCGGGCCCGATTCCGAAGAAGGTGCGATCCGCCGCCGGGGCCGTCACGGGAGCGGGGCTGGCGTTGACGAACTGGCTGTTGAGGACGATCCCCCCGCCGACCCCGGCGGCGGTACCGGGCGCCAGGTTCATCATCCACAGCCCCTGGCCGCCGCCGAAGACCTGGTACAGGCCGGCGCCGCTCCCCGGCAGCATATGCGTGCCGACCTGCACCGTGCCGAGGATCGCTCCGCTCAGGCCCGACAGGTCGAGATCTGCCCCTCCCGGCGCGAAGTAGGCCGGATTGCTCTGCAGGATCGAGGAGTCGGCAAAGCCGAACGACGCGAGGACCGGTGCCGCCTGCCAGTGCCAGGCGATCGGGGGTAGCGTCCACTGGGGCTCGGGGCTCGCCGCGGTCGCAGCCGTGGCCGTGGCTGGCCCGGTGCCGCTCACCGGCGCCGGAGTGACCGTATCCGAGGGCTGGGCGGACGGCGGCAGGACGATGGGGGAGAGGCCCGGGAGGGTGATGGTGGGTGGCGAGGGAGCGCTGACCGGAGTCGGGGCAGCTGGCGAGGGGGTGTTGCTCGGGGGCGGTGTAGTCCGCGCCGGGATGCTGACCGGGGTCGGTGTGGCCGGTGGAGCGTTCGGCTGGGTCGGGGGAAAGAAGAACCTGGATCCCGGAGTGGGAGTGGGGATGGGCGTCGGCGTGGGCGGCAACACCAGCAGCTGCGCGAAGCTGGGGTCGATCAGCGGGGCGGCCTTGGCCAGCATGGCGATCGCCTCGCCGCGGGTCAAAATGGCGTCGGGCCGGAACCGATCGCTGCGCGAAAGAAACTGCCAGCGATTGGCCGCACGGTACACCGCCCCGGCCAGGGGGCCGTGTACGTCGGAGAACCTGATCTCGCCGTGGCGAGGGGGCGGCGGCGGGATGGCACGGTAGGTCAGGACCTGATCGAGGGCCTGGACGAATTCGCCGCGCCGCACCTCGCGATCGCCGTTGAACCGCCCGGCTTCGTCGTGCAGGATCCCGATGCCGACCACCTGGTTGACGGCCTGCAACGCCCAGTACCCTGGCGGTACATCCGGCCAGGCGATCACGATGAAGGGGTGATCCCTCGGGTCGAGGAGAGCCGCCAGCATCCAGGCTTCCTCGTACCGGTAGATCGGGGCATAAGGGGCCAGCTGGCTCCCCCAGACCGGCGGCAGGATGTTGCGCTGCGCCAGTGCGCTGGCCTCGATCGCCAGCGGGCCGCTCACGTCCTGGAAGGGATTGGCCGCAGCTGGAATGCCCGCCAGGGGGATCGATACCGCGGCGAGGATCCAGGCGGCCCGGTTGGAAATGCGGGATTTCATTCCGATAGGGTGAGGGACTGGCCGGGTTCGAGCACGAAGCTTTCGGCCGTGCCGGCCGGGAGCTCGAGAACCTGGTGCGCTTGCCAGACGATCGGAGAGAGGCGCTTGTGGGCCAGTCGGGCGCAGATCCGCACGATGCGGAAGTCTGCGGTCAAGAATACCACGTCGATGGCAAAGCGCGGCCAGAAGGTGTGGACGCTGTTGCAGGGCGTGATCAGCAGGCCCCTGCCGGGAGGGAAGTCCCGGCGGAAGCCCAGTCCGACCATGCGGGTCAAAGGGGTGCGAGCGATCTCCAGGTCGCTCGCCACGACGTCGCTACCGCGGAGCATCTTCGGCATGCCAGAGCAATGCCCGCATCCGTCGAGCGTCTAACGTGAACGGACGAATCTTCCGACCGGCGGGGCCAACCCTTCAAACCAAAGAGCGTTCCAGGGCCAGCGGATCCAGTCCGGCAGCCAGGGCCAGCACCAGACCCGCGGCCTCGGCATAGGACCGCGCCGGCGTCGCCGCCAGCTCGAGGTCCGTGGAGTCGACCGAGAGCACGCTCGGATTGTCTACCGCGATGAGCGGCAGTCCCCTGGCACCGGACACCAGCGTTCCGCTACCCCCGACCGCGCCCTGCGGCACGATGACGACATCCGGGCAGAGGACGTCGCCCGCCCTGGCCGCGCCGAGCGCCACCGGGCGGGGGGCGGTCTGCAGGCCGCGCAAGACACAGGCGATGAAGGTCCCGCCCAGCTCCTCGGCCGCGACCCGCGGATCGCAGGCCTCGGCGCTGGGCCAGAGGAACGGGGCGTGAGCGCACGGGACGCCGACGGCGTGCCAGACGATGTGGGACAAGATCGCCTCCAGGCCGCCGATCGGGTCGACGCCCCGCCCGGCCAGATACGGATCGCCCGGATCGCTGGCCGGGTCCGTCAGGTGGGTGAACTCGGTGACAAGGGCGATGGCGTCGGCTCCCCGGGCGACCAGCTGTCGCGCTCCGTGCACCAGGACATCCGGATTGCGCATTGCACCCAGCGAAGTCCCTCCCGGGGCCAGCTCGAGCGCCAGCTCCAGGGGCGCGTCGGTGAGGGTGCAAAGCGCAGCACCCCCGCCCACCGCGCCGAAGGCGCCGATGGCATTTTGCACCAGCGGCATTCCGCCGATCGTCGCGATCGCCCGGTCGACCAGGACCCCGACGCGGTTGGCGCGCACCGGCCGCAGGGCGATCGCGCCGGCAAGCCAGGTATCGAGCATCGCGCCTTCGACATAGAGTACGTTGGACCGGGCCCAGTTGAGCCCTGCCGCGTTGACGGCGTTGGGATGGGTGACGACGACATCGGCCGCCTGGGCCAGGAGATTCGTGGCAACGGTACCGTCTCCGGCGAAGCCACCGGTTTGCAGGCCGATTCCGGTCGGCAGGATCAAGGTGGCGACGAAGGGATCGCGACTCGACGCCAGCGGCCGGTCCCGGGGCCGTTCGAGGGACCAGGCGGATTCGGGCCCGTCCCGCCACACCGTCGCCGCCACCTCGAGCCACCCTTGCTCGATCCCGAGGACCGCCCAGCGCAGGAGCTGCCAGGGCTCCTGCCGGCCCGAGGACGCCGCAACCCGCGCCACCTCGGCCCGGACCGCGGCGGGAACCTGGCCTGGATCGGCAGGCCTGGCTACGCGCAGGTGAATGGATCCCACGGGCATGCCGGCGACCCCGCCGCCCCCGGGCGAGGCCGACCGGGCGGAACCAGGGCGCGTCAAGGGTGTCGGTGGCTCGGATTCGAACATGGGAGCAGTCTAACGTACGATCACTTCCGAGCGCCCGCTGGCGCACGACAAGGGGTCGTCGTTCGCCCCGGGCGCATACTTCCGGCGTGGTCAGGTACACTATCCCTTGTGACCGCCGAGCTGCAGCAGGCTCTCGAGCTCGATCGCCTGGGCCGGGACGACGAGGCCCTGCACCTTTACATTGCCCACCTCGGACGCCATCCGGAAGACGTCGATGCCCTGGTCAACCTCGGCACCCTGACCTCGAGAAGCGGCTACTTTCGCGCTGCCCTCACGATCTACATCCAGGCCGCGCAGTTGCGTCCCGATGACCCGAACATCCACACCAAGCTGGGCGCCCTGCTGCTGTCCGCCGGGGAGGTGAACGCGGCGCAGGGTCAGTTCGAGGCGGCCCTGGCGACCGATCCCGAGTTCGGGCCCGCGCACCTCGGCCTCGGCGGCGTGTTCGGGCTGCGCGGAGATCCGCTGCGAGCGCGCCACCACCTCGACCTCGGCTTCAAGGACGGCGCGTTGACGCCCGTGCCCTATCGCGGCACGGGCGCGCCGCCGCGGGTCCTGGTGCTCGAATCGGCCGCCAGCGGCAACTTCAATCCCCGATGGTTCCTCGATTCGCGCCGCTTCGACGTGGTCCGTCTCGCGGTCGAGTACGCGGATGTGGACGCGCCTCTGCCCCCCCACGACGTCATCGTCAACATCATCGCCGATGCCGACCTCTGCCAGGAGTCGCTGGCGATCGCAGAGCGCCTCATCTTGCACTCGGACGCCCCCGTGGTGAACGCTCCGGCCACGGTGGCCCGGACCGGCCGAATGGCCGTCGCCCGGCTACTGGCAGATTGTGGCGGTGCCAGGATCCCGCGGATCGCCGCGATCGGACGCGAGGAACTCCTGCGTGCGGGTCCGCAAGCGCTCTGCGAGCGTGGGTTCGATTTTCCCCTGCTGCTGCGCAGCCCGGGATACAACACGGGCCTGCACTTCGCCAAGGTCGATCGCGCAGGCGACCTGCCGGAGGTACTGGCCAGCTTGCCCGGTGAGCAGGTGCTGGCGATCGAGTACGTCGATCGGAGCGGCCCGGACGGCCTGGCCCGCAAGTACCGCATGGTGGCGGTCGACCAGCGGCTGTTTGCGGTGCACGCGGCGGTCTCCTTGGACTGGAAGGTCCACCTCTTCGGCGCGAGCGACGACCCGGCGCACCGCGAAGAAGACAGGCAGTTCCTCTCGGATCCCGCCAGTGTCCTGTCGGCCGGCAACCTCGAGACCCTCGGCGCGATCGTGGCCACGCTGGGGCTCGACTACGCGGGGGTCGACTTCGGCATCGACGCGAACGATCGGATCGTCGTTTTCGAGGCCAATGCCACCATGTCGCTCAAGCTCAGCGACCCTGGCAAGCCCGATGACTACCGGTCCCCCGCGCTGATGTCCATCTTCGACGCCTTCGGGCGGATGGTCGAAGCGCGTGCAGGGCGCTCGGTGCAGATCCCGAAGGAGGCCCGTGCGTGAAACCACCCGCCCCCGCCCTGGACGCCAGCAGGAAAGGAACCCGGTGAACGAGGTCGGATCGGGCGGGGGCCTCCGCAAGGGCATCCCCTACCAGGACGTGATCGCCGAGATGGAGACCGCCTCGGCCCAGGATGCCGACTGGCGGGCAGCCCGTACCTGGAGCCTGGTCTACCACGCCGACCGCGAGGTGGAGGCGATCGTCCAGGCGGCCTATACCCGCTTCATGGCCACGAACGGCCTGTCGCCGGTCGCCTTCCCCAGCTTGGGGCGCTTCGAGTCCGAGGTGATCGCGGGCGTCGGGACGCTCCTGGGAGCCCCTGAGGGCGCGGCGGGCAGCATGACGTCGGGCGGCACGGAAAGCCTGCTGCTGGCCCTCAAGGCCGCGCGGGATTGGGCTGCGGTCCACAGGCGCGACCGTGGGGAGTTCGAGTTCCTTTTGCCCGAGACGGCCCACCCGGCCCTGTACAAGGCCGGCCACTACCTGGGAGTCAAACCCGTCCCGGTGCCCGTCGGACCCGACTTCCGCGCCGATGCCGCCGCCGCCCGGAAGCTTGCGACGCCCCGGACGATCCTCGTCGTGGGGTCAGCACCCGCCTTCCCCCACGGGGTCGTCGATCCGATCGGGGAACTGGCTGCCCTGGCGGCCGAGCGCGGGATTCTCTGCCACGTCGACGCCTCGGTCGGCGGCATGATGTTGCCCTTCCTGGAGCGGCTGGGGCGAAGGATTCCGCCCTGGGATTTTCGCGTTCCGGGAGTCACCTCCATCTCGACTGACCTGCACAAGTACGGCTACGCGGCCAAGGGCGCGTCGGCGATCCTCTATCGATCGCGGGAACTCCGCCGCTTCCAGTTCTTCGTGCAGCCCGGGTGGCCCGGGGGGATGTACGCGTCACCGACGCTTGCCGGCACTCGGCCTGGCGGGGCGATCGCGGCCGCCTGGGCCGTGCTGCGCCTCCTCGGCGAGGACGGTTATCTGCGGCTGGCCAGAACCGCCAGCGAAGCCGCCCGGCGCCTCATGGAGGGGATCTGCGCCATCCCGGGTCTTTTCATCCTGGGCGAGCCCGACATGACGCTGTTTGCCTTCGCGGCGCGGGACTTCGACACCTACGCCCTCGGCGACTGCATGCGCCGCCGCGGGTGGCGGCTGGATCGCCAGCAGCTCCCGCCCAGCTTGCATCTGGTGGTCACGGCCAACCACGCCAAGGTGGTCGACGCCTTCCTGGCGGATCTGCGTGAGTCCGCCGCCGAAGCGCGTGGGCAGGCCCCGGGCGTGGCGGGCGCGGCCTATGGCATGCTGGGCGAGGCGCCGCCGGGGGCCAATGCCGAGGACTTTCTCCTCGATTTCCTGGATCAGGTCCTTTGAACCCTCGGGCCCCCGGTGAACGAGCGTAACAGCTTCGCCGGGCCGCTCGTGGTCGCCGCAAGTCTCAACGCCCGCACGGCCCCCCCTTCAGCGGAAGGCACAGCTTCGAGCCGCTGCGCTCACGATCATGCTCGGATCGTTCGATCGTCGTCCCGTTCGCCATGGACGAACGCGATCAGAGACGCGACCTTCTCGTGTCGCTCGATGGGATGCCGAAGCGGAAGATGATCCCGCACCTCGTATCGATTCCGGCGCCCATGCCGGATCCGCGCGATGTAGCCTGCCTCCTCCAGGTCGGCAACGATCCGCTGCACGGCGCGTTCGGTGATTCCGACGATGGTTGCGACGTCTCGCATGCGAGCCTCGGGCTCCTCGGCGATGCACAGAAGGACATGCGCGTGGTTGGTAAGAAAGGTCCAGGCGGGCTCCGGTTCCGGCCCAGGGCGCGTTGGAGCATTGGGCGGCGCGCCCTCCTGGCGGCTCGCACGAGTTACAGTCACCGGGTCACCTCCTCGGGGTGTTGGAATGCGACTTCAGGGTTGCCAGTCCGGGGCACGTGGAGGATGCGGCGGCTCCCGGAGAGCCGCGAGATGCCGGTGCCGGTACCGATGATTGGCCACATCGAAGTGCATGCGCTCCCTGCTCCTTTTCATGCCCTGACTCGTGCATCAAACTGTAACGCGCAGAGGACTGGAGGATGCGGAGGTCGACCGTCGCGCAGTCGGGCTCCGCAAACGAGAGGTCCTTGAGCTTCGCGAGAGCGGCGTCCCCATACAGAGGTTGGGCCTGGATCTCCTCGCGGAGGCTTCGCAGTTGAGCTGCGTCCATGGGGGGGCCTTTCCGCTTGCGGTCGAGGCACAACGCGTGTTAGATTATACGCGATATGAAAGTCGTGAATCATGAGCCGCAAATCCTCTGCGCGAGGTGCTCGAGGAGCTGGACCGCGGCTTGCCTCGAGGGTGAGACCTGGAACCGAAGAGACCGAAAGCGGGTCTGATTCGCCGGGGGGTTCTTGAGGAACCGCTCGGCACGTGGGTTGGCTGTTGCGAGCCGAACGACGTCTGCGCGATCGCCCGCGAAGTCCTGACGACCTCCTGATTCTGCAACACCCCAGCCAAGACCGCAGCCAGCAAGGAGAACACCGAGGATCCCGCCGTCCATGCAGCCACAAAGGAAGCTCGTGACCCTCATCCCCGGCGATGGGGTGGGACCAGAGTGCGTTCGCGCCGCCCAGCGCATCATCGAAGCGACAGGCGCCGCCGTCGCCTGGGAGGAGCGCCAGGCGGGCGCGAGCGTCTTCCGGCAGGGCATCGCCTCCGGTGTTCCGCAGGAGACGATCGCACGAGCCGCAGATCACCGCCTGCGCGTGGCAGCGGGCGCAGTTGAGGAGGCGGGCTCTCGGATCGATTGCCGCATCGAGCTGGGCAGTGGACGAGGTGCGCGATCGCGGGCGATGCTCTTGGTGGGAACATCGGTTACCGCGATGACCCGGGAGGCTCGGGTGTGCAAGACCCGGGCCTCCGCTACCTCAGCGAGTGATCCTCAAATACGGCAGGCGGCGCTGGCTGTCTGTGTCGCCCGCCGGAGGTCTTTGACGATTGCCTGCGTTACCCGGCGAAGTTACGCGGATCTAAACGATCGCCGACACCGGTTTGAATGGATCGAGCCCGATGAGTCAAACGGGGCCCGGTTGCGCAGCGAAGCGACCGCGCAGAGGGACCCGGTCAAACTGCAAAAGGCCTAAGTTTCAGATCAGGATCGACTGACCAGAGTGTTCAAATTGCAGGAAGCTCCGAAACTCGCGGCCCTTGTTGGCGTCGGCCTGGTGGCGCTTGTCCTCGCAGCCATGGCGGGAGATCGGTTCTTCGCGTTTCGCATGGCCAAGCCCGAGGATCACGTGGCCGGCTCTGCGGCCCCGACTTCGCCCCCGGTGCTCGATCGGGTGGCCTACGATTCCAAGATGCTTGCCCTGGCGCACGTCTGGGATCCGGCGACCGGCCCTGCGACGGCGTCGCGCTCCGTCCACCGTCTCTGGCCGGTCAAGACCGTCTATCCCGATGCCGGTGCTCTCTTGCCCTTCCACCGCGTCGTCGCCTACTACGGGAACTTCTATTCCTCGAAAATGGGCATTCTCGGCCAGGTTCCTCCCAGGGAGGTGCTCCGTCGCTTGCTCGCGACGATCAAGCAATGGGCCGCGGCCGATCCCTCGACTCCCGTGATTCCTGCCATCGACTACATCGTCGAAAGCGCCCAGGGCTCCCCGGGGCCCGACCACCTGTACCTGCTTCGAATGC
The DNA here is from genome assembly GCA_021781555.1 of bacterium. Taxonomy (GTDB): domain Bacteria; phylum Cyanobacteriota; class Sericytochromatia; order S15B-MN24; family VGJW01; genus JAJXWQ01. Next base: position 32,431 of record JAJXWQ010000008.1, read on the forward strand.
CCGACAAGCAGGTCGACAAGGCGCTCGCAATGGCCAACCAGGTCCATGGTCTGCTCTTCCTGGACTTCCAGGTGGGATCAAGCACCGTGCAAAGGGAGATTCCCCGGTACGCCAGGTACCTGGCGCAGGCGAACGTAGAGGTTTGCCTGGATCCGGAGTTTTCGATGAAACACGGGTTGAAGCCGGGCACCCGGATCGGGACCTTGGATGCCAGCGACATCAACTGGGTGGCGCGTTTGCTGGCGAAGGTCGTGAAGACCGAGCACCTTCCCCCCAAGATCCTGGTTGTCCACCGCTTCACGCACGACATGGTGACGAACTACAAGAGAATCACGCCCTTGCCAGAAGTTCAGATCGTGATGGACATGGACGGCTGGGGAACCCCGAAGAAGAAGATTGGAACGTACGAGTCGGTCATTACTTCCGATCCCGTACAGTTCACTGGCTTCAAGCTCTTCTTCAAGAACGACCTCCGTCCCCCCTCGAAGGCGATGCTGACCCCCTGGCAGGTCCTCAAGCTCGTTCCCGCTCCCAGCTACATTCAGTATCAGTGAATCCCCCGGGGGATGCCCGGAGATTTCAAGGCCATTTTGGAAGGTCGGGGCCAACGGCACGGTATTCCTGTAACAGAACCACACCGAGGACCCGGCCCTCGGGTGCAAGATCGTACCGCCCCGCTTGCGCTCCCGAGCCCTGCCCGCAAGAAAGTGGTCGTCGCGTTCGACGTGGCGGGCCTGACCGGCGACGGCGGCATCGGGTTCGTGCGCTCGGTGGATGGCCGCCTCGGTCTGACGGCAAGTCTGGCGGAGCTACCGGCCGCCCCCCCGACGCTCGCTACGTGACGCATTCGGCGCCGGTTCTGCTTCGTCAGCGTGTCGACAGCATCATCGCCGACCCCGGGGATCTCGACGACGACGCGCCGTTTTGCGCGGGCGCTTCGCTGCGCAACCGGGCCCGTTTGACTCATCGGGCTCGATCCATTCAAACCGGGAGCACTCTAGAGCTTCAAGGTGAGACGGTGTCCTCGATCTCGGCAAAGAGCGCCGCGAGATCGAGGAGGATGAGCAGGCGCCCCTGGACCTTGCCCAGGCCGGCGATGTAGGGCGACCGCTGCTCGAAGCGATTCGAAGGCGGGTCGATCTGGTCACGGGGTAACCACAGGACCTGATGGACCGAGTCGACCGCCAGCCCGAACGCCCCGCCTTGCCATTCGGCGATGATCGTGGCCAGAGCCGGTCCGGCCGTGACTTCGAGGCCGAACCAGCGCTTGGGATCAAAAACGGGGATGACGACGCCGCGCAGGTTGATCAACCCGAGCACCCGGCCCGGTGCGTGGGGCAGCCGCGTAGGTACGGCCGGGCCGATGATCTCGCGGATCGCCGTGATGGCCAGAGCGTACTCCTCGCCAGCGAGGAAGAAGGTCACGATCTGGATCGCGTCGCCCGGCGCCGGGACCGCGGCCTGGCTGGTCGTTCGAAGTGGGGAGCCGGCCATGGGCCTCGCGGCGCTAACTGCCCCTGCGGGCGGCCTTGGGAGCCCTCTCGATGCCCAGGTAGCGGTTGACCCACGTACGCAGCCGCAAGGCAGCCTGGGAGTGGAGCTGGCAGACCCGGGACTCGGACACGTTGAGAACCAAGCCGATCTCCTTGAGCGTCAAGCCCTCCTGGTAGTAGAGGGAAAGCAGCAACTTCTCGCGATCGGGCAGCGAGTCGATCGCCATCGCGAGCTGTTCGCGGAACTCGGCCTCTTCGAGGATCTGGGAGGGGCCAGGGCGATCGTCGGCCATGGTATCGAGCCACGTGATGCTCTGGCCGTCGTCCGAGACCTGCACCAGCTCGTCGAGGGACAGGAAGGGGCTGGCCTCCTGGCTCAAGAGGTGGGCCAGATCCTGGGAACTGATCCCGAGCCGGTTGGCAACCTCCTCCTCGGTGGCGGGTCTCCCGAGCTCCGACTCGAGCCGGCTCATCGCCTCCGAGACGTCCCGGGTCCTGCTGCGGACCGACCGTGGCACCCAATCCTGGCTTCGCAGCGCATCGATGATCGATCCGCGGATCCTCGTGATCGCATACGTTTCGAACTTGACGCCACGCTCGGGACTGAACTTTTCGACGGCCTGGATGAGCCCGATCAGACCGTAGCCGTAAAGGTCCTCTGGATCCGTCGTCGGGGGCAGCGTGACAGCGAGCCTCCCGACCACGTAGCGGACGAGGGGCGCGTACTGGAGAATCAGCTGCTCGCGAACCTTCTGGTCGCCGCTAGCCGTATATTTCTGCCAGAGTCCGGCGGTATCGGCCGAGGCCATCCATCCTCTTGGGCATGTTCCGGTCAGTCATGCAATCCGGATCGAGCGGCACCGTGCTCCGCAGGCAGAGCAAGGGCCTGGAAAACCCGCTTCATCATAGCTGGCGGCGATCCGCGATGCAAGGACGCCGGCCACACGCTCATGATGCTTGCTCCGCATTCGAGCCGTCGTCTGCGGTTGCTCTCGCGGCCCTCGGAGCGTTGGCGAGGGCCTCGCGCCGGACCTGCGAGAGCACGTAATCGACCAGGAAACCCAGGATGCCCCCGATGCCCGAGGCGATCACGGCCCGGAAAGTGGATGTCTCGGTCGACGCCCCCGAAAGCGTGGCGATGGAGCCGACCAGCAAGAATGCCGTGCAGCCGACGATCAGGGTCCAGCTCTTCTTCGACATGGCTATACCTTTTGCAGTTTGAGCGGGTCCCTCTGCGCGGTCGCTGCGCTGCGCAACCGGGCCCCGTTGGACTCCTCTGGCCCGATCGCTTTCGAGCCAAAGCGCGCTACAGGATCACCCGTGAGGCCCTCGGGTCTCTTGACGCCACCTCGAGCGCCAAGGTTCCCACGTGGAATCGGATCGTCCGGCCTACCGTTCCGCCGACGTCGGAAGCCAGGATGGGGATGCTCTGAGCCGCGAGCGCTGCCATGACGGCGTCGACGTTCCGTGCCCCAAGGGCGAGTTCCGGCCCGGGGGAGCGGAACATCCTGGCTCCGCCGGCAACCTTGGCCACCAGCAGGTCCGGCCTGGCACCGCGCTCCGTCAGGGCGCCGCACAGGAGGGGCACGGCGGTGTCGGCGAACTTGGCCGGTTGGCGGACCTCCATGGCCGCCCGTGAGTCCGGAAGCAGCACGTGCGCCAGGGCCGCGATCTTGCGCTGCGGCTCGTAGACCACCAGACCCACGCACGATCCCAGTCCGGCGATGGCGAGGGTTGCGGCGGGGTCGTCGGAGACAGTCCACTGCGCCATGCCAACCATGATCACGAGCTTGCCCCGGGCTGGCTCATGGGGTGCGGGGACCGCCGGACGGATGCCACAGGCCGATCGCCGCTAGCAGCCTGGGGAGCGTGTCGGGAGCAGGGAACATCAGCAGATACCCCCTGAACGCGCCGTCGCCCTCGATCAACAGCTGGGTCTCGAGCGACAGGATCGAATCGGAGGTCTCGGAGAGATGGGCCACGATCCCGTCGAGGATCGCCGACACCATGTCGTTGGCGGTCATGGGGGGCGAGGGCTGGAGCCTCAGGTGAGCCAGATCTCCCATGGCGATCAGGTAATTGGCGGTCAGGATATTTCCCACCTCGGCCAGGGCGGATTCGCCCATGGCGTCCACGGTCGCGGAGGTCCCGCACGGTCGGCCCATGAGGCGATCGACCATCGTGGCCGCCTCCTCTTGAGGCACGATGAAAACGATGTGGCCGTCGAGATCCCCGAGCATCTGGAGATAGATGGCCCAGACCTGGGTCTCGGGTCCCCCGACCAGGTCGTTCACCGCCGAGAGTGGGATGACGCTGGCACCGGGGACGCTCATCTTCACGGGTCTTCGCACCATCTTGGAGAGCGCGGTCGCCGCATGCCCGGCCCCGATGCTTCCGATCTCGCGCAGGGCGTCGATCTGGATGGGAGTGAGCGTGGCCAGGTTCAGCACGAGACGGTCCTCGATCGAAAAGCGGGGGCACGAAGGTGGCACCGGGCAAGGTGTGGTCGGGGCAGGTCGCGGGGCCGTCCCGGGGTGCCGGGGCGACTCACAGCAGGCCGGCCACGTCGAGAATGAGGGCCAGGCGTCCGTCGCCGAGAATGGATGCGCCGCTGACGTAGCGCTGGGGGCCCAGGAGCTTGCTGATGGGCTTGATGACGACCTCTTGCTGGCCGAGCAGGTGGTCGACGACCAGGCCACCACGACGGCTGCCCACGCGGACGACCACGACAGCGGACTCGTCGGTGTCGTCGGCGTGGATATCGGTCGCCACGGGTTCGGGGACCTCGAGCGCCGCCCCGAGGTCCAGCAAGGGGAGGCTGCTGCCGCGCAGGAGAGTCATCGCCTCGCCCTGGACCGACTGCACGGTCAGATCGGCATGATCGTGCGCGTCCTCGACGAAACTGAGCGGGATCGCGAAAATCTCGCCGCGCACCTCGGTCAGCATTACCTGGATGATGGCCAGGGTGAGCGGCAGCAGGAAGGTCACCAGCGTGCCCTTGCCGAGGGTGCTCGTGATGTCGAGCGCCCCACCCAGTGCGACAGCCTTGCTCTTGACCGCGTCCATGCCGACCCCGCGTCCGCTGATGTCCGTGGCCACGTCGCGGGTCGAGAAACCCGGCAAGAAGATGAGATCGAGGGCCTGCTTGTCCGAGAGCCGGCTCGCATCCTCGGCGGAGATCAGCCCCTTCTCGATCGCCTTGCGCCGCAGCCGGTCGGAATCCATCCCGCGGCCGTCGTCCTGGACCTCGATGATGACGTGATTCCCCTCGTGTCGGGCGCGCAACCAGATCGTCCCGGTGGCCGGTTTGCCGAGCAGCTCTCGCTCGAGCGAGCTTTCGAGACCGTGGTCCACGGCGTTGCGGAGAAGGTGCAACAGGGGATCGCCGATCTCGTCGATCATCAGGCGATCGAGCTCGGTCTCCTGGCCCTCCACGACGAGCTGCACCTCCCGGTGAAGATCGCGGCCCAGATCTCGAACCATGCGGGGGAACCGGGAGAAGACGCGCTCCACGGGCATCATCCGGAGCTTCATCACCACGGCGTGGATGTCCGTGATGACGGAGCCCACGTGGCGTACGACCTCGTCGACCCCTTCGCGGCCGATCTCGAGCGCCAGCTGCCCGAGGCGGGTCCGGTCGATGACGAGCTCTCCGACGAGATTGACCAGCGAATCCAGGCGATCGGTCGACACCCGCACGGTCGGGGACACCCGCGCAGGCGACGGGGCCAAGCCGGCGGATGCGGGTTGCGGGGGGACGAGCGCCGGAGCCGTGGCATCGGGTGCGGCCGGCAACTCCGGACGTCCCGTGATCGCCGAGCGCGGCAAGGGTGCTTCCGGTGCCTCGGCCGGGGCCGGGCCGGCGGCTGCCGGTGCCGGGGGCTGCACCGAGCGCTCCTGCCAGGAAGCCGGCTCGCCGCCCACCAGGCGGTGCGTGGTGACGGCGACGATTTCCGAGATGTCGAGGGCGCGGGCGCGAAGGACCTCGGCGTCGTTCTGCGTGACCACGAGGAGGGAAAACTCCTCACCGAAGCGCTCTTCCTCGAGATCTTGCACCTGCGGCGAGGCCTTGATGAGCTCCCCATCCTGCTCGAGGGCGTTGACGACCATGTAGGCGCGGACACCCTTGAGCAAGCAGCCCTCGGCGATCCGCACGCGCACCCAGACGGCGCCGAAACCGCGGCTCTGCGCCTCGGCCACCACGGCGAGCTCGAACTGGTCGAGTTCGGGCCACGAGTTGTTCTCTGCGGAAGCTGCTGGCCCGGGCTCGGCAGGCAAGGACGGCTGCGCCGGCAGGGCCTCGGCCAGCAGCCGGGCGATCAGATCCTTGATGTCGGGATCGGGGCGTCCTTCCGCGATGGCGTCGAGCATCCCGCCAATCGCATCGAGGCAGCCGAACAGCGTATCGGACAGGTTCGAGTCCAGGCTGCGCTCCCCCTTGCGCACGACCTCCAGGAGGCCTTCCATGTGGTGCGTGAGCTCGGTGAGCCCCGAAAATCCCATCGTGGCCGCCATGCCCTTCAGGGTGTGAGCGACCCGGAAGACCTCGTCGAGCGCGGCGCGATCGTCGCGGTGGGTCTCGAGGAACAGGAGCCGCTCGTTGAGGAGCAACAGGAGGTCGCGCCCTTCGTCCAGGAAGATGCCGAGGTACTGCGAAAGCTCCATCCGGTCAGGCCCGCTTGCGGTAGAACGACGGGCGGAACGGCTGCAGGCTGGCGTCCGGCGGCATCACGCGCTCGACGTTCCCGAGGAAGAGCACGCCGGCGGGGGCCAGGGCCGAGGACAGGTGGCGGTAGACCCGCGCCTTGCTGTCCGGGGTGAAGTAGATGGTCACGTTGCGGCAGAGGATGAGCTGAAATCCCTGGTCGTAAGAATCCGCCAGGAGGTCATGCCGTTCGAACCGGGCGCGACCGGCAAGCTCTGGCTGCAGCTGCAGGGCGCCCGCGTCGACGGGCTCGAAGTAGCGCCTGGCATCGAGCGCAGCCAAGCCCTTTTGCTCGTTCGCGCCGAAGATCCCGGCTCGAGCGCGGCCCAGCACGTCCTCATCGATATCGGTGCCGAGGAATTCGCAACGATCCAGTGCGCCGAGGCGATCGGCGACGATGACGGCCGAATAGAGCTCGCAGCCGACCGAGCAGCCTGCGCTCCAGATTCGCAAGCGCTGGAATCTTTCGAGCAGCTCGGGCATGACGACACGGGCGAGATCCTCGAACCGCTCGGCATCCCGGAACCATTCGGAAACGTGGATGGTGACACCCAAGGTGAATTCATGCAGCTTCCTGGGATCGGAGCGGAGCACCTCGAGATAGGAGATCGGATCGCTGGCGCCTTCTTGCCGCATGAGCGTCTGTATCCGCCGCTCCATCTGACGATCCTGATACTCGGCCAGATTGACCCCGATGAGCTGCGAGATCTCCCGCTTGAAGGCAGCGAGGCTGCCGGACTCCTCCGGCACGCGGCCCGGGTCGCCCGGCAAGCTGCTAGATGCTGATGAGGCCAAGGGATCTCACCTCGGTGCTGGGCGGAATGACCTCATTGTAGGACATGACCTGCAGGTTCGGCAGCTTGCGCTCGATGAGGCGGCGGAAGACCAGGCGGACCTTGCTGCTGGTCAGGACCACGGGCTGGACGCCCTGGGCGCCCTGGCGCTCGACGTGATCGTGGACGTTCTGCAGGATCTTGCTGGCGACGCCCGGTTCCAGGCTCACGAAGGCCCCCTGATCGGTCTGCTGTATGGAATTGGACAGGATCTGCTCGAGCTGCGGATTCAGGGTCAGGACCGGAAGCGAGCCATCCGGGCCGAGATTCGACTTGCAGATGCTCCGGGCCAGCGCCAGGCGCGAGTACTCGGTCAGCGTGTCGATGTCCTTGGTGATCCGGGAATTGACCTCGAGGGCCTCCAGGATCGGGACGAGGTCGCGAATGCTGACCTGATCGCGCAGGAGGTTCTGCAGGACCTTCTGGATGTCTGAGACGTGCAGCAGATCCGGCACGATGGCGTTCACGAGGGCCTCGTTGTCCTGCTTGATGTTGTCGAGGAGCGTCTGGGTGTCGGACCGGGTGAGGATCTCGGCCGAGTGCGCCTTGATGACCTCCATCAGGTGGGTGGCGATCACGCTCGAGATGTCGAACACCGTGTATCCGAGCATCTCGGCTCTTTCCTTGTCGGCCTCCGTGATCCAGTATGCTGGCAGCCCGAAGACGGGTTCGGTGGTGGGAATGCCCTGGATCTCGTCGGCTGCCATGCCGCTGTTCATGGCCAGGTAATGGTCCATCTGGACCTCGCCCTTGGCGATCTCGACGCCGCGTAGATTGATCCGGTACTCCTTGGGCTTGAGCTGCAGATTGTCCCGGACGCGAATCGGCGGCAGCACCAGGCCGAACTTGAGCGCCACCTGCCGGCGGATCATCGTGACGCGCTCGAGGAGGTCTCCTCCCTGGGTGGCGTCGACCAGGGGGATGAGCCGGTAGCCGATCTCGAGCTGCATCGGATCGACCTTGAGGAGTCCCATCACGTTCTCGGGGCCCTTGGGCGGCTCGACGGCCGGCACATCGGACGCTTGCTTGGCCTCCTTGGCGGCCTTGCGCTGCCCCTGGTAAATGGCATACGCGATGCCACCCACGACTGAGCCCACCCCGAGGAACGGCGCCATGGGCAAGCCCGGGACGACCGACAGGCCAACGAGCATCGCCGCGACGATCATCAGTGGCCTCGGGTTGGCGAGGATCTGCGTGCTGATCTGGCTGCCGAGGTTTTCATCGGAAGCCGCCCGCGAGACCAGGATGCCCGTGCCCGTCGAGATCAAGAGGGCCGGAATCTGGCTGACCAGGCCGTCGCCGATGGTCAAGATGGTATAGGTGCTGGCCGACTGCGCGAGCGTCATGTGGTGCTGGAGCACCCCGATGATGATGCCCCCGACGATGTTGACGGCCGTGATGACGAGGCCCGCGACGGCGTCGCCGCGAACGAACTTCGAGGCGCCGTCCATCGTGCCGTAGAAGTCTGCCTCGCGCTGGATCTTGCGCCGCCTGGCCCGGGCTTCTTCGTCCTTGATGAGTCCCGTGTTGAGATCGGCGTCGATCGCCATCTGCTTGCCGGGCATGGCATCCAAGGTGAAGCGCGCCGCCACTTCCGAGATACGACCCGCGCCGTTCGTGATGACGACGAACTGGATCACGACCAGGAGGATGAAGACGATGATACCGACGACGTAGTTGCCGCCTACCACGAAGCTTCCGAAGGCCCGGACGACACTCCCGGCGTCCGCGTGCAGCAGGACCAGTCGTGCCGTCGTGATGTTGAGGCTGAGGCGGTAGAGCGTGAGGATGAGCAGCAGCGACGGGAAGGTATTGAACTCCAGCGGCTCGGTCACGTACAGCGCGATCAGGAGGACCGACAAGCTGGCCGTGATGTTGGTGACGAGCAGGATGTCCAGCAGCTGCTTGGGGATAGGGATGATCATCATGATGACCACGGTCACCAGGATGACGGCCAGGACGATGTCGCTCTGCTTCAGCAGGCGGTCGAGCCCGCGGGGCGCGGACACGTCCTTGACTGCCGAGGTAGGCGGGGCGTCGGTTGCCAACGGGACTTCTACGGGATTCTCGCGGTCGGATCCATCCGAAGCATGGCCAGATCCGTCTGGCCGTGGGCGCTACCTGCCACTATACCCCAAGAGCCTGGCGCCGCTGGCCGTCGCGCCCGGATATCCCACCCGCGAGCCAGGGGCTCGCGCCCCGACCGCCTACACCCAGCTCAAGGCCTTGTGAGTCAGGCTGCCGAGGGAATGGCCGACCGCGCCGAGCTCCTTGCCAGCGGTCGACAGCTCGTGGTTGAGCCACTTGTTCTTGCCGAAAAGGAGCTGGGTCACGGCCAGGGCCGTGGCCGTGCCGCCGACGACGGCGGCCCAGGCGCCGAGACCGAGCGGACCCAGGGCGGTGCCGGCGGGAAGGAATACCGCGGCGGTGCCGATGATGGTGCCGAGCGAGCCGAGGATGAAGCTGCCCGTTGCCGAGACCTTCTCGGTGGGGGTCGCGGTCTTGGTCCGGAGCGTGACGATCATGTTGATGGCTCCGAAAAGGCCTCCGGCGAGCCCCCCGGCGACGCCCGCCACGCGGTTGGCGATCAGCGCTCCTTGAAGTGGAAGGGCGGAATAGGTTGCGGCTCCAGCTCCGACGAGCGTGAGCCCGGTCCCCGTGGCCAGCGCAACCTTGGTGTCGGGCTTGAAGGCCGGGTTGTGCCAGTCGTGGAGCAGCATCAGGCCGTTGGCGATGCCGGAGACCCAGTACATCGGCGGTCCGGCGATCCGCGTGCCCTTGCGGATGCCGTTGGCCAGCCCGGGTGCCCAGGTGTCGACCCAGTCGAGAATGCGCGGAACGAGGCCGGTGGTGCCAAGGCGGACGTCGTCGCCGGGGGCCACGACCGGGGCTCCGGACAGGGGCCAGAGCCGATATTTGAGAAGCTGTGCGGCGCCAGGAGCTGCGGGCGCGGCCTTGGCGTGGTCCGCAGAGCTTTGCCGGGTGGTCCCGACGACCGGCGCGGGCGCAGGCGCGGCGGTCTGGCAAGAGAGGATCACGCGATCGCCACGGCTTGCCACCAGGCGGGTCCCGGAGACCCGGGCGCGAGCTGCAGGCACGCTCGCGCCTCTGATCGATCCGCCGCTCAGGGGATCGCGACCAGGCGCAGAAACAGCCACTTGAAACCCATCCTCTTCCAGGAGAGGTTATCGGGAGACCTTTACCCGGACTTGCCCCAAATTTCGGAAATGATCGCAGCGCCTCAGAGCTGGACTTTCCTGGGCTCGGCTTTCTGGATCGTCACCAGGATCTCCGCGATCGCCTGGTACAGCACGGGCGGGATGATGTCGCCGATCTCCACGATCCGGTACAGCTCTCTGGCCACGGGCGGATTCTCGACGATCGGCACCGCGTACTCTTCGGCGATCGCTCGGATCCGAAGAGCGACGAAATCCTGGCCCTTGGCGACGACCATCGGCGTCGGCATGGTCTCGCGGTCGTACAGGAGCGCGACGGCGTAGTGCGTCGGGTTGGTGATGATGACCGTCGCCTTGGGCACCTGCTGCATCATCCGGCGCCGGGCCGCCTGCCGCATGCGCTTGCGGATCTCGCCCTTGACCTCGGGCGATCCCTCTTGCTGCTTGAGTTCGTCCTTGACCTCTTGCTTGCTCATCTTGAGCGATCGGCGGTGATCGAAGCGTTGCCAGGCGTAGTCCGCCACGGCGATCGCGACGAGGGCCATGAGCAGCCGGGAGACCATCTGCCAGGCGGTGTCTGCCAGCAGCGGAGCCAGCGTGGCCGGTCCCATCCGCCAGCCCGACACGATCATCGGATAGCGCTGCACCAGCAGGCCCCAGATGATGCTGACCAGGACGGCGATCTTGAGGAGGTTCTTGCCCAGGTCGACAAAGACGTGGGCCGAAAAGAAGCGCTTGAATCCGGTGAAAGGGTTGAGCTTGCCCAGATTGGGGCGCATCGTCTCGGTCGTGAACATCGGCCCGACCTGGGCGAGATTGACCAGGACCCCGACGATCAAGAGGGTCAAGCAGAAGGGGCCCGCCACGCCGATAAGGACCGCGCCGTCGCGCAGCAAGAGATCGCCGACGGACTTCGGCGACAGGTCGTGGTTCGGGAAGGACCCGAGCGAGCCGGCGATGAGTCCGGCAAGGCTCTTGCCCATGGCCGCCCACCGAAATCGCACGTACAGCAGTGCGGTCCCGAGGATCGCCGCCGTCGTCACGTCCGAGCTGCGCGGGACGTTGCCCTTCTTGCGGGCATCGGCCAGGCGTTTACCGGTTGGAGCCTCGGTCTTGTCGGGTTCGGCCATGGAAGATCAGACCAGCCGTGGGATCGCCAGCCTGTCGCCAGCTCGCCCCACCGGGATTGCAAAGGTCATGTAGACCTTACCCGAAGAGCATCAGGAGCTCGCGCGTCATCCGGCCGAACGCGTCGTCGAGATACGCGACCATCAGGGGCAAGCCGATGGCGAGGGTAAGGAACCCCAGCGCGATCTTGAGCGGGAAGCCAGCCACGAAGACGTTCATCTGCGGCATGACGCGGTTCATGATCGCCAGGGCGACCTCCGTCAGGAGCAAGACTCCGAGGACCGGCAGCACGAGTTCGAAGACCGTGGTGAACATCCCGGCCGTCGCATTCAAGAGCGAGGTCACGGTCTGGCCGGAGAACCGGAAGGTCCCGAGCGGCACCACGCGCAGGCTGTGATCGAGCGCCAGGAGCAGGTAATGGTGCCCATCCGCGAGCAGGAAGACCATCGAGGCGATCACGCCGAGGAAGACCGCCAGGGCCGGGACGGACTGGTTGGTGCCGGGGTCGTACATGGAGTCCATTCCGAAGCCCATCTGCAGGCCGATGAGATAGCCCGCGAAAGACACCGCCTGGAAGACCAGCATGGCCACGAACCCCAGCATGATGCCGACCGTGGCCTCCCCGGCCACCGCCACGAGCAGCCCATCGAGGCCCGCAGGTCTGGCGTGCGGGGCGTGGAGCTCCAGCGGGAGGAGCACCATCGAGACCATGAGCGCCAGGCCGATCCGGAGCCGCACGGGGAGCTGGGGCTGCGAAAACAGGGGCGCGAGCATCAGCATGGCCGAGAAGCGCACGAACAAGAGCAAGAAGACCAGCAGGCCATCTTGGGGCATCGAGAGGAGCGCACTGAGATCCATCGGCGGCTAACCAGGCACCTGCAAGCGCGCCGCTAATGAAGGTGGGCCATCTGCAAGAGAATGCCCGAGGTGAAGTCGATCAGGACGCGCAACATCCAGGGTCCCAGCAGGACCAGCGCTGCGCCGACCGCCACGATCTTGGGGATGAACGTCAGGGTCGCCTCGTTGATCTGCGTGACCGCCTGGAAAATGCTGATCATGAGACCCACCACGAGACTGATCGCCAGCGCCGGTCCGCCCACCAGCGCCGCGGTGTAGATGGCCTGGGTGGCAAGATCGATGAACCCTTGCTGGCTCATGGCGAGAAGCTCTGGACCAGGGCTCGGGCCAGCAGGTGCCAGCCGTCGACCAGGACGAAGAGGATCAGCTTGAACGGCAGGCTGACCATCACGGGGGGCAGCATCATCATGCCCATCGACATCAAGATGGAGCTCACGACCATGTCGATCACCAGGAACGGCAGGTAGATCATGAAGCCCATCTGGAAGCCGGTCTTCAGCTCGCTGATGATGAAGGCCGGGATGATGACGTACGTGGGCACGTCAGCAGGGCCCCGGGGCCGCGGGAGCTTGGCCATGTACACGAACAGCGCCAGGTCCTTCTGGCGCGTCTGCTCGAGCATGAACGTGCGCATCGGCTGTTCGGCGGTGTGGAGCGCCGCGACCTGATCGAGCTTGCCGGCCATGTAGGGCTGCACTGCTTGCTCGTTGATCTTGTTGGCGACCGGGGCCATCACGAAGAACGTGAGGAACAGCGCCAGGCCCACGATCACCTGGTTGGGCGGCATGGTCTGCGTGCCGATCGCCTGTCGGATGAACGAGAGCACGATGATGATGCGCGTGAAGGCCGTCATCATGACCAGGATCGCCGGCGCCAACGACAGCACCGTCAGCAGGGCCAGGAGCTGCAAGGAGACCGAGATCGTGGTGTGGTTCGTGGTGGTCGGGAACCTGGGCACGGCGAACTGGGCCAGCGCCGGAGCGGCCCACAGCGCCCACGCCGCCAGAGCCAGCAAGAGGATGGTGGCTACCGGCCACGCCCGGGCCAATCGGGCCCGGTGCCAGATCCCTCGGTGCCATCCTGCGGCGCGTTCCTCCGTGGGGCCTGCCGCGCCGGCAGGCCGGGCGATCTTCGCGCTCGGGAACGAGCTGTCGCACGGCGACTCGGGCGGCCCCGATGCGAAAGCGATCATGCCGGATCGTCCCGCGACATCGCCTGCCGTATCGACGATTCGATCACACCGTCAAAATCATCCCGGGCGCCCGCCGGAGCTTGAGCGGGGGGATGGCTCGTCCCCGCGCCAGTGCCGGCGTCGGTGCGGCCCGCCTGCGTCAGCGCGCGCTCGAAGGCCGCATCCTCGGGAGCGGGGGCGGTCTGCTCGACCGGCCAGTCCATGAGCTTGACCAGGACGCCTGCTCCGTTGCTGCCAAGGAGCAGGTAGCGACCATTGGCCTCGACCAGGAGGAGCGACTGCGTTCCGGCCAGACGCGTGCTTTCGACCACGCGGATCCGGCCGCCGAGAACGCCCGCGGAACGGAGACCCAGGAGGCGCTTGTAGCCGTACAGGACGGCGTAGATCAGGGCGATGACGAGGGCCAGCTTGAAGAAGACCCCGATGGCGGCCTCCCAGAGGGGCGTTTTGGGCGCGGCCAGGCTATCGGGATCCTGATAGTCCTTCCAGACCCAGGTATCGCCGGTCGCCATCTCCGCCGTCGTCGCCGCCTGGGCCGGTGGACAGGTCCAGACGGCAAGCTGCGCCAGCGTCGTGGGGGGGCTCTCGAGGCGCTGCGCGGGCCATCCGGCCAGGCTTATGTAAACCCCGAGGGTCGCGAGGAGGGCGAGCAGCAATCTCACGGGACTACTTGAGCGCCTTCTTGACGGCGTCGAGAACCCGGTCCGCCTGGAAAGGTTTGACAATGAAATCCCGGGCTCCGCTCTGGATGGCCTCGAGCACCATGGCCTGCTGGCCCATGGCCGAGCAGACGATGATACGGGCCTCGGGATCGTGCGCCTTGATCTCCTTGATGGCCGTGATGCCGTCCATCGTGGGCATCGTGATATCCATCGTCACCAGATCGACCTTGAACTTGCGGTAGAGATCGACGGCCTCCTGGCCATCGGCGGCCTCGGCGACGACCGCATAGCCGTTCTGCGACAGGATATCCTTGAGCATCAAGCGCATGAACGCGGCATCGTCGACGATGAGGATCGACTTCACGACAGTCCGATCCCCCTGAATCCCGTCACGCGTTCGGCGGGACTCACGATATCGGTTACGCGGATGCCAAAGTTCTCGTCGATGACCACGACCTCGCCGCGGGCGATGAGCTTCCCGTTGACCAGCAAATCTACGGGCTCGCCCGCGAGCTTGTCAAGCTCGACTACCGAGCCTTTCCCGAGCTCGAGGACGTCCCGGATCTGCATCCTGGTTCGACCGAGCTCGACGGTTACCCGCAAGGGCACGTCCATGATGAGGTCGAGCCCCGATGCCGCGGCAAGGGGGGCGGGCCCTACCGGAGCGCCCAGGGGACCGAACTGGACGGACTGTGCCACGATCTCGCGCTGCGGCGGAGGCGGAAGGGGTGGGGGAGCCACCGGAGCCTGCGGAATGCCATACGGTACGGAGGGGCCGAGGTCGGGGGGCATGGACGGGGGCGGAGCGTGGGGCGGCGCCACCTGCGGGATGCTCGCCAGCAGATCGGCCCCTGGACTCGTAGCTGCGGGGGCAGGCGCCGGTTGGGCCCTGCCCTGCTTGCTCCGGGCTAGCTCGATCAGGTTGCGAGAAGCGGGCAAGGGCATGAGTTGCGAGATCTGGGACTCGACCAGCCCCTCGATCGCAAAGAGGTAAGTGACCACGGCGAACGGCCCGTCGCCGAGGTCTGCCGGGAGCGTCAGCGCATCGGGCGAGTCCACGACCGAGGCCTGCGGGGGCGATACCTCGACCTTGGTTCCGTAGGTGGTGGTCAAGGCGTTGGATGCCATGCCCATCATCTGGTTGACGGCCTCGCTGATCGCCGAAAGGCGGAGATCGTCGATCTCGGTATCCGGCGGCGAGCCCTCGCCGCCCATCATGAGGTCGGTGATGCGCGCGGTATCCGCCTGGCCGAAGAAGAAGGCGCTCGTCGCCGGCTGGCCGACGGTCATGGGCATCTCGACCATCACCGAGGGCTCCTGCAGGAATCGCGATACCGCATCGGCATCGAGCACCTGCGCGGTCGGCGAGGATACCGTGACCTGCTGGTTCAACAGGATGGACAGCGTGGTAGCGCCAGCCCGCATCGCGGTGGCACAGACGTCCTCGAGGATCGCCAGCTCGTCGCCGTTCAGCTCCAGGTCAGTCATCGACCTTCTTTTCCTCGGGGACCACTTCGGTGATCTGGATGGCCATGCGGTTGCGCAGGATGCCTGGGCGACCCTTGAACTTGGTGACATCGCCGATGACGATCGGCAGGGCAGCCTCGCTCGGCTGATCCAGCGGCACGATGTCGCCCACCTGGAGACTGACGACATCGCCGAGCGTGACGTCCGAACCGCCGAGAACCACCGAGAACGGGACGAAGGTGTGAATCACCCGCTCGTGCAGCCGGACCTTGTACTCGTCGCTCTGGTGCATGCGGGCGGTCGCGAACATGGCCTGGGCGCTGATCTTGCTCATGACGGGCTCGAGGACGATGTAGGGGATGCAAAGGCTCATCGGACCCGTGTTCTCGCCGAGCTTGGCCTCGAAGGTGATGAGCACGACGACGTCCCCGGGCGGCACGATCTGGACGAAGCGAGGGTTCGTCTCGGTGGTCTCGAGCCGGGGAACGAACTGGACGACGTCATCCCAGGCCTCGGCAAGATTGGCCAGCGTCCGCTGCGTGACCGAGGCGATGAGCGTCCGCTCGATGTCGGTGAGATCCCGCCGGATACGCGTGACGCGGCCAGGACCGCCAAGCATGCGATCGATGATGGAGCTCGTGAGGTCGATGTTGAACTCGAGCAAGGCCGTTCCGTCGAGTGGCTCCAGTGTGAAGATGTTGAGGATGGTGGGACCGGGCATCGATCGGGAGTACTCGTCGAAGGTCATCTGCTCGACCGATACGACCTCGACCTGCACCAGCATGCGAAGCTGTGCGGACAGCGACGTGGACAGGAGGCGCGCGAAACCCTCGTGGATCATCGAGAGGGTGCGGATGTGATCCTTGCTGAACTTGTTCTGGCGCTTGAAGTCGTAGGTCCGGACCGCCTTGCGCGCCGCGACGCTCTCGACGTCGTCGCGGCCCACGGCCGGACCGCGCTCGGGAGCCAGTTCGCCCTTGGCCAATGCGGCCATCAGGGCGTCGATTTCGTTCTGGCTCAGGATATCGGACATGGAAAATCCGGGTTCGGAGGGGTCCTTTCAGGGGCGGGTTCGGGCCTACTGGATGACGAAGTCGCTGAAGTAGACGCTCAGCGTCCGAGGGAACTGGTCGGCATCCTGCTCGTGGAGCAGGTTGAGGGCAACCTTGATCTCGCTCTTGACGCGATCCTGGTCGTACAAGGTGGAGATGGTCTGTCGCCTGAGGACGCCGATGACGGCGTCGCGAAATACCGGGACGATCGGAGTCATCCGGGAAGCCAGGGCCTTGGCGGCCGTGCCGGAATCCTGGTTGGTCTTGCCCTGGCCAGACGCGGAACCGGGTCGGGCGATCATGAGCGAGACCGAGACCTTGAGGAAGTGATGCGAAGGATCGGCCAGGTTGACGATGAAGGGATCGGAAAAGCTCCAGAGATCGCCCTGGAGCTCGTTCTGGGTTGGCGACGGGGTCTCGACGACGTTCTTCTGGATGACGACGATCTGCTTGGGCAAGGCGAAGCGGATGGCCACGAACGAACTCAGCGCCGAGATGATCGCGACGGCGATCGCCCCGGCGACGATGCGACCGCTCATCAGGCCACTTGCGCCGGAGGCTGCCTTCTTGTCCGCCAATTCTCTCTAGCCTCTAGAACCCTCTCGCCGAGCTGCAGGGATGCCCGAAAAGTCCGGCTCGCTTGGCTCCTGGGCCATTGTAGCATCCCGCAGGAGCACGATGTCGACGCGGCGGTTCTTGGCCCGGTTGGCTTTCGTGGTGTTGGGAACTCGGGGGAAGTATTCCCCGTATCCCGCCGCCGATAACCGGCTGGGGAGCAGGTGGCCGTGGTCGATCAGGTAGTGCAATACGTTGGTTGCCCGCGCCGTGGACAGCTCCCAGTTGGATGGGAACTGCGCGGTGTGGATCGGGGTATCGTCCGTGTGGCCCTCCACGCGGATATGGTTGTGAGTCGAGCGGAGGATCGCGCTCACCTTTCCGAGCGTGCGCGTGATCGCCGGATCGAGGTCGGCCGAGCCCGGGGCGAACAGGGCGCTGTCCTCGATGGATATGACGATCCCGCGTGGGGTCTCGCGGACATCCAGGGAACCCGACGCGACCGTTCTGGAAATGGCCTTGACCCGGGACTCGATCCGCTCGAAGGTGTCTTCCTCGGTCTGGCTGTACAGGGGAACCGGCATCTGCATCACGGCGGGCTGTCCGTTCAGCACGGCATTGCTCCCCCCCGAGGTTTCCGGCACGACGTTGAAAGCGCTGCTGATCGCGGTCTCGAGTTGCTTGTACTTGGCCGCGTTCAGGCTACTCATGGCGAAGAGGACGATGAAGTAGATGAGCAGGAGCGTGATGAGGTCGGCATAGGTCAAAAGCCAGCGCTCGTGATTGGCATGGCCTCCGGCATGCGCCTTGCGGCGGCTCATAGCCAGCCTCCCCCGACCGCCGCGAGCCCGTCAGCTCCGTGGCGTCCAGCCGACCCCCGCCGCCGCTCCACTACTCTTCCTTCTGGATGGCGCGCCGCATCGAAGGGGAGAGGTAGCTCTTGAGTTTCTCCTCGACGATCTGCGGGTTGTCCCCGGCCTGGATGGACAGGATTCCTGCCAGCATCAGCTCGCGCACGAGGATCTCCTCCTCGCTCTTGCGCTTGAGCTTCATGCCGAGCGGCAGCCACAGCAGGTTGGCGCTCCAGACGCCATACAGGGTGGCGACGAAGGCCGTGGCGATGTGGGGTCCCAGCGAACTCGGATCCTGGAGGCTGGAAAGCACCGAGATGAGGCCCATGACCGTCCCGATGATGCCCATCGTCGGGGCGTAGCCCCCCATCGCCTCGAGGATGCCGAAGGACGCCGCATGGCGGCTCGCGATGAAGGACAGCTCGGTCTCGAGCATCTCGCGGACCGTGTTCATGTCGATGCCGTCCGAGACCATCTGCATGCCCTTTTGCAGGAACTCATCGCCGGCCTCGGCGACATCGGCCTCCAGGGCCAGCAGGCCTTCCTTGCGGGCCTTCTCGGCGTAGCGCACGAGCTGGGGAATGAGCTCGTGAGGTTCGAGCTTGTTCTTGCCGAACGCCAGCGCGAGGATCTTGATGAAGGCCCGCATCTCCCGCATGGGGAAACTGAGGAAGGTGGCCCCGAAGGTGCCACCGAACACGATCATGGCGGCCGACAGCTGGAGCAGCGAGGTGACCTTGCCGCCTTCGATGGTGAAGGCTGCGAGCATCGCGCTCCAGCCGAGCAGGATGCCAAACGGGGTGGAGAATTCCAGCTGCGTATCTCCTTAAAGGGCGTCCGTATCGGGTTTCGGCACCAATGCGGGCGCCATGCAGGATCGCTTGTAAGAGATGACCCGCGAGAGGATCTCCTCGACCGATTCGCGCACCACGTACTTGCGCTCGGTCGTCAGCGTGATGACGGTGTCGGGCGTGGCCTCCACGGTCTCGATGAGATCCGCGTTGACGACGAACTCGGTGGTATTGAGGCGAGTCACGCGGATCACGGAAGGTTCCTCGCGGGCGTCAGCAAGCGCTCCCGGTCGGCACGGGCCACGAAGACCAGGATCTCGGCGACGACCGGGTAGAGTTCGGCGGGGATCATCTCCCCGAGATCGAGCTTGGACAGGGCTTCGACCAGTTGCGCGTCCTCCTGGATCGGGATGCCGTGCTCGCGTGCGGTCTCGATGATCCGCTCGGCCAGCGCCCCGCGCCCGCTCGCTACGACCACGGGGGCGGCGTCCCGCTCCCCATCATAGCGCAGGGCGACGGCCTGCTTCTGTGATGCCTGGGGATCTGGCTGCGTCATCAGAGCTTGAGATCGAAGCGTGCGCCCACCGGCGCCGCCGCCGGGGTCTCGGACGGCGTCGAGACGGCCAGGTGGCCGACCCCCACGCCGACGCCCGCGATGCTCGAGGTCAGCTCGTCCAGCCGGCCCGCGAGGTAGTCGGCTGTGGCCGCGTCCGCCACGATGAGGTTACCGCTGACGTGCCCGCGAAGGTACATCAGATCGACCTTGAGCGGGCCGAGCCTGGCCATGTCGAGGGCCACGACGATCCGGGCGTGGCCCTCGGGCTCTTTGGCGTTGCCCTGGTACCGCTGGACCACCAGCTCGCCGCGATTGGCGCCGAAGATCAGCGGCAGGCGCACCTCCTGGAGCTGGCGGGTGGTTGCCGCGTTCTCGAGCTGCTGGAACCGGATCTGCTGGTGGAGTTCGGCAAGGGGCGATCCCGCCTCGGGACGGGGATCCGCCTGCGCCGAGGGTGCGGCCGGTCCCAGGACGACCTTGCCCCCGCGCGTTCTCGAGGTCTGCCTCGAGTCGGTTGCTCGCCCGGCGATCGCCTTCGCGAGAGCCACCACGAGGTTAGAAGCGAGGCGGAGCTCCGGCGCCTGTCCTGACGCCACCGGCTCGGGATCCGACCCGGTGCCCGCACCCTTGGCGGGTCCTTCGCGCCCGGGCGCGGTTCCCTCGGGGTGGGTGCTCGAATTTCCGCGGGGCTTCCCCTGGAGGGGCTGCCCGGCCGCCCCGACGGGAAGCGGAGCTGGCGGTGCTGCCAGGACCGGCAAAGAGCCCGTGGCAGGTGCGGCTTGCGGCCCGTCGCCGGGGGGCAGCGGTGCCTGCGGGAGAGCGGATCGCGATGCGGTTCCCGCTGGAGGCGCCTGGGCCGGCGCTTGCGGTGCGGTGCCAAGGGGGTCAGCCTGCGGGAGCGCCCCGGCGGGTCCTGTCGCGGGGTTCCCCTGGCCGCCGGGCCCGGGATCGGTCACCGGGGCCTGCGGTTGCCCCGGCACGGGCTCCTGGTCCCCCGCCGGGGGGGCTGCCCCGACCTGCGGCTCGAGGGTCCCGGGTCCGGCACGCTCCGCCAGCCCGGTAGCTGGACCGGACGAAGGCGCTCGAGAGGGATCTTGCGGAGCGCCGGACGGGCGGCCGGCAGCCGGTTCGGGGGACGACTCTCCCGTGGCCTCGTCAGGAGGCAAGCCAGTTGGCGCAGACCCGGATGGGGCTGCCTCGAGGTGCCTTGCGATCGCGGCTTCGGGGGGGGTGAACACCTCGACCAGGGTTGCCAGGGCGCTGG
This sequence comes from bacterium, assembly GCA_021781555.1. Taxonomy (GTDB): domain Bacteria; phylum Cyanobacteriota; class Sericytochromatia; order S15B-MN24; family VGJW01; genus JAJXWQ01. The sequence goes on from JAJXWQ010000008.1 coordinate 53,014, forward strand.
ACAGGAACGTGGCATCGGCGTGATCCGGGAGAATCAAGGAAGCCAGTTCGGGTGGTCCGTCTTGCAAGGCTCCCGATTCCGTCAGGGTCCTGGCGAGCTCCTTGCCGAAGCTGGCACCTGGATCCTGTCCACGCACCAAGGCGAGGGCGGCCGGCGTCACCGGAAGCCCGCGAGCCAGCAGCAAGGCGGCCGCAGGACGATCGGCGGGCGCCTGGCGCATGAGCTCCCGGAGGGCCACGGGATCCACGGTGTCCGCCTGCGCGAGGAGGAGGCGCGCACCGTCCCGGTACGGGCGATCCGAGGGTAGATCCACCTGCTCGAGCAACGCTGCGATGTTGGAATCCGACAGGAGCGAGACGGACGATCCGGTCAGGCTCAGCATGGTCAGGCGGACCTGTCCGGCGCCACCGATCGAGACCTTGAGGGCAAGTTGATCGCCCTCAGCCAGAGGCACATCGGTCTGGACCGACATGAGCTTGCCGCCGATCTCGAGATCGGCTTCGTGAGGCCCTGCCGACACGACCTTTCCCATGACCACCTGGCCATCGGCAAGCTGCGGGCCGGCGACGCCGGACCCAGCTTGCTGGGCGGCGGCGCCGAGGACCGGTCGGATCTCCATCTCCTCTTGCATACCCACGACGCGCTCGGATTGCCGCCCCTCGGGATCGGCAGGGTTCCTGTGATGTACGGGCCTTGCGAGCTCCCGGGGCCAGGGCAGCCAGGAGTTGCACCCTGGTGGCTTTGGCCCGGGAGACCGGGGACTTCGGCCCTACCGCGCACTATTGCTTGAGCTGGATGAGCTCCTGCAGGATCTGATCGGATGTCGTGATGATCCGGGCGTTGGCCTGGAAGCCGCGCTGGGCCACGATCAGATCTGCGAATTGCTGGGCCAGGTCGACGTTGCTCTGTTCGAGATTGCCCTCGGCGATCGAGCCACGCCCGGCGGTCTCCGCAGTGCCGATCTGGGCATCGCCCGAGTTGTTGCCCACCTGGAGCAGGTTGTTGCCGGTGTTCACGAGGCCTTCCGGGTTGTCGAAGTTGGCGACCGCCACCTGCGCGAGCTGCCGGACCTGGCCGTTGTTGAAGACGCCCGAGATGATCCCCGAGGGATCTACCGACAGGCCGGTCAAGGATCCTGCCGCGAAGCCATCCTGCCCGCTCACCAGGGCCGTGGAGTCGGTCTGGAACTGGGTCAGGCCGTTCACGTCGCCGACCTGGCCGGGATCGAACGCCAGGGTGGAGTCGGCCGAGCCATTGGTGTACTTGATGGAGGCCGCATTGAGGCCGTTGGATGCGAGCATGCCGTACTGGTCGAACGACACCGTGCCCATGTCGATCGGAATGGGCCCGGCACCCGCCCCCGATCCCGTGGTGTCGTCCTTGATCGTGGGGTCGTTGTACGTAAAGAGCGACCGCCACTCGATCGGGGCCGTCGTACCGGCGCTGGCGTTCTGCGCGTCGAGATCGCGTTGCATCACGAGGCTGCCGGTATGCTGCTGGCCCGTGGCGTCGAACCAGTTGACCGTCATCGTGTAGCTGCCTGCGTAGCAGATCCCCACGTCGCCCGAAGGCAGGCTGGCCCCCGAGGGGTCGGTCGACAGCGGTGCGGCGAAGCCGATCTGGGAGCTGGTGACGTCGGTGCGAATCTGGAGGGTGCTGGGGTCGAGGTTGTAGGACTGCGATTGCGCCCCGTCCGTCGGGAGGTAGGTGAGCGTCAGGGGTGTCAAGGCGTTATCCGACACCTTGCCGGTGTCGTCGAAGGTGATCTTGCCCAGGCCGATCGGCGCCGAGCCGGTCGTGAGAACGGCTGCGGACCCGGAGTCCGGGGTGAACGCCGCGTCCCAGGTCTGTGTGCTCCCCTCCTGGGTCAGCTTCAGCGTTCCGGTGATGAGCTCGCCCTTGGAGTTCAACATGCGGAGCGCCACGCTCACGGGGGACGCAGGAGAAGGCGAACCGGCCGTCGTGCTGCCCTGGATGACGCCAGCCAGCGAGATGTCCGAGGCGGTCGCCTGCATGTTGCCCTTGATGTCGACGTTCTGCGTCGCCTTGGGTGCCAGCGTCATGCCCCTGGGGATGGTGATCGAGCTCGGCTCTGCCTGCGGATTGATGACGCCGTTGACCGCCGTCCATCCCATGACCTTCATCCCGTCGGCGTGGATGAAGGTGCCGCTGCTGTCGAAATCAAAGCTTCCGTCACGGGTGTAGTAGTCCTGGGTTCCATCGTTGACCACGAAGTAGCCGTCGCCCTGGAGCGCCAGATCGGTATTCTTGCCGGTGTAATTGAGAGCGCCTTGGGTCTCGATCGTCGTGATCGCACCGGTCGTGACGCCCAGGCCGACCTGCTCGGGGTTCGTGCCGCCCCGGCCATTCTGCGGCGCCGATCCGGCCCCGAGGGTCTGCTCGAGAAGATTCTGGAACTCGACGCGTTGGGACTTGTAGCCCACCGTGTTGACGTTCGAGATGTTGTTCGAGATGACGTCGATGGCGGTCTGTTCGTTTCCCAGGCCGGTAACACCGGCGTTCAGGGATCTCAGCATGTCCCCTCCCTCGAGACGCGCAGGCGGGTGCCTGCAAAGTGGAGCCGTGACGGTGGTTGCCGGAACGCTTCGGGTTCCGGGATCGGGCTTCCCTCGAGGGGTCCAGCCCGGCTGCGGTGGAGAGCGTTCTTTCCTACACGATCACCGCCGAGTCGATGTTGGTGAACACGTTGTCCTTCATGCTCTGGCCATCCACCGCGGTGATGACGGTGCGGTTACGGACGGACACGACGAAGGCGACGTCGTCCATGAGGACCAGGGATTCGCGGCTGCCCTTTGCGGCCGCCTTGTCGACCGCTGCCGTGAGCTTGGCCTGGCGAGCCGGATCGAGCGAGATGTTCCGGCTCTTGAGCCGGGCCTGCGCGTGGGCGGAGAGCTTGACCTCCTGGCCCGTGTTCTCGAGAACCTGGGCGAAGGATGGCCCGGCCTGTGGACCGACCGTGATCGGCGGCCGCGGGCTGGCGGTCGGACCGACCGGTCCGATCGCGCCGGCCGCCACCGGCAGGGCGAAGTCGTTGGGTGTCATCGGGATCCATGCCTACGTGGACGTGGGATAGGTCTGGAATCCGGTCGGGAGCTGGGAGCTCGACGTCGTCGACGAGGAGCTGGCGGTCGGCTCGACGTAGCTCGCCTCCTGGGCCTGGGTCGCCCCGATCTGCTGGATCTGGTCGAGACCGAAGTTCTGCGTGGAGCCATCGGGTTTCTGGACCACGGCCTGGAGCTTGCCGCTCTGCTGCAGGATCTCGATGACCTGACCCATCGTCAGACTGGTGGGATCCGATCCGGCGAAGACCTCCTTGCCGATCAGGCCCGAGGCCTGGGAAAGGTTCTGCAGGTCCAGGGCACTCGTGATCGAGGTGTTGAAGGCCTGGAAGTTCTGGTTGAGCTGCTGGGTCTCCTGGAGGCTGCTGAACTGCGCCATCTGCGAGACGAACTGGGTGTCGTCCATGGGCTGCATCGGATCCTGCTGCTGGAGCTGCGTCGTGAGAAGCTTCAGGAAGTCCATCTCGCCCAGCGCCTGGGAGCCCACGGCCGCCGTGGCATTGGTCAGGGTGCTGCTCGAGGAGGAGGAGGAGGCCGCCGACGTCGTGCCAGTCGGGCTCGTGACAGGGGAAAGGGCCATAGCGATTCTCCTAGGCTTGCAGGTCGAGGGTCGCAGACGAAAGGGACGAACCCACCGCCGGACCGGGTGAGTCCACGGCCCCCGGCGGGGTCTCGGGATCGGCGTCCGAGGCGTGCAAATAGCCGAGCTGGGCCGAGTGCGAATCGGCCTGCTGCTGTTGTTGCGGATTGCCGCCGGCGAAGTTCATCAGCGTCGAGGGATCCTGGCCGTGGCGGTCGTCCCCCGATACGTTCACCTCGAGCTTGTCGATCTTGATGCCCTGGGTCTCGAACGACTGGCGGAGGTTGTCCAGCTGCTGGGATATCGCCCGACCGACTTCCGGGTGCTCGACCTTGATCACCGCGTTGACCGCGCCGTCGACCAGCTGGACGTGGAGGTGGATCGTGCCGAGCGATTCGGGGTGCAAGGTCATCGAAACGCTCTGGTTCCCGGTCGACGAGGCCTGCTGCACCTGATCGATCAGCATCTGGCGGAGGGGAACGGGCGCCGGTGCGGGAGCCTCGGGGGCGGGGCCCGCCGGCTGACGCGCCGTGGCGCCACCCAGGGCCAGGCCCTGTCCGGGAGCAGGGCCTTCGTCCTGGCTCTTCTGCCCGCTCGTCGAGACCGCATGCTTGACGACCAGATCGTTGAGCGTGAGCTCCTGGAGCTTCGGTCCGGGGGTGGTGGTCTGCGACCCGGCTTTCGTGCCGTCCATCGCCTCGACCAGGGTAGTCGACCCTTTCCCGGCGCCCGCAACCAGGGGCGGTGCCTGGCCCGGTCCGGAGCCCGGATCCGGGCGACCGGAGGGAGCATCGGGCAATCGGGAATTCGCCGGAACCTTCGGCTTCGCGGCGGTCGCGGGAGTCGCGCCGAGTTGGGGCGGAGTCGCCGTGCCCGCGGCAACCTGCGAGGGAGCCTGCGCTGACCCGTTCGTGGCGAGAGTCCGGGGATTCTGGGCTGCCTGCAGCGCCTGAGCCTGGGCGACCAGGGGGGGCAGCTGGGGTGCGGTCGCAGATACTCCTGTGTTCTTGGCAAAGGGTGTCGTGCTGGCGACGGGCGCGTTCTCGACCAGCGCTCCCGGAGCGACGATCTGAAGGGTCTGGATGCCCTTTGCCACCGCGGTCTGGGTGGTGGCCTGGGCGGCAGCCGGTTCAGCTGGAGCCGCGGGAAGCACGGGAGCCGCCCCCTGGGGCCCCGCGGCTGCCGGGCCGACGGTGGTCGCGGGGGCAGCGGCGCTGGCTCCGTTTGACGTGGGTGCGATCGGAGGTGTCGCAACCTGGGCCAGCGCGAGCTGGGCCAAGGCATCTTGAGCGGCCGCAAGACCAGGGGCCGACAAGCTGCCCTGCGGCGGCTCGCTCGCGGTCGTGGAGTCCGAGCTGGCCTTGGCCTTTTTCGGGTCGCCCGTGGCCTTGGCATCGCCCTTGATCCTGGCACCTTGGTTTGCTCCGCTCGCCGATGCGATGCCAGCCTCGGAGCGGGTCGAATCTTCCTTGCGACCAGAGGTGCCGCTCGTCGTGCTGGCGGAGGTCTTCGTGCCATCCGGCCTCGATGCCACCGGTTGTTCGGTCGGATTCGACCGCGTCCGGGCCTCGGCCGGGCGGCTGGAAGAAATGGCTTGCTGGACCACCGCTCCGAAGCGCCCATCTGCGGCCGCGCGGGTCGCTGCCAGGTTCGCGACGACAAGCGGCGTCTGCGCTGGCTGTGGCGCGACGGCGAGAAGTTCGGAAGCTGCCATGGTCCTCCCCGGCGCTCTCCCCTGATACCGATCGGCCGGCCTGAGGGGTCGACCTCCGGTCGTCGCAGATGCGCCCATGTAAGAAATCGGCAAGCCAGCCGCATTCTTCAGGGGAACGTGGGTTCTCCGATCGCCCTTCTTCGCCTGGGGCGGGCCAGCGGCCCGCAACAAAGCGGCAGGCACTTGTTGACAGCTCCGAGCCCTAGCCTAAGCTCCAGCGCAGGGGTGAGAAGGAGGGGAGCTATGATTCCTCGTAGGGCCCTTGGAATGGCTGCCACGCTGGCCGTGGCCGCGCTGGTAGGGTGCGGGACCGGCGCGCCGGTCACGGGCCGCGCGAACATCCAGGCAGTCCCGGAGGCGAGCCAATCCGGCATCTTCGTGCATGTCGCGAGTGTCCAGGATCTCCTTTCCCGCACCGACCTGGGCCCCCTGCCAGACAACGAGCTTCCGACCACCGACCACCTGAAAACGCTTTTGCCGGCGCAGCTGACGCCCGAGCAGGCGTCTCACTTGCTCCTGCAGATTCCGGCGTCGCTCGTCCACTTGCCCGGTGGCAACGGCTCGACCATGACCTCGTCCCTGCACCCTAGCCGCTTTGGCGGCGGCATGGGCGGTATGGGAGGTGGCCGCGGCTTCGGTGGCGGTTTCGGCGGCATGGCCGGCGGCCGTGGCTTCGGCGGCAGGGTCGGTGGCTTCGGCCACGGCGGGCTCGGGGGCTGGGGCCACGGCGGGCTCGGTGGCATCGGCCACGGTTACGGTCATGGCTGGGGCCACGGATACGGTCATGGCTGGGGCCACGGATATGGCTGGCGCGGCTGGGGACCTTATTCCTATGGCGGGCCGGGCGCCTTCCCCTTCGGCTGGCAGGACTACGGGTCCTACGGCGAGTCTGGACTCTACCCGTTTGATGCAGCCCTCTGGGGAGGCTTCTATCCATTCGGGATCTTTGGGGCAGGCTATCCCTACCAAGGCGGCCTCTTCCCGTTCGGCTTCTACCCGTTCATGTACAACCAGGCCCTGCTCCTGGCACCCTATGCCCTGGCCTCCGGCGCATACTCGCCGTTCTATCCTCCGTTCTATGCCGGCCCGGCGGGTCTTTACCCGTATGGCGGCGTGGCGCAGCCTCCGCTAGGGGGAGCTCCGCTGCCTCCGTTCGGCGGATCGGTGTTGCCGCCAGCCGGTGCTCCGCCGATCCCACCTGATGGGTCCCCCCTGGAGATGCCCCCGCAACCTTTGGCTCAGATGCCCCCGCAACCTTACTAGACCTTTTGCAGTTTGAACGGGGCCCTCTGCGCGGTCGCTGCGCTGCGCAACCGGGCCCCGTTTGACTCCTCGGGCCCGATCCATCCAAACCGGGAGCACTCTAGAGGTTTTGCAGTTTGAACGGGGCCCTCTGCGCGGTCGCTGCGCTGCGCAACCGGGCCCCGTTTGACTCCTCGGGCTCGATCCATCCAACCCGGGAGCACTCTAGAGGTTTTGCAGTTTGAACGGGGCCCTCTGCGCGGTCGCTGCGCTGCGCAACCGGGCCCCGTTTGACTCCTCGGGCTCGATCCATCCAAACCGGGAGCACCTTGGCGTCCGAAGGGCTCGGGCCCGGTACCGAAGCGAGGGACGGCTGGCGGCGTCAGGTCTCGGGCCGTGCAGGCCGAGCGAAGGCCTGTGTCGCCAGCTCGTCCATCAGGTGGGCCTCGGCGTTGTCGATCTCGATTTGCCAGGCCTTGAACTGCTTGTCCTTGAGCCGGGAGAGCGCTTCGCGGTCCTGCCTGGCCTGGACCAGGGCGCGTCGCGCCCGCTCCTCCTCGTGCAGGGCCTTGGCCACGGTCTTCTGGGCATGTTCGCGCTGGACCTCGAGGCCATGGCGAAAATTCACGAAGGCGGCCAGATCCGGCGCGGCAAACCCGCCTTGGGCCAGCAACGCCGCCTGATCGGCCAGCGATCGCTCGGTCCGCTCATCGATCGCACGAACCGCGGCCTCGGCCTCCAGCCGCGCCTGCACGGCCCGAGCGAGCCCCCCCGCTCGCTCGTCCTCGATCCTCTGGCGGTGGTGCAAGAGGGTCTCGAGCCCGAATCGGAATCGCTTGGGCATCTACGAGGCCTGAGCTCCGAGCTGCGTCAGCGCGGCCAGCGTTCCGCCGAACTCTGCCGAATCTTTCATCGGCTGGCGCAAGAAGGCATCGGTCGCCGCCTTGAGCTGTATGGCCCGGTCGATGGCGGGATTGGAACCCGAGGCGTAAGCACCGATGTTGATGAGGTCGCGAGCTTCCCGGTAGGTCGCCAGCAGCTCGCGGAAGCGGCCCGCGGCGCGCTGGTGATCGGCGCTGGTGATCTGCGGCATGACTCGAGAGAGGCTGGAAAGCACGTCGATCGCCGGAAAGTGGTTCATCGCGGCGAGCTCTCGAGACAGGATGACGTGCCCGTCGAGGATTCCCCGGACGGCGTCGCTGATGGGCTCGTTGAAGTCGTCGGCGTCGACCAGTACCGTGTAGATCCCGGTGATCGATCCCTGCTCGCCCATCCCGGCGCGTTCGAGCAGGCGCGGCAAGAGAGCGAAGACACTGGGGGTATAACCCTTGGTCGCGGGCGGCTCGCCGATGGCCAGCCCCACCTCGCGCTGCGCCATCGCAAATCGCGTGACCGAATCCATCATCAAGATCACCTCGGCCCCCCGATCGCGGAAGGATTCGGCGATCGCGGTCGCGACGAAGGCCCCTTTCAGGCGAACCAGCGCAGGGGCGTCGCTGGTTGCGACCACGACCACGCTCCGGGCGAGGCCCTCGGGGCCCAGGTCCGACTCGATGAACTCGCGCACCTCGCGGCCCCGTTCCCCGATCAGGGCGATGACGTTGAGATCGGCTCGAGAGTAGCGGGCGATCATGCCGAGCAGCGTGCTCTTACCCACGCCGGATCCGGCAAAGATGCCGAACCGCTGGCCCATGCCCACGGTCAGCAAGCCATCGAGCGTTCGCACGCCCGTCGCCAGCGGCCGGTCGATGCGGCGGCGCAGCAGCGGATTGGGGGGAGGGCGATCGATCGGAGCCTTCTGGCGCGTTGCCACGGGACCGAGGCCGTCGATGGGGCGCCCGAGGCCATCGAGCACCCGGCCCCGCAGCTCGAGGCCGGCAGGCACCATGAAGGGGCGTCCCGTCGCGATCACTCGAGAGCCCGGCTTCAGGCCCCCCATCGGGCCCAGCGGCATCAACAGCAGGCGATCGCCGCGAAACCCGACCACTTCTGCCAGGATGGGCGGCTCGCCGTCGGGAAGAATCCGGCAGATCTCCCCCACCTTGGCTGGCGGCCCGTGGCTCTCGACAACCAGGCCCACGACCTGAGCGACCTTGCCCTCGAAGCGCACCGGCTCCAGGGCCTCGATGCGGGCGAGGTGCGAAGCCATATCGAGGCCGGGAGCCTCCGCGAAAGAGCCCGGGGTGGCCGGGCCGTTCATCGGGGTTCCTCGAATGCGGAGAGCGCGCCGGCGATCGTCGGATCCCCGCTCGGATCCTCTTGCACGAGCTCCTGCGCTACCTCCTCGAAGAGGGTCCGGAACGTGGCATCGATGGCACACAGGGTCGTCTCGACGACGCATCCCCCCAGCCCGACGGCCGGATCGGCCACCAGCTGGTAACTGGCTTTATCCGGAAAAGGCGAGACGACGCCAGCTGCATCCAGGCGGGCATGGTCCGACGGGTTGACCCGGACCCGAACCACGGTGCCTTCCGATGCCCGAGAAAGCGTCCGGCGCAGGATCTCGGCGGGCAGATCCGGCTGCCGGACCTCGCGCTGTATGACCTTGCTGGCGGTCAGGAGGACCAGACGGAGCAGGTCCGGTTCGGCCTCGGCCAGCATCTGTTCGCGCTGGCTCACCACGCCTTCGATCTGCTGCTTGAGTGCTGCGATCAGGCCAGCCCAGCTCTCCAGCGCGGCCCTGTGGCCCTCGGCCAGGCCCTCGGCAAGCCCGGCCTCGCGACCCGTTTCGAGTGCCTCTTGCCGGAGCCGGGCGGCCTCCTGCTGAGCCTCCTCGAGGATGGCCAAGGAACGGAGGTGCGCCTCTTCGGGGGGGATGTAGCCCTCGGGATACACGGGAGCCGGGGGTTCGAGGGGAATCTTGTCCTCCGCCACCCCACCGCCTCGCACGATCATCCCGGCCTTGATGATCCTCGGGAGCTTGCGCTCGGCATCCGGCGGCCCGGGCGGCCCCACCTCGAGTCCGAGCGCCGCCAGGCGCTGAGCGAGATCGCTGGCTTCCATCCGCTAACTGAGCAGCTCGTCTCCGCCGCCGCGGCTGACGACGATCTCGCCCCGCTCCTCGAGGGTGCGGATGGAGGCCACGATCTTCTGCTGGACCTCCTCGACGTCGCGGACGCGCACCGGCCCCATGTAGTCCAGCTCGTCCCGGATCATCTTGCCCATGCGCTCGGACATGTTCTTGAAGATCCGGCTCTTGACCTCCTCGTTGGCCCCCTTGAGGGCGAGTGCCAGCTCCTTGCTGTCGATCTCGCGCAGAACGCGCTGGATGCTGCGGTCGTCGAGGATGACGATGTCCTCGAAGACGAACATCAGCTTCTTGATCTCGTCGGCGAGATCCGGGTTGTGCTCCTCGAGGGACTCGAGGATCGTACGCTCGGTGCCCCGGTCGACGCGGTTGAGGACCTCGACCACGGCCTTGACGCCGCCCGCGTTCGTGAAGTCCTGGCTCATGACGGCCGAGAACTTGCGCTCGAGCACCTTCTCGACCTCGCGGAGCACGGCTGGATTGGTGCGGTCCATCTGCGCGATGCGAGTGGCCACGTCCGTCTGGAGGTCGCCTGGCAGGCCCGAGAGAACGACGGCGGCCTGCTGGGGCTTCATGTAGGCGAGGATGAGGGCGATCGTCTGCGGGTGCTCGGCCTGGATGAAGTTGAGGACCTGAGTGGGGTCGGCCTGGCGGATGAACTCGAAGGGCAGGGCCACCAGCGATTCCGACAAGCGCTGGAGGATCTCTTCGGCCTTGTCAGCCCCGAGCGCCCTCGCCAGCAATGCCCGGGCGTACTGCACACCTCCGCTCGAGATGTACCGGTTGGCCTGGATCATGTGATAGAACTCTTCGAGGATCTCCTCTGTCGTCTCGTGCGACAGCTTGCCGAGGTTGGCCACCTCGAGGGTGAGTGCCTCGATGTCGTCGTTGGTGCCGAGGTGCTTGAGGATATCCCCTGAGACCTCGGGTCCCAGGGTGATGAGGAGCGCCGCGGCCTTTTGCCGGGCGGTCAGCTCTCTCGGTGAGCGCATTTCCGGATGCTACCCCTTACCGTCTTCGTTCCGCCAGCCTAACGCCCCGGCCTTGGCGGCGGGTCGTCGTCCGCGTGCAACCACTGCGCGAGGATGCGGGCCAGATCCTCCGGCCGGGATCGCGCCTGCCGCGCGATCTCGCGCTTGAGCTCGTCGCGGCGGCTGGAAGGGGCCTCGGGAAACTGACGTATGGTCACGCCCAGCTCCGGCGGCATGCGTGGCACCGGCATCCGCCGCCAGCGGTCGTCGTCCGGGGGCTTCACGGCCGTTCCCCCGCAGGCTCGACGGCCTTTGCGGACCTCGTCACGACACCCTTATCCTCTCGCGGCGGCATCATTCGTCATCCATCATCCAGGTCCTGACGAGGCGTGCGACCTCCTCGGGTTGCGCCTTCACGACCTTCGAGATCTCGCGCTGGAGATGGGTCTTGCGGTCTTCCTCGCCGATCGCCCCGAGCTCCGCCACGTTGATGGGGTTCCTGTCGAGCGACATGGGCATCTGCTCGAAGAGATCCTCTTCGCGGTTCGCCAGACCTCTCCGCAGCAGCAAGAGCGCCACGATGCCAAGGATCAAGGCTCCGGCGACCTTGGCGATCGCCAGGATACGCGCCTGCTGCTCTTCGGCCGCCATCTCGTTGGCCGTCTGCTGCTCGACCGTGGTGTTGAAGGGAACGGCCGCCACCACCAGGGTGTCGCCGCGCGTGGGATCGATGCCGGCCGCAGCCGAGATCATCTGCTGGATCGATTGCTGCTCGCTCGGGGGGATCTTTCCGTTCAGCGCGACCGAGACCGAGAGTCGCTTGAGCTCCGCGGGGGGCTTGATGATGCGCTTGACCTCGCGGTCGTTGTCGTAGTTACGCGTGACGTCAGTCCGCCGGTAGGCGCCGCCCGCAGAATTCGAGCTCGATGCCTGGTAGGTCGGGATGTTGGTCGAGGTGCCCGGGACCCCCATGGCCATCGGGCGGGAGCCGCTGTAGTCCTCGGTCATCTCGTGCTGGCTCAAGATCAGGCCGCTCTTGGTTCCGGTCGGGGTCGAGATCACCGGCTGGTAGATCACCTGGTTGGTCTCGATCTGGCTGAAGTCGAGATCGGTCGCGACCTTCACGACGG
>JAJXWQ010000168.1 GCA_021781555.1 bacterium
TGGGTCGCCACCAGCCCGACCGCGACCATCTTTCGCCTGCACCAGAGACGCGGCGCCGAGGGGCTGGCCGTGCTGATGCCCGAGGACTACGACGGGCTGCTCATCGTGGATCGCTGGAAGCCGTACGAGAAGTTCCGGCGCAGCCTTTGCCATGCTCACCTGCTGCGGAATTGGCGCGAGATCGGGGAACGCAAGCACCCGGAGGCCAAGAGGCTCGGCAAGTGGGCGCAGGCTGAGACCGAGCGCCTCCTGAAGTACCACCGGCAGTTCCGGTCCGGCGAAATGCCCAAGGCCGCCCTCGCTTCCCGCATGCGAATGCTCAAGGCGCGCTACTGGCGGATGCTTGGGCAAGCTCTGGAGTGCGGCGACAAGCGGACCCGGGGCGTCGCCAAGGATCTCGATCGCCAGTGGGACTCGCTCTGGTCCTACCTCGAGACCGACGGGGCGGAGCCAACGAACAACGCCGGGGAGCGACGCATCCGGCCGGCAGTGCTTTGGCGGAAAGGATCGTTCGGCACCCAGAGCGACGCCGGGCAACGCTTCGTCGAGCGGAGCCTGACCCTCGCGGCGACCGCTGGCCAGCTCGGCGTGAATCTCTTCGAGTACCTTCAGGCAGCCATCGGCGAGAAGCTGCGTGGGAACGCCGCGCCAGGGCTTCACGACTGGGCACGCCGGGGCCTGGCGGTCGATACCACCTGAACGCTTACATGCGCTCTTGTCCCCGCCGCGCTCCTGCTCGTCTGAGGACTTGTGTCGAAGGGTAGTCCGGAGTTCGCTCGTCAACCGCAGTGGCCTCCGCCAGGTTCCGGCCAAGCTCTGGCCGGATGAAAACTAGCTTACCTGGCCAAGCGAGGATTTGGTTCCGCGAGCCGGCACCATTCTCGCGAAGTTCGGAAGCATCATGGGGGCCGCGCCCGCTCAGGATCCCGGCGGCGTTGCCGAAGGGATAGGTGACAACGCATGGCCTTCCTGGTCTTTGACTTCGAAACCACGGGACTGCAGCCCGGCCACCACGAGCCCATCCAGGTGGCGGCGCTGCTGCTCGACGGCGATATGGACGAAGTCGGCGTGTTCGAGTCGCTCATTCGCCCCCTCCGGCCGGAGGCTGCCTCGCCCGAGGCCCTGGCAGTCAATGGGCGCAGCCTGAGCGACCTTGCTGGCGAGCCCCATCCCGTAGAGGTCCTCGGGAAGTTCGTCGATTTCGCCTGTGCGGCCGGCGAGCCGGTCGTCATGGTGGGTCATAATGTGGGATTCGACCTCGAGTTCCTGCGCCGAGAGGAGGCGACCTACGGCCTGGCCCTGCCGCGCCACGACGGCGCGATAGACACCTGCTCGCTGGCCAGGGTCCACCTCGAGGCGCTTGGGGCGATCGCCAACTCCAGGCTGGCGACGGTCGCGGCCCACTATGGCATCGGGTTCCAGGCTCACGACGCCCTGGGTGACGTCCGGGCGACGGCCCGGATCCTCGAGAAGTTCAAGGGCGAGGCACCGGTCCTCGTGAATCGGGCGATCGATGGAACTCTGCTCAGCGGCCTTCTTGCCGATGCCGAGGCCGCGCAGCCAGGGAGTCCCTTTGTCGCCTCTGTATCTGGTCAGTACAGCCAGAAGGGCTGGCTCTCGCCCAAGCAGATCTCGGCGCTGGTAAGGATTACGGCGGAGGAGGCGGCAGGCGATCGCCGTGACGCCGTCGCCATGCGCTCGTAAGGAAAGGGGCATCTTGTGAGATACCGTCGGCGTGCCTACCGGTACGCTCGCCGGGGAGCCGGCCGGACGCACCTCTTCGGCGACGTCTTCTTCGGTCTCGTGGGTGGATTCGGCTACGGCCTCTTGCGGGACATCTTCAGAATGCGGCGATGAGCGGATGGGCGCCCGCCAACCGTGAGCAAAGCCAGGAGATCGCGCAGCCACGCGTATTCGAACTCCGTAGGTCCGGAGTTGTGGATCGTGGTCCTGCTGGCAGGAGCGGTGGCGGCCGCGGTCTGGCTCCTGGCGAAAGGAACCAAAATCGTCGTCCTGCTGGCCTGGCGCCTTGGCAAGCGGCTGATTGCAAGCCATGGACGGCAAGGGCAGCCGGCACCACTCGAGTCCGCCATGCCCAGCGGGCCTGCGTTGCCATCGTCGCCAACCTGCATGGCACCAAGCTGCTCTGAACCGGCGACGCATCGCAGTGTCGACGGGCCTTGGACCTGGTGCGCCGAGCACGCTGGTCCGGCCGATCCTCCACTGGCCGCCGCCGCGGATGAAGCCCCAGCCGAGGAACCGGCCGTCCAGTATGACGGCTCGCCCTCGGCGTCCGATGAGCCGCCGCCCAAGGAGAGCCGGGCAGACGTTCCGTCCGAGCGCCCACCAGCCGCCGGGGCGAAAACCGACGTTCCACAGGACGATCTCGAACCCGAATCTTCGCCTGCGCCTCATCAAGAACCCCAACCCGCTGAAGACGCCCCCGAGGCATCATTGCCTGCGGCTGCCCGGCCTGAGCCGGCCGACGGCGAACCGCGAGAGCCGGCATCTCGATCGGAACCCAAGTTCTTCGAACGGGGGGATGGCCAGGGGCAGGCTGACGCCGAAGACCGGCTGGCCGCGGCGCGGGCCAGGTTGGAACAGATGCGGGCCGCCAACCCGTATCCGAAGCCGGAGGAATTCCATGCCTTGGCTCGTCAGTACCTGAAGGAGCTCGGTTACCGGATCGATGCCGCCCGGCCGTACCGGGAGTTTGACCTCGACCTGGTAACGACCGACCCGGCTGGGGAGAAGGTCATCGTCCGCTGCCGCTGGGAGGCCAAGACCAAGCGAAACCACCTCGAGACCCTGCTGCGCGAGATGAACTGGATCGGCGCCCAGCGAGCCATGATGATCGCCTGCGGGTGGTTCAGCCGGAAAGCCAAGGTCTGGGCGGGGGATCAGCTCCTCCAGCTGATCGACGGCGAACAAGTCGGTGCCCGAAAGCCGCTGGGCGGGGCAAGCCACCCAGGAGCCAGCGCGACTTGAGCCTGTACACCGAGATCCGGACGGCGAGGGCGATCCTCAGACCAGCGAGCCCATCACCGGCTTGACAGCGCTTGGCCCCGCAGGCGAGATGACGGGTTCAGCAGCCCCCGCAGCAGGAATTGCCGTCGCTCGGCTCCCGATCGCGCAGGCCAGGCACATGGTAACGCCCGGGACCGCAGCTCTACCGCAGCACTCGCAGCGCGTGGCATTCAGCAGGGCGAGGATGTTCTCGGCGTGCATGAGATCCCCCTTCGAGGTGGCAACTACCCCAGGACGAACCGAACTCCAGCTGTCAGCCCGACTGGGTT
>JAJXWQ010000078.1 GCA_021781555.1 bacterium
AATGTCGGGGAATCGGGGGCGTCCGCGGGGGTGCTCGGCTCGGCAGGCGCGGGCGCACTCCCTCGCGCTGGACCCGGCAAGGGCTCGAAGACCGGCGGCGCCGCCACCGGGATGAGCACCGCGGGGCCACTGGGAGCCGCGGCCTTGCGGCGTCCGCGGTAGAGCAGGGCGATGACCTTGGCCACCGCGTGGAAGAGATCGGGCGGGATGTCGCCATCCACCGGCACCTGGGCGAAGAGCGTGCGGGCGAGCGGCGGATCCTCGACAACCAGGATGAAGCTCTCCTCGGCGATGCGACGGATCTCCAGGGCGTGCCGGTCCTTGCCCTTGGCCACCACCTTGGGGGACTTCATGCCGGCCCGGGGCTTGTATGCCAGCGCGACGGCGTAGTGCGTCGGGTTGGTCACCACGACGTCGGCCTCGCCCACGCTGTTCCGCATCGCGCTCATCGCCATCTCCATCTGCTTCTGGCGCTGGCGCGACTTGACCAGGGGATCGCCCTCGAGTTTCTTGTACTCGTCCTTGATCTCCTTGTGGCTCATGCGGAGCGACTTCTCGTACTGCCACTTCTGGAAGAAGAAGTCGATGGCGGCGATGACCCCCATCGCCAGGGCCACCCGCTCGGCGATCGTCAAGACGAGCCCGCCCGCCAGGCCCATCGCAGCCCCCGGCTGCATGCTGATGGCCATCAAGATGGAGCCCATCGTTCCCGCCACGACCCCGTAGATCGTCCATCCGATGATGAAGATCTTGATCGCGGATTTGACCAGCTCGAAGACCTGCTTCATCGAGAACAGGCGCTTGAAGCCGTTGATCGGATTGAGCTTCTTGATGCCCTCCTCGATCGACAGCGGCTTGAAGGTGATGAGGACGCCAACCTGTAGCAGATTGGCCAGCCAGACCGTCACGAAGGCCAGCGCGGCGATCGGCGCGGCGCACAGGAAGACCACCACGAGCGCCTTGCCTCCGAGCGCCGAACCGGCGCCGAGGTCGAGATGGGCGTAGTAGGGGATGTTCTGGTAGGTCTCGACGAAGAATCGGAAGAGCGTCTGGTACCAGAACGGACCCAGGGCGTGGAGAGCCATGGCGAAGACGATGATCAGGGCCGCGACGCTGGCGTCCTGGCTCTTCAGGACCTGACCACGTTTGCGCGCTTCCTCGCGCTTGTGCTCTGTAGCTGGTTCGGTCTTTTCTTCGCCGATGCCCCGTCACCCCCTTTCGCTCGAGAAACTCCCTCGGCAGCGTTCAGCGGCAGGTTTCTGGAGAGCGTGGCCCCCGAGGTGTGGCGACCGACCGTCAAGACGCGCGTACGCGTTATGTCCGCCGCTTCTGGATTCTAGCGGAAGGGGCCGCTAAAGTCCCGCAGGATCTTGCCGAAGCAACTCTCAGCGGATGACTGCGGTCGCGCAGCATCTTCGCTTTGAGGGGGAGACTCCTTTGTCGCCACATCAAACCCTGGCCGAGTTTCTCGACCATCTCCGCAGCGAACGCGGGCTCTCCGAGCACACGCTGTCCGCATACGGCAACGACCTGCGGCAGTTCATCGAGTTCCTCGGCGAGGTCGAGATCCCCGAGCTGGCGGCCACCAACCGGATGACCATCACGACCTACGTGCGGAAGCTGCGCGAGCGGGAGCTGGCGTCGAGCTCGATCGCCCGCAAGGTGGCCGCCCTGAAAACCTTCTACCACTGGCTCGTCCGCGAGAAGATCCTGGATCGCGACCCCACGCTCGACCTCGAGCGCCCCAAGCTGCCCCGGGGACTTCCCAAGGTCCTCAACCAGCAAGAGGTTGCGAGGCTCGTCGAGGGCCAGCGCGACATCCGGGATCGAGCCATCCTCGAGCTTCTCTACGCCGGCGGCCTCCGGGTCTCCGAGCTCACGCTCCTCAACATCGCGGACCTCAACGTCTCCTCGGGCTCCCTGCGCTGCCTGGGCAAGGGCAGTCGGGAGCGGGTGGTGCCGCTAAGCCAGACCGCGATCAAGTCGATCGACCGCTATCTGACCATCGTCAGGCCCAAGATCCACGCCCGGCCGACCGAGAAAGCCCTTTTCCTCAACTATGCGGGCCGCCGGCTCACGCGCCAGGCCATCTGGAAGGTCGTCAAGGAAGCCGCCAAGACGGCCGGCATCAACAAGGACATCACGCCCCACACGCTGCGCCACAGCTTCGCGACGCACCTGCTCGAGAACGGAGCGGACCTGCGCTCGGTCCAGGAGATGCTCGGCCATGCCGACATCAGCACGACCCAGCTCTACACGCACGTCTCCAAGCGCCACCTCAAGGGCGTCTACGGAGCCGCCCGACGCATGACCGCCGCCAACTAGCGGTTTTGCCGCGGCAAATCAAAGCTTACTGACACGACCCCATCCCCCTTACCCGGCGCAAGCCGCATCCCCAACGGGTGCGGTTTGCGCCACTTTTGGGCCGGGGGGGGCTGCGCGCAAAGAGGGTGCTTCGGGCGCGTCAGAGGGGCTTGACGCTGGCCGAGGCCACGGGGTTCATCACCGCGAGGACGCTCTCGTAAACCTGCCGGTCGCGAACCAGGCCCTTGCAGAGCTGGCCGTACAGCGCGATCTGCCGCTGCCGGAAGGAGATCGCGTCGGTCGTGGCCTCGAGCGCGACCGACATCTGCTTGGCGTCCTCGATGAAGTCCCGGTTGTCCTCGTGCTCGGTCACCAGGAGATCGCGGATGCGGACCAGGCGATCGGTGCGCCCATTCTCGACGATCGACCCGATCTGCCCGGCCATCGCCCACTCGCTCAGCAAGGTATCCAGCAGGCCGCGGGTGGCATCCGCGTAATCGCCCGCAAAACCCGTCAGCCGCCCGTACTCCTGCTGGCCGTCCGAGATGTCGGAGAGAGCCTGGCGGGCGAGGCCGGCGACGCGGTCGAGCGCCATGGACTCGGGTTCGGGCCCGGTCTGACTCACGACGGGCTCGACCGACAGGATCCCTGCCGGAGGTGCCGGAACCTGGGCGGCCAGCGCCGGCCAGCTCACGGCCGCCAGCGCCGCCGCGGAGATCCCGGCGATCCCCCGCCAGGCCTTAGCTCTCGTCATCGTCGATCCTCCTGCGCCTGGCGATCCGGGTGGGCGATGACCCACCCCCGATCCGGCAACGCTCACGGCCGGTACCCACCAGCGGTGATTTCCGCTCTCATACCCGGGTCAGGCCTTCCCCTGCTACAATCGGTGGTCTTTCCTGCTCATCAAGGCAAACGTCCCGCAGACTTGAAAGTCGTAATCGGTAGCGACCACGGCGGTCTAGCGCTCAAGCAGAGCCTCGTGCCCGTCCTCCAGGAGGCGGGCCACGAAGTCATCGACGTGGGCACCCATTCCGAGGCTGCGGTCGATTACCCGGACTTCGCCATCCTGGTCGCCGCGGCCGTGGCCGGCGGCAAGGGGGATCGCGGGATCATCGTCGACGGAGCGGGGGTCGGCTCGAGCATCGTCGCCAACAAGTTCCCCGGGATCCGCGCCGCGCTTTGCAACGACCTGTTCAATGCCCGCAACAGCCGCGAGCACAACGACGCCAACGTCCTCACGCTCGGAGGCCGCATCCTCGGTATCGGCCTGGCGACCGAGATCGTCAAGGTCTTCCTCACGACAGCCTTCGCCACCCGCCACCAACCGCGCATCGACAAGATCCTCGACCTCGAGCGGCAGCTCTTCGGGCCAGGCGCATCGCAGACCGGCTCGGTTTCCACGCATTCAACGGAGAGATACTGATGGCTTCGTCCGGCAAGACCCTGGTCCTCTACACCGAGGATTCCGTCAGCCTGCCGCGGACGTTGCGCGCGCTGGAGGCTGCGGGCCACATCGTGGAGCTCGTGCTCCCGAGGTGGGCGCGTCCGCACCGCGCTCCATCCTGCAAGACCGTCGAGGCCGGGCCGTACTTTGCCCAGCCCGCGTTCGCCCTGGCCGATGCCGACCTCGTGGTGCTGCCCAGCGTACCGGCGGCGCTCCTGCACCGGCTCAAGAGCCAGGACGACGACGCCCCGCTGGTGCATTTCCTGAAGGTGGCCCGCCAGCTCGGCCGACCCATCGTCGCGATCGCCGACGACGCCCAGTTCGCCGAGCTCAAGCGCCTGGGCCTCGCGCCCACCACTCCCGAGAGCATCGGGCGACCCTCCGGCGCCCTGTCGACCCTCCCGGCGTGCGAGAGCTGCTCGAACCACTCGACCTGCGTCACCACCTGCACCGGCCGGGTGCAGGATCTGGTGCGCGTGGGAGCGACGCGCATCGGCTCGGGAAACGGCACGGGCAAGCCGCTGCGCAACATCGCCCGCATGATCGACCACACCCTCCTCAAGCCCGAGGCCACCGAAGCCGAGATCACCAAGCTCTGCTCCGAGGCCCGCGAGTACGAGTTCATGAGCGTCTGCGTCAACCCGAGCTGGGTCCCGCTGGCCAGCCGGCTCCTGGCGGGCAGCCCGGTCCGGGTCTGCACCGTGGTGGGCTTCCCGCTCGGGGCGACCGACTCGCACACCAAGGCCTTCGAGGCGAGCGAGGCGGTTCGCAACGGCGCCCACGAGGTCGACATGGTCGTCAACATCGGCGCCCTCAAGAGCAAGAGCTACCCGCAGGTCGAGGACGACATCCGGGCGGTCGTCGTCGCCGTTCCCAAGGGCGTGGTGACCAAGGTGATCCTCGAGACCGCCCTGCTCACCGACGAGGAGAAGGTGATCGCCTGCACGCTGGCCAAGTCAGCAGGTGCGGACTACGTGAAGACGTCCACGGGCTTCTCCACGGGCGGCGCCACCGCCCGCGACATCGCCCTGATGCGCAAGACGGTCGGCCCCGACATGGGCGTCAAGGCCTCGGGGGGCGTGCGCGATCGCCACGGCGCCGAGGAGATGGTCGCCGCCGGTGCAACCCGGATCGGGGCCAGCGCGTCGGTGGCGATCGTCAAGGGTTCGGCCTCGTCGGGGGCCGGCTCCCCCTACTAGGCACCCCCGAGCAACACGAGCAACAGAGCACCCGGAAAGACCCACAGCACGCGACGTGAACCGCTGATCGGCGGCTCGAACTTGGAAGGCAGGCTCCAAAGATGGCAGACAACGTCCAGCTCCGCACCTACGTCTTCATCGACTCGATGCAGCCTCAGTTCGCGGCCTTCATGGCCTCGGTCGCCTCGGGCTACCTGCCGATCGAGGGCCAGGCGGCGCTCTACGTGGAGATCGCGCCGGGCATGGAGATCAACCGCCTCATGGACCGGGCCCTCAAGGCTACCAAGGTCACACCCGCCGAGCAGATCGTCGAGCGGCAGTACGGCATGCTCGAACTTCACGCGGACGATCAGGCCGAGGTGCGGCAAGCAGGGCTCGCCATCCTCGACGCGCTCGGCAAGAAAGAAGAGGATCGGATCAAGCCCAAGGTGGTGTCGCACCAGATCATCCGCAAGGTGGACGATCACCAGGCCATGCTCATCAATCGCAGCGGTCGCAAGGGCATGATGCTGATCGCCAAGCAAACCCTCTTCATCCTCGAGACCTATCCCGCCGGCTATGCCGTGATCGCCGCCAACGAAGCCGAGAAGGCCGCCAACATCAACGTCGTGATCATCCGGCCGACGGGCGCCTTCGGCCGGGTCTACCTGGCGGGCGAGGAGGCCGATGTGATGGTCGCCGCCGAGGCCGCCCTCAAGGCGATCGATGGCATCAACGGCATCGTCGAGGAGCGCCGCGGCTAGGATTGGTTCGCCGGCGCCCGCACCCAGGGCCCGCCCGGCGACACGAGACTGCCCCAACGATTTTCCCAGTCCCCCTCTTTGAAAGGAGAGAACCCCAGATGGCTGAAGCCCTCGGAATGATCGAGTGCAAGAGCTTTGCGGCCATGGTCGAGGCATCCGACGCCATGGTCAAAGCCGCCAAGGTCGAGCTCGTGCACTACGAGAAGACGGGCGGCGGTTACGTCACGGCCATCGTGCGTGGCGATGTCGCGGCGGTGAAGGCTGCGACGGATGCCGGCGCCCGGGCTGCCGAGAAGATCGGCGAGGTCGTGGCCGTCCACATCATCGCCCGCCCGCACGTCAACGTCGACCAGGTCCTGCCGCTCGGACGCGCCGCCGCGGCCGATGGCGTCAAGGTCGAGTTCTAGGAGCCCCTCGCCCGGGTCCGGGTGCGGAGCCACTTGGCCCCCCGCAGCCGGACCCGGGACGCGCCCAAGAAAGGCTCGCACGCCATGGTCATCGGAAAGGTGGTCGGGACCCTCGTCGCCGACCAGAAGGATCCCAAGCTCATCGGGCTGAAGCTCCTGCTCGTGCGGCAGCTCGACCTCGAGGCCAAGGAGACGAGCACGTACGTCGTGGCAGCCGACTCGGTGGGAGCGGGCGTCGGCGAGGTGGTCCTGTATGCCACCGGTTCGAGCGCCCGGCAGACCTTCGCCACCGAGAACAAGCCGGTGGACGCCACCATCATGGCGATCGTCGACACCTGGGAGGTGGCCGGCCAGGTCCGCTACCTGAAGGACACCCCGCTGGCCGTCGGAGAGTGGTAGCGGTGGTGCCACCTCGATCCGCGGACGGATCGGCACGACCGGCCACCGGTGTCGCTCCGAGCCTCGAGCCGGAGCGCGATCTTGAACGAACCAGGAGCGCCCCATGACCGTCTCCGAGCAGCAGCTCCAGTCCATCGTCCAGCGGGTCCTTTCCCGCCTCGATACGCCCGCGGTCAGACCCGGTCGGCCCGGCGCCGGCCTGGGTCCCGGTGACAGGATTTACGCCACCCTCGACGAAGCCATCGCGGCGGCGAGCCAGGCGCAGAAGGTCCTCGAGTGGCAACGTACGCTCGCCGAGCGCCAGCGGATCCTCGACTCGATCCGCACGACGCTCATGCAAAACGTCGAGATGCTGGCCAGCCTGGGCGTCGAGGAGACCGGCCTCGGCAGGGTCGAGGACAAGATCGTCAAGAACAAGCTGGTCATCACCAAGACCCCTGGCACCGAGGACCTGACGACCACGGCCTGGACGGGCGATCACGGCCTCACGCTCTACGAGTTCGCCCCCTGGGGCGTCATCGGGGCGATCTGCCCCATGACCAACCCGTCCGAGACGGTCATCTGCAACTCGATCGGCATGATCGCCGCCGGCAACGGCGTGGTCTTCGGGCCCCACCCCAACGCCCGCCGTGTCACCCACCTCACGATCTCGCTCATCAATCAGGCGGTGGTGGCGGCCGGCGGTCCTCCCTCGCTCGTCACCTGCGTGGCCGAGCCCACCCTCCAGGTAGCCCAGGCCCTGATGACGCACCCCGGCATCCGCCTGCTCGTCGTCACCGGTGGCCCGGCCGTCGTCAAGGCCGCGATGGGCAGCGGCAAGAAGACCATCGCCGCCGGCCCGGGCAATCCGCCATCCATCTGCGACGAGACCGCCGACCTCGACAAGGCCGGTCGGGACATGGTCAAGGGCGCGTCTTTCGACAACAACATCATCTGCTGCGACGAGAAGGAGTTCCTCGCGGTCGCCTCGATCGCCGACCGGCTCAAGGACGTGATGCGCAAGAACGGCGCCCTCGAGATCGACGCCGATCAGTACGAGCGGCTCAAGAAGGTCATCTTGACCGTCGACAAGGGACCCGGCCAGGAGTCCGACATCAACAAGAAGTTCGTCGGCAAGAACGCCGGCGTCATCCTCAAGGAGATCGGCGTCCGGGCCGACGACTCGGTCAAGATCGTGCTGGCCGAGGTCAACCGCAACGACACGCTGCTCTACACCGAGCAACTCATGCCGGTGATCCCCTTCACCCGCCTGCGGGACTTCGACGAATGCCTCGAGCTGGCCCGGGAGGTCGAGCTGGGCTACGGGCACACCTCGAGCATCCACAGCCGCGACATCACGCGCATGAGCCACATGGCCCGCGTCATGAACACCGCCATCTTCGTCAAGAACGGGCCGCATTACGCGGGCCTGGGAGCCGGTGGCGAGGGCCCGACCTCCTTCACCATCGCGCATCCCACCGGGGAAGGGCTCACCTATCCACGGCACTTCTCCCGGATGCGGCGCTGCGCCCTGGTCGACTCGTTCCGGATCGTGTGATGAGCCGGTCAAGCGAAGCAGCCTGGAACCCCCAGTTCCGCCCCCCGGCAACGAGGCTTGCCTGATGGGGTCGGCCCTGCTCGCCAAGCTGCGCGACGCCGGCGTCCGCGCCGGCCGCGAACCCGCGCACGTCCTGCTGTCCACTCCGGCCGAGGTGATGGTCGCGGATGGCACCGACACGGCGCCGCTCTCGCGTGCCGATCGCGAGCTCGTCGCCCGATACCCCCAGGATGTCGCCCGGGGGCTCAAGCTGGCGATGCAGGCGACCGGCGCCCGGCGAGCGGTCCTCGCCCTCGCCCCCGAGGCCCGCGAAGCCAGCGGCGCCCTGGCCCGGGAGATCTCCGCCGATGGCTTTCTCAAGTTCCACGTGACCGATCTGAAGATCGCCAGCCACTATCCGGCCGGCGGCGCCACCCACCTGGCGGCGCTGGCCACCGAGCGCCCGGTCCCTTCGGGCGGCACCCCCGAAGACGTCGGGGCGCACGTGCTGTCGGTGCGAACCCTCCTGGCGATCGCTGAGGCGGATCGGGGGCAGCCCCAGACCCACCAGCTCGTCAGCATCATGGGTGAGGTCAACCGCCCGGTCACGGTCTGGGTACCCTACGGTCTTCCCCTCATGCGGCTGGTGGCCGCGGCCGGCGGGATCCGGGGCGCCGCGGCCCGGCCTCTGGCGCGCTCGCGAGCAGCCACGGCCGACGGCTCGACCGCGGGTACGGCAGCGGACTTCGTTTACCTCGAGGGCGGGCCCCTCGGCGGCCAGGCGGCCAGCCCGGACGCCCCTCTGCGGCCCGACACCAACCTGGTGGTGGTGCTGCGAGCTGACAGCCGCGCCGCCGCGACGCACCTGACGCCGCTCGAGGTCCATACCCGCAGGGCCCTGTCGACCTGCGAGAACTGCGAGCAGTGCACGGCGGTCTGCCCCCGGTTCCTCGCCGGCTGGCGGATCGAACCCCACCGGATCGTCCGGGCCCTGGCGCGGGCGCTGCCCGACGAGGTTCTGGTAAGCGCGGCGCTTTGCTCGGGATGCGGAGTCTGCACCGTCGCCTGCCCGGCGGGCCTGGCACCCGACATCCTGACCCTGGCCGTCCGCGAGCAGCTCGCTCGAGCGGGCTTCGAGCCCCGGATCGAACCCGCGCGACCCAGATCCTACGCAGCCGATCGCCGCCTGCCCCGCGAGCGCCTGCTGCTGCGTCTCGACCTGGCGCGCTACGACGTCGCGGCCCCGCTGGCCGGAACGCTCGCGGCGGACCGGGTCGTCGTGCCGCTGGAGCTTCCCTGGGGCGGCAAGGCCTCGCCCGTCGTTCGCGACGGCCACCGGGTCAAGGCGGGCCAGCCCATCGCCCAGAGCCCGGCCGGCGACCTCGCTCTCCCGGTTCACGCGCCGATGGCTGGCAGCGTGCGGCTTTCGCCCCTCGGCGTGGAGATCTCGGCATGAGGACACGCCCCGACGAGCACGGCATCCAGGCCCAGGCCGACGCACCGGCGATCGCCCTCATCGAGTCCGCCTCGATCGCCGTGGGATACGTCATCGCGGATGCCCTGGCCAAGAAGGCCCCGATCCGCATCCTGCGCGCCCAGACGGCCAGCCCGGGCAAGTTCTTCGTGCTCTACCGCGGCGAGGTCGCCGAGGTCGAAGAGGCTCACGCCGCCGGACTCGAGGCGGCCGGCGACGCCCTCGTCGACGAGCTCCTGCTCCCCTTCGCCCACCCGAGCGTGCTCCCGGCCCTGGAGGGAGCGGGTTCCGGTGGGCAACTGGAGTCCCTGGGCATCGTCGAGACCTTCAGCTTCGCCGCGGCCCTCGCCGCCGCCGACACGGCCGTCAAGACCGCTCCGGTGCGCCTGCTCGAGATCCGTCCGCCGATCGGGATGGGCGGCAAGTCCTTCTTCACCCTGTCGGGCCCCCTCGAGGACCTGCAGATCGCCATGGACGCGGCGCTCGATCGCATCCGGCCCGGCGGCATGATCTGCCGGCATGCCCTCATCCCCAATCCCCACGACGACCTCTCGCCCTTCGTGTAGGAGCTGCCATCCCCATGTTCGTCGCAGACGTCATCGGCACCCTCGTCGCCTCGGTCAAGGATCCGGCGCTCGAGGGCATCAAGCTGCTGCTCGTGCAGCCGCTCGACGAAACGCTGGCACCCAAGGGATCGCCCCTGGTGGCGACCGATGCGATCGGCATCGGCGTCGGCGAGCGGGCCTTCTGCGTGCTGGGACGCGAGGCGGCGCTGGCCCTGCCCGACACCTTCGCTCCGGTGGATGCCGCGATCGTGGGGATCGTCGATCGGGTCGACGTCGAGACTCGATCCTAGCCCGACTGGCACTGTAGAAGGGATTCGAACCCATGCTCCTGGCCCGCGTGATCGGCACCATGAACGCCACGCTCAAGCACCCGGCCTACGACGGCCACAAGATCCTCCTGGTCGAGCCGCTGTCGGACTCCCTCGAGCGCATGGGTGACCCGTTCCTTGCCGTCGACACCGTGCAGGCCGGAGTGGGAGCCACGGTTCTGGTCGCCCGGGAGGGCGGGAGCGCCCGCCTGGCCGTGGGTGACGACAGGGCCCCCATCCACGCCGCCATCCTGGGCATCGTCGACTTCGCGGGCGATCGCGACGTCCGGTAGGCCACCGCCCCCATGCCGACCGAGTACGAGCTTCGCAGACAGATCGTGGACACCTGCCGGCGGCTCTACGATCGCGGGCTCATCGTGGGCACGGCCGGCAACGTCAGCGCCAGGGCGGGCAGCGATCGCTTCCTGACCACGCCGACGGGTGTCTCGAAGGCTCGTCTCGAGCCCGGCGATCTCGTGGCGGTCGATGCGAGGGGACGCCGGCTGGCCGGCAGCCGCCAGCCGTCGTCCGAGTTCGCCCTGCACCAGACGATCTACGCGTTGCGGCCCGATGTCGGGGCGATCGTCCACGCGCACCCCGCCGCCGCCACGGCTTTCTCGGTCGCCGGAGTCGCGCTGGATGAACCGATCGTGACCGAGGCCGCGCAGACGATCGGGCGGATCGCGACGGCCCCCTATGCCACGCCGGGCACTCCGGCTGTCGGCAGCGGCGTGGCCTCGCTCGTGGTCGACCACGACGTGATCGTGCTCGATCACCACGGCGCGGTGGCCTGCGGCAGGGACCTCGAGACGGCCTTCGGCTTCATGGAGACCCTCGAGCACACCGCCCGGACGGTGCTCTATGCCCGGATGCTGGGCCAGGTCCTTCCGCTCCCGGCCAGCGAGGCCGACCGGCTCCTGGCCACGCGCTCCCGCTAAGAGCCTCGCGTGGATTAGGTCCGCGTGGCAGCGGGTACGAACAAAGCGCACGCCTGCTCCGTCCCTATCTATATCAAAAGAAGTGCGGGCGTCTGGCTGATCGAGGATCCAATCACGGTGAAGAGTTTCCTCGGCTTATCCGGGAACACGTCACGCGTCCTGAGTCCTACCTGGCGGCGGCGCATCCTGCGCGCGGGCGTCCGCGCCGCCACGGTGGGCCTGGTCTGGTACCTGGCCGGCTGCACGGCGAGCCTCACGATCCAGAGCATCTACGCCCAGCAGCCCAACCTCACGGTCCGCGGCTCGACCAAGATCACGATCTCGGCCAGCTCGCTTCCGGGCCAGACCATTCACTACTACGTCACCGCCCAGCGCGGCCGGATCTTCCAGGACACCTCGACCGACAAC
This sequence comes from bacterium, assembly GCA_021781555.1. Lineage (GTDB taxonomy): Bacteria > Cyanobacteriota > Sericytochromatia > S15B-MN24 > VGJW01 > JAJXWQ01. Next base: position 11,707 of record JAJXWQ010000078.1, read on the forward strand.
ACCGTCATCTACTACGCCCCGTTCACGAGCCGCGCCCCCGACTCCACCGGCAACATGACCTCGGGCGACACCCTCACGATTCGGGTCTCCGACGACACGGCCACCCGCTACGCGACGCAGACCCTCAACCTCACCGGGGACACCGTCGTGCTCCAGGAGGCCAGCGCCAACTGCAGCAACGACAGCAGCGTGGATTGCAACGGCACCCTCTATGCGGGTACGGTCGACTCCTACGGCTCGAATGTGAGTGACCTCCACCCGCTGGGCGACTCCACGGGCACCGCCTTGCAGGGAGCCCAACCGACGATCTCGCCGGATGGCCGCCGCATCGCCTACGTCTACTACGCCGGCAACGGGACGAGCGCCATCTACACGGTCGATTCCGCGGGACAGACCGTCAACCTCACGGGCTCCAACCCGTCGGACGGCTTCAACGTCGACCCCACCTGGGCGCCCTTCGGCGATCAGGTAGCTTTCGCCTCTGACCGCGCCAATCCCGGGGTCTTCGACATCTACCGCACGCCGGCGGACGAGCAAGACGGGAGTCCGACCCGGGTCACGACCAACAGCCAGATCAGTGTGCGCTATCCCGACTGGAACCCGACCGGCTCCCATTCCAACCTTCTGGCCGTCTCGGCCCAGGCCGTTCTCGGGCCGCAGAGCAACCTGGTGCAGTCCCAGGACTGGAACGTCTTCCTGCTCGATCTCAACACCGGCCAGTTCCGTCAGCAGCTCTCCAACCTCTCGGACTCCGGGACCACCGGGCCGGATTTCGCCCTGGAGCCACGTTGGGACCCGACGGGCCAGATGGTGGCCTACACGCAGCGCGGCCCGGCGCCTGGGCAGGCGAGCGCGGCCAACGCCGCACGCTTCCAGCGCATCATCGTGCAGTGCGCCAACAGCAGCCCCGGGTCGGGAGTCCTGCTCAACCCCACCGAGCAATCGGGGACGACCCTGGCCGAGAGCAACCCCATGTGGGATCCCGAGAACGGGACCCAGATCGCCTACCTGCGCTACCAGGTCGACCAGCAGGGCAACCCCGAGACCCCATCCTTCTACGCCGGCACGCCCCCGGAGGCCTGCGGGAACGCTCAGTCCGGGGTCACCGGCCAGGGCCCCCGGCAGTGGGGCTACATGAGCCAGTCGGTCGCGGCGTTGCACATGCTCTCGACCAGCCGGATGCCGGTCGGCGGCACCGAAGTCGACTGGCGCTAGAGTGCTCCACAAGCCGATCTTCGCCCCCAGCCGGAGGCAACTTCTCCGAGCCCTTGCAGCTACGCAAGCTTTGCAGGCAAACTGGGGATAATGTTCTCGATGTGGGTCAAGCTCCCTAACCTCCGATGGTGGACTCTCTCGGCCGCGGTTGCGCTGGCCGGCTGTAGCACCTTGCGTTCTCTCTCGGCCGCGGGCCTGGGCAACCAAGGCGCGGCCAATATCAGCGGCTCGACGGTAGAGTCCCTCGGCACCCTCATCTCCGGCCATGCGGTCGCACCGGCGCTGGTCGCCAACAACAATGCCGGCCTGGTGTCCAACAACGCCGCCGGTCTCGTTTCCAACAACAACGCCGGCCTGGTGTCCAACAACGCCGCCGGCTACTCCATCCTCGCGCTGCCGGGCGAGGCCAGCGTCGTCGACGCCCTGGTCTACCTCACCGATCCGCGGGAGCGCTTCTTCAAGGATGCCGCCGGCAACATCGTCTCGGCCAAGACCGACGCCCAGGGCCAGTACCAGGTCGGCGGCGCCATCCCGGTCGGCCAGTCGGTCATCGTCAACGTCGTGCTTGCCGACGATCAGCGCGAGGTCGGATTCACGATCCCGCAGCAGGGCAAGAACACGGTCAACGTCTCGCTGGCCACCACGATCGTGACCGAGTTCCTGCGCCACCGCGCCGATGTCGACTCGACGGTCGACGGCAAGACCATCGACATGGCGAGCTACCCCGGCATGAAGAATCTCGCCGCGCTACCCAACCTCACCCAGCTCACCGACACGGCCCTGAGTGACGGCAGCCTCGCCACCCCCAGCCTCAAGGTGGCCGATATCCCGCTCATGGACCAAGCCTACGCCGTCGCGGTCGGCAACAACGTCGACGGCCTGGGCCAGGCCTGGCAGCAGGCTCTCGGTTACCACATCGTCGTGGGCACGACGCTGGTCGGGGACGGCTTTGCCGGAGACAGCGGCGACTGCAAGCCCGGCAAGGTCTGCAAGCCGGCCTCCGCTGCCGAGGTCTACACCCCCAAGGGCCTGGCCGCCGACGCCTCGGGCGACATCTTCATCTCCGAGGAGAGTGGCCAGCGCGTCCGCGAGGTCACTCCCGACGGCTTCATCCACACCGTCGTCGGCGACTCCAACGCCGGCCCCGACATCAACGACGTCCCGGGCACGCAGGCCGAGCTCAACTGGCCGCGCACGGTCGTCATGGGGCCTGACGGCAACCTCTACATCTCCGATGTCTTCAACGAGCGGATCCGCGCCCTGTGCCTCGTGCCGGGCACGTCCTTCGGCGTCAACATGGCCACCGTCGGCAACGTGTACGACATCGCCGGCAACCCGGTCTGCCTGGCCGGCCAGTGCGAGGATGGCTACGACGGCAGCGGCGATCCCGCCCTCGTGACGGCACCCGCCACCGGCGGGGCCCAGCTCACCGGCGTGCGCGGCATGACCTTCGATCCGGCCGGCGACCTCATCTTTACCGATACCTGGGGCTGGTCTGGCACGAATGGCGATCCCGGCGATCCCTCGAACAACATCCGGCACCACGTGCGGATCCTCATGGCGCACGACGCCGCCAGCGCCTACGGGCTCACCAACCTCAAGGCCGATCACGTCTACACCATCGCCGGGGCAGACGGCTGGTTCGGATTCGATGGCGATGCCTCCAGGCCGGCGCTCGGCGCCAAGCTCAACTACGCGCAGAGCGTCATCTCCGACAAGCAGGGCAACCTCTACGTCGCCGATGCCGACAACAACCGCGTCCGCGAGATCACCACGAGCGGCCAGATCTTCACGGTGGCTGGCTGCGGCCAGGTGGGCAACGACGACGGCATGGTACCTGGCGGCGACGGCGGCCCGGCCACGCAGGCCAGCCTGCCGTCCCCCTACGGTCTGGCGTTCGATTCGCAGGGCGATCTGTACATCTCCGAACCCCGGCAGGGGGTCATCCGCATGGTCGATCCCCAGGGCATCATCCACACCGTCGCCGGCGATCCGGGCGGGCCCACTGCGGATGGCGACGCGCTCGAGATGAGCCTGAACCAGCCCCACGACCTGCTCTGGACACCCAAGTGGGGCCTGTTAGAAGCCGACGCCCGTGGGCAAAAAGTCCATATGTTCAACCTGCCCTAGGGCGAGCTAGAGGTACCGATGGCCGACATTCCCGAAGCCGAGATCCTTGAGCTCATCCGGTCGCGCGTCGAGGCGCCTGCCGTTGAGCGCCTCTTCGAAGCGGCGCTGCAGAGCGCGGGTATCGCCCGCAAGCCGTTCTACAGCCCCGGCGAAGTCATCACGCTGGGCACGGCCATCACGGAGGCGAGCTTCAATCTGCTCGAGGAGGCCCTTGGCCAGATGGCCAAGCAGAGCCCGCTTGCCCAGGGCGAGGCCTGAAGAGCAGACCAGAGAACAGGTCTAGAGTGCTCCCGGTTTGAATGGATCGGGCCCGAGGAGTCAAACGGGGCCCGGTTGCGCAGCGAAGCGACCGCGCAGAGGGACCCGTTCAAACTGCAAAAGGTCTAACGCCGCCAGCTCTA
>JAJXWQ010000079.1 GCA_021781555.1 bacterium
TCGTGCATGCCTTCGCCGGATTCCGCACCTCCCACGAGGTACAAAAGATCGCGGTCCTTCCCGAGGACGTGATGACCCGGTTGCTCCCGCAGGCAACTCGCCTGGCGCAGCGGGATCGGGCGCTGTCACCCGATCGCCCCTCGATCCGTGGCACGGCCCAGAACCCCGACGTCTTCTTCCAGGGACGCGAGGCCAGCAACCGGTTCTATCAGGCGGCTCCCGGCGTAATTCAGAAGGTGATGGACGAGTTCGCCGTCCACGTGGGCCGGCAGTACCGCCTGTTCGACTATGTCGGCGCTCCGGATGCCGATCGCGTGGTGATCGCCATGGGTTCGGGCTGCCAGACGCTCGAACGGGCGGTCAACGCCCTGGTCAGCCGCGGCGAGCGGGTCGGCCTCGTCAAGGTGCGATTGTTCCGTCCCTTCGACATCGGCGCCTTCGTGAAGGCTTTGCCGGCGACCGTGCGGGCGATCGCCGTCCTGGACCGCACCAAGGAGGCCGGTTCGGTAGGCGAGCCGCTCTATCTCGACGTCGTGGGGGCCATCCACGCCGCGCTTGCCGCCGGCGACGCGCCCTTCGTTGCGCCGCCCCGGATCGTGGGCGGTCGCTACGGTCTCTCGTCCAAGGAGTTCACGCCGGCCATGGCCGCGGCGGTATTCGCCGAACTGGCCAAGCCCACGCCCAAGCATTCCTTCACCGTGGGCATCGTCGACGACGTCACCCACCTCTCCATCGACGTCGATCCAGCAGCGGTGGCGTCCGAGCCCAAGGGCGCATACGGCGCCGTGTTCTGGGGCCTCGGATCCGACGGCACCGTGGGCGCGGCCAAGAACACGATCAAGATCATCGGAGAGCAGACCGAGTCCTACGTTCAGGGCTACTTCGATTACGATTCGAAGAAGTCCGGAACCTGCACGGTCTCCCACCTGCGCTTCGGTCCCGAGCCCATCCGCTCGCCCTATCTCATCTCCGAGGCCGAGTTCGTCTCGATCGCTCCCTTCGACTTCGTCGAGAAGTACGACGTCCTGGCGCCGGCGGCCCGGGGAGCCACGGTCCTGCTCAACTGCCCCTATCCGGCCGATGAAGTCTGGGACAGGCTCCCCGAGCTCTTTTGCCGGCACGTGATCGACAAGGAGCTCAGCCTCTACGTCGTCCCGGCCAATCAGATCGCCGACGAAAGCGGGATTCCCGGCCGCAGCAACACCGTGATGCAGGCGTGCTTCTTCGGTCTCTCGGGCGTCTTGCCGGTCGACGAAGCGATGAGCGCGCTCAAGAAGGCCATCTCGAAGACCTACGGCAAGCGTGGTCCCGAGGTGGTGGCCCGCAACCTGGCCGCGGTGGACTCGGCCCAGGCCCGCATCGCCAAGGTCGCGATCCCCGTCGGATCCGCCATGACCCGGGCCGCGACGGCTGCCAGCGGATCGGTTGGGAGCGCTGGCCTGGTCGGATCGCTGATCCTCCCGCTCATCGCCGGCAAGGGCGACTCCCTGCCGGTCAGCGCGATGCCCGTCGACGGTACGTTCCCGGTCGGCACGACGCGCCACGAGAAGCGCAACCTGGCGGAATCCGTCCCCGTCTGGGACGAGGACCTCTGCATCCAGTGCGGCAAGTGCGTGCTGGTCTGTCCGCACGCCGCCATCCGCTCCAAGGTCGTTCCCGCCGCCGAACTCGCCGGCGCCCCCACGGGCTTCCGGTCCCGACCGGCGACCTGGCGCGAACTCGGCGATGCCCGCTATACCTTGCAGGTCGCCGTCGAGGATTGCACGGGCTGCGAGCTCTGTGTCGACGCGTGCCCTGCCATCAGCAAGACGGATCCCACGCACAAGTCCCTCAACATGGCCGAGCAGAGACCCCTACGCGAGGTCGGGCGCCAGCACTGGGATCACTTCCTGACGCTGCCCGAGGTTTCCCGCGTCAGCGGGGTCCGGTTCAACACCGTCAAGGACGTGCAGCTGCTCGAGCCGCTGTTCGAGTTCTCGGGCGCTTGCTCGGGCTGCGGCGAGACGCCATACGTCAAGCTGGTGTCACAGCTGTTCGGGGATCGCGTCTTCGTGGCCAACGCGACGGGTTGCTCGAGCATCTACGGCGGCAACCTGCCGACGACCCCCTGGGCCGCCAATCGCGAAGGGCGGGGCCCGGCCTGGGCCAACTCGCTCTTCGAGGACAATGCCGAGTTCGGCCTGGGCATGCGCCTGGCGGTGGATGCCCAGACCGAGAAGGCGCGCAGCCTGGTCCGCGAGCTAGGGACCGAGGTCGGGGCCGAACTCGTGGCCGAGGTGCTGTCAGCGGATCAAGATGGCGAGGCCGGAATCGCCGCCCAGCGTCAGCGCGTCGCGGCCCTCAAGGAGCGCCTTTCGGGCGTGGCCGACATCCGGGCTCGCGATCTGGTGGCCGTGGCCGATACCCTGGTCCGCAAGTCGGTCTGGATCATCGGAGGCGATGGCTGGGCGTACGACATCGGCTTCGGCGGCCTCGACCACGTCCTGGCCAGCGGCGCCGACGTCAAGATCCTGGTGCTCGACACCGAGGTCTACTCCAACACCGGCGGGCAGGCATCCAAATCGACTCCGCTGGGAGCGGTGGCCCGCTTTGCCGCATCCGGCCAGCGCCGGCGCAAGAAGGATCTCGGCCGCATCGCGATGACCTACCACAACGTGTACGTGGCCCAGGTGGCAATGGGAGCGAGCGATGCCCAGACGGTCAAGGCCTTCCTCGAGGCCGAGGCGCACCGCGGACCGGCCCTCATCGTGGCTTACAGCCACTGCATCGCCCACGGCATCGAGATGTCGAGCGGCATGCGCCAGCAGAAGCTCGCCGTCGCGAGCGGCCACTGGCCCCTGTACCGCTTCGATCCCGCGCGCCGCGAGAAGGGCCAGAATCCCATGGTGCTCGACTCCAAGGCGCCTTCGGTTCCGTTCACCGAGTACGTCAAGGGCGAGGGGCGCTACCGGCAGCTGCAGCGGCAGGATCCAGAGACCGCCGCGGTCCTGATGGCCGAGGCCGAAGTTGCGATCGCCGCACGGTGGCAGGAGCTCTCGGAGCTCGCCAGCTCGGCCCGCATTCCGGATCGCGACCCGGCTCCAGCTGGTCGCTGAGCTCCCAAGAGGCCGGCGCCGGGCGCCGGCCTCTTTTCCGTTGCTGGAGCGCGGCTGCGCCGCCAGCAGCCAGGCGACAGCGTCCAGTTGATATTCCTGCTACCATAGAAGAACTGGCGCGGCTGGGGACCGTAGTCCCTCCGGACGCCTGAAACTCCGGCCTGGCCCGTATTGGTTGGAGTGCTTAGCCCGACGATGCGCTACTTTCAGAGGCAACGACGCATGAGTGTGGTTTCGAATTCCCGGACGCTCGATTTTGCCCAGCGGATGAGTCGCCTGGGGACGGAGACCGCCTTTGCCGTGTCCGCAGAGGCCGCGGCCTTCGCCGCCGAGGGCAACAAGATCTACCCCTTCCACATCGGCGATCTCAACCTGCCGACCCCCGACAACGTCGTGGCGGCGACCGACAAAGCCATGCGGGCCGGCAAGACCGGCTACGGCTCCAACTACGGCCTCGCCGAGCTCCGTGCCGCTCTGGCAGCCAATATCAACGCCTCGCACGGCACCAGCTACAGCGTCGAGCACGTCCTGGTCCAGCCCGGCGGCAAGCCGGTCATCGGCAAGTTCTTCCTGGCGCTGCTCGAACCCGGCGACGAGGCTCTGTACCCGAACCCCGGTTATCCCATCTACGAGTCGCAGATCGAGTTCAACGGTGGCAAGGCCGTGCCCTATGGCTACCGGGAGGGCTCGGCCAACTTCGAGATCGACCTGGCCGGGCTCGAGCGCGCCATCACCCCGCGCACGCGCTTTCTGGTCTTCAACAACCTGCAAAATCCCACCGGCGCCGAATCCAGCCGGGCCGAGCTCGAGCAGGTCGCCGAGATCGCCCGCAAGCACGACCTCATGGTCCTGTGCGACGAGGCCTACCAGGGCATCGTGTACGGCGCGCCCCCCCCATCGCTCGCGAGCCTTCCGGGCATGGCCGAGCGCACCGTCATCCTGTACACCTTCTCCAAAACCTACGCCATGACCGGCTGGCGCCTGGGCGCGGCGATCGGCCCCAAGGCCCTGATCGACGCCATGGCCAAGCTCGCGGTCAACGACGAATCCTGCACCAACACCTTCATCCAGTACGGTGGGATCGAGGCCCTGACCGGCGATCAGAGCGGTTCGCGCAACAACCTCGCCATTCTCCAGGAGCGCCGCGACATCGCGGTCGACCTCCTCAATTCGATCCCCGGCTTCCGGTGCTTCAAGCCGGGATCCACGTTCTACCTGTTCCCCAACGTCACCGCCGCGATGGCCGCGCTGGGCACCGCGGATTACGAGGCCTTCCGTCGGCGCGTGCTCAAGGAGACGGGCGTCTCCTTCACGACGCGCATGCATTTCGGGCGCCCGGGGCCAGACGAGCCGCAGCGGTACGTCCGCCTCGCCTACTCGGGCATCGACAAGGATCAGATCCACGAGGGCCTCACGCGCCTCAAGGAGTTCATGACGCGAGCCTGATCGGCGGATCGATCCAGCGGGCCAGATAGACACACGAGACTAGCGGAGGCGAACCATGGGACTCATCGATGCAAAGACCGGCGCGGAGACCAAGCTCTCTTGCAGCGAGCTCATCGCGGCGGCCAAGGACATGCGGGCCCTCGACGTCCTGGCGATCCACGCAGCGGGCTCGGGGCATCCCGGTGGCACGCTGTCGATCATGGACGTCGCCGCCGCGCTGTTCCTGAACGAAGCCCGGCTGGATCCGAGGAATCCCGACTGGGACGGCCGGGATCGCATCGTGTTCTCGGCCGGCCACAAGGCGCCGGCTCTGTACGTCTCTCTGGCTCAGGCCGGGTATCTGCGGCCCGAGGACGTCATCACTTTGCGCAAGATCACCAGCCCGTTCCAGGGCCATCCCCATGCCCCCGATCTCGCCGGAGTCGAGGTTTCCACCGGTTCGCTGGGCCAGGGCCTCGGCATCTGCGTCGGTATGGCCAAGGCCGCCCGGATCGACCACAAGGACTACCGCGTCTACTGCATCATGGGCGACGGTGAGCAGCAGGAGGGCAGCGTCTGGGAGGCCGCGATGTCCGCGGGCCACTTCGGGCTCGACAACCTGTGCGCGGTGGTCGATCGCAACCGCCTCCAGATCGATGGCAAGGTCAGCGACGTCATGGGCGTCGAGCCCCTCGAGGAAAAGTACCGGGCCTTTGGGTGGAACGTGATCGAGATCGATGGCCACGATATGGCAGCGATCCTTGCGGCCTTCGCCGAGGCCCGGGAGAACCGTGGCAAGCCCACGGTGATCCTGGCTCGCACCGTCAAGGGCAAGGGCGTCTCGTTCATGGAGGATCAAGCCGGCTGGCACGGGCTCGCGACCAAGGGCGACGAGCAGCTGCGCCAGGCGCTCGATGACATCGGTAGTCCCCGGACCACGCCCGTGTACGTCAAGGAGCTGCTCGACACCGCCAAGGCCTTCCAGGTCCGCCAGGACGCGGCGATCGCCGCCCTGCGTCCCGTCTTCTCGAAGAACTACGACTGGAACTCCTCGGACCTGATGCGCGCCACGATGGAGCCCACCCGCTTCGGCTTCGGCCGGGCGCTGGCCAAGCTCGGCGACGATCCCCGCCTCGTGACGCTCCACGCCGACATCTCGGGCTCGATCAAGATCTCGGACTTCGAGGCCGGCCACCCCGAGCGCCTGGACCGCGTCGTCAGCGTCGGGATCGCCGAGCAGAACATGATGCAGGTCGCGGCCGGACTCGCGCTCTCTGGCAAGATTCCCGTCACCGGCACCTACGGCGTCTTCGCCTCGGGGCGCCCCTGGGACCAGATTCGCACGACGATCTGCTACGACAAGCTCAACGTCAAGATCGCCGGGGCGCACGGCGGCGTTTCGGTCGGGGCCGACGGCGCCACTCACCAGGCGCTCGAGGAAATCGCCGTGATGGCGATCCTGCCCAACATGACCTTGCTGATCCCTTGTGACTCGGTCCAGAGCGAGCGCCTGTGGGAGATCGCCATCAAGGATATCGTCGGCCCGACCTACGTGCGTTTCGCCCGCGAAGCCACGCCGGTGGTCACCGACCCTTCGACTCCGCTCGAGCTGGGCAAGGCCAACGTGATCCGCTATCGCGGTGTCAACGCCGAGTTCAGGAAGGCGTTCTCGACCGTGCTGGCCGAGGACCACGCCGACGAGCACGAGGACCTCACCCTGGTCGCGTGCGGGCCCATGGTCCCCGAGGCCATGCGCGCCGCCTGGATCCTCAAGGAGGAGTTCGGCTACGAGACGCGCGTTCTGGACATCCACACGGTCAAGCCACTCGATAGCGAGGCACTCGCCCGGGCGGCCGCCGAGACCGGGGCCGTCATCACCTGCGAGGAGCACCAGAAGGGCGGATTCGGCGGCCTGGTGGCAACGGCCCTCGGCCTCCACCGTGACTACCAGACGCCCTTCCTGTTCGACATGATCGGCGTCACGGACCGCTTCGGCGAGTCGGGTGGCCCGTGGGAGCTCATGGTCAAGTTCGAGCTTTCCGCCGAGCACATCGCGGCCAAGGCCTCGGCCCTGGTGGCGCGCAAGCGCCAGGCTGCCGACCGCCGGGCTGAACGCGTCCCGCAGGGATAAAGCTGGGTTTCGACGGGGCCCTTGGCGCGCTCGTTTCGCGGCGCAACCGGGCCCCGTTTGACGCGTCGGGCCCGCTCCCGGCAAACCGGGAGCACCCTTGAGGATGACGGCTGGCCGCCGCGTTCGGCAACGCGGACAGGTCGGCCGGATCTAGAGCGATTTTCCGTCGAGTCGATATGGCAAAGGGGTCAAAATGGGACCGGTTGCGCAGCGAAGCGACCGCGCAGAGGGACCATTTCAAGCTGAAAACGATCTAGCCCCCTCGGCCCGACGGCCCGAGGTTTCGGGGCGAGGTCGAAACCCGCATCCCGGGCCGAGCCCGCCGATGCCAGTGCAAAACCACCGATATTTTCCAAAGATTCGTACGTAGTTTCTCCGCATTTGCATAGCAGTTGCAGGCAGCTATCCTCAGGACGGGAAGGTGTGCGTTCACCGCGGCCGGGCCCGGTCCGAAGCGGTGGAACGCCCGATGAGCGGCGGATTTTCACGCCGTCGCGAGACGAGGGAAGTGGAATGGCCAGCTGGTGGTGGCGGCTGTCCGTGGGGGTGACCGCGGTCCTGACACTTGGCTGTCAGAGCTGGATCGGCCTGCCGCGCTCCGCATCGAAGGGCGCCCCGGCCGCCAGCAGCGTGGCATCGGTTCCGATCACCGGGCAGGTCAGCTGGCCCGAATCGCTCACCTCGGCCGCGCTCGGCCCCGGCCTGTATCACGTGCTGGCCCAGTGGACCGAGATCGAGACGATGTCGACGGTCTCCGTGATCGACCCGAATGCCACATCCTCTATCAACGGCGTCACCGAGACCCTCGGCCAGACGATCGGCACCGGGGTGACCGACGCCAACGGCAACTTTGCTTTCAACGTGCCTGACTCGACCCTGGCAAGCGGCAGCGTGTACATCCTCGAGGCCGTCAAGGGCTTGTTCGACAACACCGTCGACCACAACGCCGCCAGGGTCCGCACCTTCATGCAGTACGAGGGTCCGACGGCTCCGATCATCTGGAGTGGCGTCTACCAAGGCTCTCTGCTCGAAATCGACGACGGCACGACCGCCGTCTGCGTGATCTGGGGCCTGGGCCAGACCGGCGGCCCCGCCACGGGCCCGCAAGCGTCCTTCATCCAGACCGTGGTGGGGGGAAGCAACACCGACTTCCTGGATCCGGCGTCGTGCAGCATCCCGATGTCGGCCTTCACCACGGTGCATGACCTCGTCGATACCTGCATCACCCAGAACATCGATCCGGTAGCTGCCATCGGCGTCGACAACAGCGGCAACTACAAGCAGTTCGTGTCGCCGATTCCGCTGATCTACCAGCTGGTTCCCAACGAGGCCGCCCTGGGCGCCCAGATCGAGATCGTCGGCCAGCACTTCCGCCAACCGGTCGCCAGTACCTCCATCGCCTTCGATATGTACGACTCGGCGCACCTGACCTGCTCCTCCCCGTGCGTCACGACGACGGCGGTCTCGGTATCGAACGACGGCAACTCTGCCTACGTACAGGTTCCACCGGGCGCCTTGACCGGAAACGTGGCCGTCATCACGCCTGATGGAACCAGTGACCTCGTGCCGTTCACCTTGATCCCGGCGATCAACGCCACGGCAAGCGTGTTCTAGCAGACCCTAGAGAAGGGATCGAGATTTGGTCAGAGCTTCGGGCTCGCCCTCCTGGATCCGCCGCCTTGCCAAGGCTGCGGCGGCCGGTCTGGTGGCGATCGTCACGAGCTGCTCGGCCCTGGGCCACCCCACCGGCGCTGCCGCCAGCTACCCGGGCGGCGCCAGCAAGCTCGCAGCCGGTGAACAGGCCGTCGCCGCCGCCGGACGCTACAGCGTCAAAGGGATCGTCGACTGGCCGCAGCTCCCCTATCCCCAGGCCTACAAGCTGGCCTCCGTCAACGCCGCCGCCCAGGCCCAGAACGCCGCCGTCGCCCTCATCGAACTCGGCAGCGGCATCACCGTGGGATCCGGCTGGACCGACGCCAGCGGCGCCTTCACCATCAATACCGGCGCCTACGTGCCACAGGTCAACGCCTTCTACGTCATCGAGGCCGACAAGGGCCTCGGATCCCAGCTCCCGGGCAACGAATCCACCCGCCTGCGCACCCTCATGCAGTGGACCGGCGTGGCCTGGATCTCCATCACCAATGGCGCGCCCGGCGGACAGATCGCCCTCGACCAGCTCACCACCGCCCTCGCCATCGAGGTCGGACTCGGCAACATCTCGGCCGCCTCCGTCATCGGAACCGTCGATCTCTCGACCACCCCGCCCCAGCTCACCAGCACCGTCCAGACCAGCGGCGTCAATGGCCACAGCGCCGCCGAGATCGACCAGCTCGCCACCGACGTCAAGAACTACATCCTCGATTCCCTCGACCCCGTCGCCCAGGTCGACACCGTCGCACCCACGCTCTTCACCGTCTCGCCCGTGCAAGGCGCAGCCGGACAGGTCGTCGTCCTCAACGGCACCGGCTTCGTCGCCGGCTATACCACCGTCGACTTCAGCGCCTCGGCCGGCGGTGGCGTCGCGGCCCCCATCCTGGCTCTCACCCCCGACCAGATCTACGCACAGATCCCCGGCGGCTCCACCACCGGCAACGTCTGGGTCGTCACCTCCCGGGGCACCAGCGGTAACGTCCCCTTCGCCGTCACCAACGGCGCCATCGTCACCATCTCGACCATCACACCCAACCCCGTCTCCCTGGGCAACACCGTCACCATCCTCGGGACCAACTTCGTCAACCCCGCCAGCGCCAACACCGTGACCTTCCAGGTCGCGGGCGGCGGTACCACCACGCTGCCCGCCAACAGCGGCGACTCGGCATCCCTGGCCGTCACCATCCCCCAGAACGCCGTCAGCGGACTGGTCCACGTCACCAACAGCGTCGGCGCCAGCAACAACTTCTTCCTGTCGGTCAGCGATACCGGCATCCCGACCATCAACAGCGTCTTCCCCACCAAGGGCGTGGCCGAACAGGACGTCATCTTGAACGGCATCCTCTTCGGAAACACCCAGGGCACGGTCACCGTGACCGATACCTCGGGCAATGCCTATGCCGCCCAGATCCGCTACTGGCGCGACAACCAGGTGCGCTTCACCGTACCGTGGCAGATCATCGGTAACTCCGGGGGCAGCACCGTCAACATCACCCTCTACAACGCCGCCCAGCAGGCCGCCACCCACACCTGGACCGCACTGGCCGGCATCGTGCAGAACTCCAGCTGGGTCGCGGGGCCCACCCTCCCTGATAACGCTGGCATCGAGATCGTGCCTTTCTGGAGCGGCACCAACCTTTACATGGCCGGGGGCGGCGGAGGCTCCAACATCGCCGAACTCTCCCTCAATGCGGATGGCGGCCCCGGCACTCTCAACGCCAGCATCGGCTCGCTTCCCATCACCACGAGCTCCCCCGATCTTCACAGCCACTACAACACCTGGCTCGGCGATCGCTACTGGATCTTCGACAACTCCGGCGGCCCGGCCAAGTGCTACATCCAGTTCGATCCCCAGGGCAACTTCGTCACCGCCGTCAACGTCAGCCCGTCCTTCGAGCTGCTCAACGGAGCCACCTTCTTCCAGCACGACACCTCCATCTGCGGTGGCCCGCATGGCATCTACATGGCCGGCTCGGACGATCCTGGCATCCCGGTGTGGGACAACCTCGTGTACGCCCTGCTCGATCCCGGCAACGACACCATCGGTCCCTGGCAGTCCGTGCCACTCCCCGGCGATGCCAACATGTCCAACTACCTGGACACCCAGGACAACAGCTGCGTCGTCCTCCAGAACAACCTCTGGCGCTTCGGATACGACAACGCCAGCACCTCCTCCATCGGGCCGACCGGTGCGGACACCGGCAGCTGCACCAGTCCGGGCTGCGTGGACGATCCCTATTTCGGCGAAGGCCATCAGGAAGTCTGCCCCCTCAACGCGGATGGCACCCCGGTCCAGGCCGGCAACTCGCCGGACGGCAGCCCGTTCTTCTTCACCGGACCGAGCCCCGGATACGGGATCTCCCCCGGCTACCACTTTGGCGGCGACACGGTTCCGATCGGACCCTTCATCTACAACTTCAATCCCTACGAAACGACCGACATCGCCGTCTTCAGCCCATTGATTTCCGGAACCTACCCGCAATTGAACGGCTCGGCCTGGCAGACGACCCCGGAGAACCTGCAGTTGCCCGATGCCTATGACGCCGTGGTGGTAGGTGGCTACGTGTATGTCATGGGCGGCTACGCCCGTGCCAGCAACAACGTGGTCTACTACGCACCGATCGACTGATCTCGGAGGAAGAGCAGAGATGGCAAATGCCCTCAAGGTGGCCCTCGCCGCCGTCGTGACGACGGTGGTCGCGGGCTGCTCCGCCTTCCCCTTCAATCTCGGTGGAGCCCACAAGGCAGCCGTCCAGCAAGGCCAGGCCGCGCTCGCCAAGAGCGGCGCGGTCGCCTTGTCGGGCCTGGTCGAGTGGCCCGAGTCGCCTTCCTCTAGCCCCAAGACCCAGGCCCTGGCCTCCAACGTCGTCAGCCAGGCCACGGTCGCGCTCATCGATCACATCACGGGCGAGACCGTGGCCACGACCCTTTCTGACAACACGGGCACGTTCACCCTCACCATTCCGGGATTCTCGCCCGTTCCGAGCCCGGATTTCTACACGCTCGAGGCCGTCAAGGGCGCCAACAATCAGAGCCCCGGGAGCGGCACGCTCCGCCTGCGCTCGATCGTGGAGTGGAATGGCGGCTGGGTTTCCTGCACCAATGCCGTCGCCGGCTCGGGGACCATCGCGATCAACAACCTGACCACGGCCCTGGCCCTGGAAGTCGGATTGACCCGCGCTTCGGTCACCGACGTCCTCGGTGCAGCCGACGACTCGAGCCCGCCAGATCTCCTCAAGTCACCGATCAACGCCACCGTCTCGGGCGCCGAGGTGATCGATCTCGAGGGGGCCGTCACGGGCTACATCCTCAACAACCTGGACCCGGTCTCCCAGACCAGCCAGATCTCGCCGCAGATCACCTCGGTCTCGCCGATGTCGGGCGTCGTGGGCGACGTGGTGGCCATCAATGGCTCGGGCTTCGTCTCGGTTCCGGGAGCCACCACCGTGCTGTTCAACGGGGTGACGGCCCCGATCGTGGCCGTCACCCCCACGACGATCTTCACCACCGTTCCAGCCCAGGCCCTCGGCGGCCCCATCACGGTCACGACGCTCATCGGCAGCGCCACCGGGCCGACCTTCACCATCCCCAACAGCTCGACGGTCGCGATCAACATGTTCGCCCCCAATCCCACCTCGGTGGGCTCGGTCCTGTCGATCGGCGGGCAGGGCTTCGTGCTCCCGGCCGGCAATAACACCGTCACCTTCGCCTGCGTGTCCGGCGCGGGATGCTCCGGCGGACGGGTCCAGGGGACGGTCCAGAGTGGCGACACCCACAGCCTGGGCGTGGTGATTCCGCAAGATGCCGTCAGCGGCGCGGTGCAGGTCTCCAATGCCTTTGGCGCCAGCTCCAACGTCTGGCTCAGCATCTCCCTGACCGGAACCCCGGTGGTCAACGACGCCTTCCCCAACGAGGGCACGGACAACCAGGACGTGTACCTGGAAGGCACGCTGTTCGGCCGGACCCAGGGCACCGTCACCTTCACCGACGTCACCGGCAAGACCTTCGGGGCCATCATCCGCCAGTGGCGAGACAACATGGTCCGCGTGACGGTGCCGTGGCAGGTCCAGCCGGGCGCCGCGACCATCGCGATCACCAACAGCTCCAACCTCACGGCCACGACCCCCTGGACCGTGCTCACGGGCACCCTCAACTGGGCGGGGACCCAGCTCGTGACCCAGCTCCCCAACCAGACGGGGACCGACATGCTCGGCGCCTGGAGCGACCGCAACCTCTACATCGTCGGCGGCGGGGGCAGTAGCGAGATCTCCCAGCTCGCGCTCAACGCCGATGGCAGCCCGGGTGCGGTCACGGCCAACGTCGCTCAGATGCCCATCACGATCGGGGGGCCGGATTTCCACCAGAACTTCGGAACCTGGCAGGGCGACCGGTTCTGGGCCTTCGACAACAATGGCACCACGTCCAAGGCCTACCTGCAGTTCGATCAGAACGGCAACTACGTCAGCACCAACATCATCGGACCGGCCTTCGCACTGCTCGACGGCCAGCCATTCTTCCAGCACGACACGGCGATCACCTGCGGCCCGAAGGGCTGCTACATGGCAGGAGCCGACGAGTCCACATCCGCTGCGGCTCTCAACGAGATCTACGAGATCTTCAATCCCCAGGTGGATAGCATCGGCCCCTGGCAATCGATCCCCCTCGGGGGCGGGAACGCGTTCCAGGACGCAGCCCAGCTGGTCCTGGGCAACAACCTCTGGCTGATGGGCGGGTGCTGCGGCACCATCTGGGGCTCGGTCCAGGTTTCGAGCCCGCTCGAGCCGGACGGAACCCCGACCGGAATGAAGTACTGGGGAGTCAGCCCCACCGGTGGACACATCGCCTTCATCGAGCCCGTGGGGAACACCCTCTACGCCGGACTTGGAGACAGCGCCACGGTTTATTCCGATCCCTTGCTGTCGGGCTCTTATCCCCAGGACTACACCGGCGTCTGGCCCACAATGACCTCGATCAGCTCCTACATCGGCTGCTTGAACCAGATGGGACACGTCGTGATCGGCGGCTACCTCTACCTGCTCGGCAATATCAACTGGTCCGGGTGTCCAACCGTACCGACGAACGCCGTCTATGCCGTTCCTATCTCCTGACCGAAGGAGCCCAGCATGAGCCCGTCTTACGCCTTTCCCTGGATGCGCCGTCTCGCCCGCGTGACGGTGGCGGCCGCACTCGTGCTGAGCACCGGCTGTACGGCGGCCCACCGGACCGCCGCCACCGGCACCGGCGCAGCCCTCGGGGCCGGCCAGCTGGCGCAGGCCGAGCAGGTCGTCGCCGCTGCCGGCCGCTACAGTGTCCGGGGCCTGGTCGACTGGCCTCGTTCCCCCGACGCACCTTACCAGCTGGCTGCGATCAATGCGAATGCGCAGACCCAGAATGCCACGGTGGCGATGATGGAGCTTGGCAGCGGCATCACGGTCGGCACCGGCTGGACTGACAACTCCGGCGATTTCACCATCAGCACGGGTGGCTATGTTCCGCAGGTCGGCGGCTATTACGTGATCGAGGGCATCAAGGGACTCGGCGCTCAGCTGCCGGGCAACCAGGCCACCCGCCTCCGCACGATCATCCAGTGGACGGGGACCTACTGGAAATCGATCACCAACGCAGCGTCTGGCGGGCAGATCTCCCTCGACCAGCTCACGACCGCCCTCGCGCTCGAGGTCGGACTTGGCAACATCCCGGCATCGGACGTGATCAGCACCGTCGACCCTGCGATCTCCCCGCCGCAGCTGACCTCCACCGCGCAGACGAACGGCGTCGGCGGGCACAGCGCAGCCGAGATCAACCAGCTCGCAACGGACGTCAAGAATTACATCCTCGCTTCCCTCGATCCGGTCGAGCAGGTGGACGCCGTCACTCCCACCCTGTTCACCATCTCGCCGGTCGAAGGGGCCGCTGGCCAGGTCGTGGTGCTGAACGGCACCGGTTTCGTCTCGGGAGCCACCACGGTCGATTTCACCGCGGTCGGCGGGGGCGGAGATCCGGCGACCATCCTGGCCATGACTCCCACGGAGATCTACGCCCAGGTCCCCAACGGCTCGATCTCGGGTGACGTCTGGGTCGTCACCTCGCGGGGCATGAGCGGCAACGCGCCCTTCGCCATCACCAACGGCGCCATCGTCACGATCTCGACGATCACCCCCGATCCGGTCTCGCTGGGCAACACCATCACCATCCTCGGCAGCAATTTCGTGACTCCAGCTGGTGGCAACAACGTGACCTTCGAGGTCGCGGGTGGGGGAACGGCCATGGTGGCCGCCAACACCGGCGACTCGGCATCCCTGGCCGTCACCATTCCCCAGAACGCCATCAGCGGCCTGGTTCACGTCTCGAACAGCGTCGGGACCAGCAACAACTTCTTCCTGTCGGTCAGCGATACCGGCATCCCGACCATCAACAGCGTCTTTCCTACCAAGGGCGTTGCCGAACAGGATGTCCTCTTGAACGGCATCCTCTTCGGCAACACCCAGGGCACGGTGACGGTGACCGACACTGCCGGCAATGCTTATTCCGCCCAGATCCGCTACTGGCGCGATAACCAGGTGCGCTTCACGGTGCCTTGGCAGGTCGTAGGGCAACCCGGCGGCAGCCCCGTCCAGATCACCCTCTACAACGCCGCCCAGCAGGCCGCCACCCACACCTGGACCGCCCTGGCCGGACAGGTCCAGTACGGGAGCTGGGTCGCCGGACCGACCTTGACAAGCAATTCCGGCAACGAGATCGTCCCCGTCTGGAGCGGCACCAACCTCTACATCCTCGGCGGCGGCGGAGGCTCCAACATCGCCGCCCTGTCCCTGAATGCCGACGGCGGCCCCGGCTCGCTCACACAGAGCATCGGCACGCTCCCCATCGGGACCACTTCTCCCGACGGCCACAGCCACTACAACACCTGGCTCGGCGATCGCTACTGGGTCTTCGACAACGATGGCGGCGCCGCCAAGTGCTACCTGCAATTCGACCCCCAGGGCAACTTCGTCACCGCCGTCAACGTCAGCCCGTCTTTCGAGCTGCTCAACGGAGCCACCTTCTTCCAGCACGACACCTCCATCTGCGGTGGCCCGCATGGCATCTACATGGCCGGCTCGGACGATCCTGGCATCCCGGTGTGGGACAACCTCGTGTA
>JAJXWQ010000080.1 GCA_021781555.1 bacterium
CCCTGGAAGACGATCATCCGGGTCTCGTGGATCTCCTGCATCAGCGCTTCAACGCCGAAGATGGGCAGCAGGCGGTAGAGCTCGACCTGACCGTACTTGGGCTCGGTCGGATCGCGGTACCAGACCGGTTGCGTAAAGAACTGCCAGCGATCGAGGACGTTGATGAAGCTGAGCCGCTTGATGCTGTCCTCGCGCAGCGGGGTGTTGAGAGGCCGGCCGTCGTCGATCCCGAGGATGGCCGCGGAGCCGCCGTGCAGGCGGCTCATCTTGAGGGCCCACTCGAGGTTCTCCTGGGCCTTCATCTTCCGCAGCTGTTGTCCGACGAGCTGAGCGGTCTGCGGGTCGCCGTCGATCGTGATGTCGATCCATTCCCGGCACATGTCCTCGGGCAGGACGTCGACGACCTTGGCGGCCATCGCATCGCCTTTGTACCGCTCCTCGAGCTCGATGCGCGTCCATCGGCGCGCCGGCTGGAAGTCCGTGCTAGCGCGCTTGTCGAGGCCTCGGACGTTGAGGCCGGTGTACATGTTGACCCAGCCGTCCTGGTGGGCGGCGGCGTCGAGGACCCTGGGCAGGACCGAGACCGAGGGGACTGAAGCTGTTTCGATGCGCGGGGCCGTCCTGGCGCCACGTCGTGCCATGAGCCCCCCTTGCTGGTTGTTACGTTTGGCTGACCGTTACATACGACCCAGCGCGTCCAGGATTTCCCAGGCGCTCCGGCCGCCGGCCGGACCGAACCGCAAGAGCGCCTGGGTCATTCCATCCACCATGTCATCGTGGGCCGAGGCCGGAAACGCCGCGCACTCGTCGATGAAGCCGTCCACCCAGGGCGCGATCGCCGGATGCGGCAGGTAAACGTTGCCCGCCTCGATGTCGGGGCTCACCGCCGCCGCCCGCGCCTCCTTGCTGCCTTGCGGCGAGACCGGGACGATGCCCGGGATCTCATGTTTGAGCGTGGCGATCACGGCGGGGCCGTTGGCCTTGTCTTCCACGAGCTTGAGCCTTGCCGTCGGCCAGGCCGCCGACATGGTCCGCACGGCCGCCACGGTGGCCGGGAAATCCATCCGGGCGCGCACTTGGTCCAGGGCAAACTTGTCGGCGCCCTTGCGGGCCCAGACTTGGCCCACGACGTAATCCGAGGCCTTCGTGTCCTTGAAGGTCGCATCCCAGGACTGGACCGTCTCGTCGAACGTCGTCGGCAACGGAATGGCCTTGATCGAGGCAATGCCACCGTCGGGCAGCCGGACGGCTACCGGCGGCAAGTCTTGGCCCGGATGGCACCAGTAGCGCCACCAGAAGCGCTTGAGCATGCCGCCGCCCGCGGGACTTGGCCGCTGCTGCAGCTGGCCGGCGGCACCATAGCTGCCGAGGGTCTTCTTGAGATCGGCGAGCTCCTTGGGCCCGAAGCGCTCGGGCCACAACAGATCGCCCGGCTCGGTGCGGGGGTCCTGCCAGCCGATTTTCGAGACAAGGATCTGGGCCTTGGGCTCGTACTCGGCCGGCAGGCATAGGTGCTCCCAGTCGCCCTCTTCTGCCAGCAGGTAGCCGGAGAGATCCTCCTCGTGGACCCGCTGCATCACCACAACCTTGGTGGCGCTGCGGGGATCGTTGATGCGCGTGGACCAGGACTCCTTCCACCAGGCGAGGGTGGCGTTCCGCACGGCATCGGATTCGGCCTCGCGGACGTTGTGCGGATCGTCGACTACCAGCCGATCGCCGCCTTCTCCGGTGACCGCGCTGTCAACCGACAGCGAGATCCGGTAGCCCATCTTGGTGTTG
Organism: bacterium; assembly: GCA_021781555.1. Taxonomy (GTDB): domain Bacteria; phylum Cyanobacteriota; class Sericytochromatia; order S15B-MN24; family VGJW01; genus JAJXWQ01. Next base: position 1,780 of record JAJXWQ010000080.1, read on the forward strand.
TCGTAGCGGCTCTTGACGTTCTGGTCGCCGGTCAGCTGATACGCCTCGCCCCAGCGCCGCTGGTACCAGGTGCTCTCGATAATGCGGCGGCACTTCACCGAATCGCGCACGGCCAAGGACATGGCGTAGCTGGCGAACAGCCAGCCGAGCTCGGGCCGACGGATCCACTCCCAGGTTGGCCAGAAGACCGACACCGCCAGGCTCTTCATGTGGCGCGGCGGCATGTTGATGAGCAGCTTGCGGATCTCGCCACGGGACACCGCCTCGAGGTGGGCGGCGATCGCGTCGATGTGCCAGCCGGGCGTGAACGCCGTGCCGGGCTCGATGATGGCCCAGGCTTGCTGGATGTACTCGCGCAGGCTGTGTGCGGCCAAGGTAGCCAGCAGGGAGTCGATTTCGGCCTCCCGGGCGGCGCGCTCCTTGGCGGATAATCGGGCCACTACGCTCCTCCGTTGGCCCGAGCGGCCGCTATAATGGGTTGGATGGCGACTTCCCGTCTTGAGCTCACTCGAAATGCCGCGCAAGTACCTGTTCACAGACGAGTCTGGAGACCTTGACCTCAGTAGCGGCCAGGGCGCCTCGCGGTTCTTCATACTCACGACTGTGTCGGCGGAAACGTGCGAGGTTGGGGACCGCCTGCTGGAGCTGCGCCGGGATATGGCCATCAGAAGTGTCCAGAACCTGGGCGATCACTTCCATGCGACCGAGGACAAGCAGCACGTTCGCAACGAGGTCTTCGCGGTGCTCGAGGGGCTGGACTTCCACGTCGATTGCACAATCTTCGAGAAGGCAAAGGCCTATGCGAGGGTCCGCCAGAACGATGAGTATTTCTACAAGCTAGCCTGCTATCTACATTTTCAGCACGTTTTGACCCGGTCAGCGGCCGGGGATGAGCTCCTGGTCGTTACCGCCTCGCTCGGCACCAAAGGCAAGAAGAAGGTCTTTCAGGCGGCCTTCAACGACGTCGTCAGGCAGTGCGCCACCGTCGGCTATAGTACCGCCTATTGGTCTGCGGCTTCCGAGCCTTGCCTCCAAGCTGCGGACTATTGCTCCTGGGCCATCCAGCGCAAGTGGGAGCGGAACGACAACCGCTCCTATGCCGTGATCCAGCCCAAAATCCGGAGCGAGTTCGATGCCTGGCGCGTCAGCAGGGTTGTCGCAAAAGGATAGGCCAGCTACCCAGACTTTCATCTGGCAGAGCCCGAGGGCTCTTGTCACTGGCCGAAAAATCCATTCCGACGATACCGCGTGGAAGGCTTCCAAAGCAAGGTCCCGAATCACCACTTTGGGTTAATCAGAAATTAAGGAGATTGGGCGGTCGGAGCGCCTGATGATGTTCTTGACCGTCTGGATATGCCAGCGGCCGCCACGCTTGGTCTCGATGCCGCGCTCGGTCAGCTCGGTGGCGATCTCGCGCAGCGTACGACCCTGCTCGCGCAGATCGAGGATGAGCGTGATGGCGTCCTGCTCGCTCGGGATGGCCACCAGGCGCGTCCCGTCGAGCTCGAATCCGAAGGGCCGGGTGCCGCCGGCGTACTCGCCCATCGCCTTTTTCTGCTCGAGAGCCGTCTTGGTCCGTTCTGCGATCGTCTCGCGCTCCCATTGCGCCACGCTTACCAGGACATTCAGGACCAGGCGGCCGCCGGCGGTCCGGGTGTCGATCTGATCGGCCACCGAGAACAAGGTGGCCTTGCAGGGCGCCTTGTCCCCGAAGAACTCGTCGATGAGCTTGGCCATGTCGGCCACCGAGCGCGTCAGTCGATCCAGCTTGGCCACCAGGAGCGAATCAGCGCTGCCGGCGCGTAGCGCTTCGAGGGCGCGCTCGAGGCCCGGGCGATCCATGGTCTTGCCGCTCTGGCCAGCATCGGTCTCGATGGCAACCAAGTCCAGGTCGTAGAGCTCCGCATAGGCCCGAAGCTTGGCTTCCTGGGCGGCCAGGGAATAGCCTTCCGTGGCCTGCTCTTGCGTGCTGACCCTGACGTAACCGATAACCCGCGTCTTGCCCATCTTTTCGACCCTCCGTGTGGCTGTGATACCACCAGTCAGAGGCTTTCCGTCGCTTCACCGGTCAGTGTGTGGACAAGAATCGTGTTAACCCGCTTCTTTACCTCATTACGGCTTTAGGAACACCGCATGGCAGGCTGGTCTTAGCCCTCCTCGATGTCTTCAGCTTCGACCTCGATCTCGTCGCCCGAGGCAAGGCCCGGCGGCTGGGCGTATCCGAGTTCGCGGGCGAGCTCGACGATCCGGGCCTTGATCTTCTCGGTGTCGATGGCGGCCTGCACCTGGATTGGTCCACCGCCACGGCCGGTGTGCTCGTGGCGATCAACCTTGCCCCACTCGGCTGGGAACTTCCGCTCCAGCCACCAGGCGGCAGCGGTCCAGGTGCCGTTGGTCGCGGCCTTCTGAATGAGGGCCACATTGCGGGCCACGGCCTCTTCCTCGGCCCTTTGGACGGCCGCTGCAAACGATGCATAGTCATCGTCGCCAGCGCGAGCGGCATGACGCTCTTCTCCGCGGGCACGCCATTCCCTTCCTGTGCTTTCGCCGATGCCCGCGACCTCGCAGGCAGTGCGAAACGTGTTCCCGGCCTTGAGCAGCTGACAGATACGATCCTGCACCTCGGGCGTGAGCTTGGAGGGGCGGCCGGTGGACGACGACGCCACGGTATCCAGACCTCCCTTCATCTCCAGCACGGTGCAGTATTGAACGCCCTATATTAGTAGTGATATAATACGTCGTGGCCGGCAGAAAGGCGATCGAATGGATGGGCTCCTCGCTCGAGGATCTCGCAGCCATGCCGGACGAGGTCAAGCGGGACATAGGCTATGCACTGCACTTCGCCCAGCGCGGCGAGAAGCATGACGACGCCAAGCCACTGGTGGGTTTTGGTGGGGCGTCCGTGCTGGAGATCGTCGAGCGGTTCGACGGAAACGCCTACCGGGCGGTCTATACCGTCAGGTTCGAGAGTGCCGTCTACGTGCTCCACGTGTTCCAGAAGAGGTCCACGAAGGGCATCGCAACGCCCAAACACGACCTCGAGCTTATCCGATCCCGGCTTCACCAAGCCGAGATCCACTACCTGGCGAATTACGGCGGGAAAGGATAAAGGGGCATGAGCAATTCGGATGCGAAGGTCACCCGTGGCAGCGATAACGTCTTTGCCGACCTTGGGCTGGCTAACGCTGCAGAGGAAGCCCTCAAGGCGGACTTGGCCATTTCGATCCGCCAGACAATCCAAAAGAAGGGCTTGACGCAAGCACAAGCGGCCGAGCTTCTTGGCGAGTCACAGCCGAACGTCTCGATGATCGTGGGCGGGAAACTTTGGCCCTTCTCGACCGAAAGGCTGATGAAGCATCTGACCGCCTTGGGCAAAGATGTCGAGCTCCGAATCAAGGATGCGCCCAAGAGTCGCAGTCGCGGCCACCTCAAGGTCGTGGGCGGATGACCGCCTTTTTCCCGGTCGCCTTTTCCCACCTGGCAACGATCACGTCGCAATAGGCCGGCGAGAGCTCCATCAGCCGGGCCTGGCGCCGCTCGCGCTCGGCCGCGATGAGGGTGGTGCCGGTGCCGCCGAACATGTCCACCACGACTTCGCCCGCGTTCGAGTAGATTCGCAGGATCCAGGTGGGCAGCACCAGCGGGAACCCGGCCGGGTGCTCGTCCTTGCCGATCTCGACGCCCTCGCCGCGGCTCGTGTCCCACACGCCCAGGTACGACGGCTCCCGCCGGTCGTTGAGGGCCTTGCCAGGCTTCCACCAGGTCCACAGGTGCTCGAAGTCCGTGGCGGCGCGATTTGAGCTCGCCGTCCAGGGGGCGGCCACCCGGGCATGCGGCTTGGCCCAGATCCGGCGGGTATGCAGGAGCCAGCCGGCATTCCGGAAGGCTGGCCAGTACTCGATGGCCGTCGGGTACTCGCAGACCTCGTCCACGCCGGCGGCCTCGCGGCCGACCACGATGTCGCCGAAGTTCACGACGAAGAACGCCCCGGGCTCGGCGATCCCCCACCAGAGATCGGCCACAGCCGGTAGCAGCTGGCGCAGGTTGGCGATCGAGTCCTCGTAGGCGTCGTAGGCCAGGCCCACGCCGTACGGCGGGCTCGTGAGCAGCAACCGGACCTGGTCGCCGGCGATCAAGCGTGCAGCATCCGCTGGGTTGGCAGCATCTCCACACAAGAGGCGGTGAGGGCCGAGCTGCCACAGATCTCCGGGCTTGGTGATCGGCTCTGCCGGTGGGTCCGGCACCTCGTCGTCGGTTGGCGATTCCTCGGGATCGGAGAGCTGCTCGAGCAGATCGGCGATCTCCTTGGCCCCGAACCCGGCCAGCGAGGCGTCAACCGGATCGACGTCCTTGAGGATCTCGGCCAGCAGCGTCTCGTCCCATTCAGCGATCTCGCCGAGCTTGTTGTCCGCCAGGGCCAGCAGGCGTGCGTCTGCGGGATCGAGATCGAGGTACCGAACCGGCACGCGGTCGAGGCCGAGCTTGAGGGCGGCCTTGAGCCGGGTGTGTCCGGCGATGAGCTCGCCGTTCGGCCGGGCCAGGATGGGCGAACCGAAACCGAAGCGCTTGATGCTGTCGGCCACCTTGGCCACGGCGGGCTCGTTCAGGCGCGGGTTACGGTCCCACGGGTGGATGTCGGCGATGGGCACCCAGACAGCGGCGGCCTCCTGGTCAACTTGCCGCTTCATGGCTATCCTCATCCGGCGCAGACACTGGAGATACAAGGACTTAAGGCAGTTCTCTCGAGCATCTATGAATCTGTATTTGATTCGTTGATCTGCCAGAGCTACTGTCAGAACATCAAGAGCGGGCCACGAGCCCGGGAAAGGGACGGAACAAGATGGACCGCAAGGAGTTCTTCGCAACTAACACCCGGACGGGCCAGCAGTTCTGCTTCGGCCGGTTCGAGACCGAGGCCGACGCCCAGGCCCACTTCAACCGGCACTTCCGGGCCAACGTGGGCTTTGCGGCCACCGGCAGCTTCCGGGCGGCGAGCCGCGAGGAGGCCGAGGCCAAAGGCCAGGCTTTCTTCACCTTCGACGGCGCCCAAGCATGAGCTACAAGGAGACGGGAATGAACGAGCCGGGAATGAACGAGACGACCTCGGTCCCGACGATGAACCTGGTGGGCCTGGCGATGCAGCTCCAGAGCCGGACGATGACCGCCCAGCAAAGCTTCGAGGAGGCCAAGGACCGGATGGCCCGCCATCTGGCCGGCGCCCCGGACTCCTTCTTCATTCAGGCCGCCAAGGATCTGGCGCGGACGGCCGAGGCCTTCAACGAGGCCAAAGAAGCCGAGAAGCTGGTCACCGGGGCCCTGGGGGCTGAAGCGTTCGCAAAGGCGATGGGGCTGCTCAACCAGGCGGAGGGCAGGTAGATGACAGCGAACAAGAAGATCGATCGCAAGGCAGAGGTCGCGGCCCTCAATGCCGCCGCAATGGACGGGACGCTGCCCGACGATCTCAACCCGCTGTTCGTGTTCCAGATGACGCACAACGAGCTGCTGGTGGCGATCGCCACGGGCAAGATCGACGCGGTGCAGCTTGCCCGCGAAGAGCTCGCGAACCGAGGGATGGGCAAGACCGGGACGTGGGTCGGCTTCGACCGCGCCGCGTCCGATTGGGGCCTGTAGGTCAAAGGAACGATGGACATGGCCACGAACAGAACCGCCAACCAAACGCTCGAAGCGATCGCCCGGCAGCACCTGCGCATCGAGACGCTCGAGACCCGCAAGTCCGACAGCCTCGACTTCCACGAAGTTGCCGTCTGGAGCGTCGTCGCCGCACTCGAGGCCGCCTATCAGGCGGGCTTTGCCGCGGCCAAGGAAAACTGACCGATGCCACGCGGGGGATTCCGCCCGGGTGCCGGCCGCAAGCCTGCCGGCGCCGCAGCCAAGGGTCAGCCGATCTCGATCCGGTTGCCCGAGGACCTGCTCGCCGAGATCGAACGGCGGGCCGCTGAGACCGGCGCCAGCCGTTCGGTCCTGGTCGAGCGCCTCGTACGTCAGGCGCTCGCGATCGAGGCTTGATCTGCCATCGAGGCCTGATCGCTGACCAGCTCTGCCTTCTTGCCGGTGAACTTCTCCCAGCGATCGATGATCACCTGGCAGTAGCGGGGATCGATCTCGAGCAGGAAGGCCGATCGCCCCGTCTTCTCACAGGCGATGAGCGTCGAGCCCGATCCCCCGAAGGTGTCGAGCACCTTGCCGGCACGAGGCGCCGAGTTCGCCATGGCCCGCTCGACGAGTTCGACCGGTTTCATCGTCGGGTGCTCTTCGCTCCGGCTCGGCCGGTCGACGTTCCACACCGTGCTCTGCTTGCGATCGCCATGCCACTGATGCGGCCCACCCGGGGCCCAGCCATACAAGATCGGCTCGTGCTGCCAGTGGTAGTCCTGGCGGCCCATGACGATGCTCTGCTTGACCCAGATGATGCACTGCTTGTGCAGCCAGCCGGCGTCGACCAGGGCCTGGCGAAAGATCAGCCCCGCCGAATCGCTGTGGCAGACGTAGATCGCACCTCCCACCAGCGTGTGAGCCAGGAGGTTCCGGTACGCGGCGAGCAAGAACGCATGGAACGCGGCGTCATCCATCGAGTCGTTCTGGATGCGCAGGGCGTCCTTGGTCTTGCCAACGTAATCGACGTTGTACGGCGGATCGGTGAAGACCATATCTGCGACCTCGCCGCCCATGGCGCGTGCCACGTCGTCGGGGTTCGTGCTGTCGCCGCACAGTAGGCGGTGGCGGCCGAGGATCCAGAGCTCGCCGGTCCTGGCGCCAGGCTCGGCTGGCAGCTCCGGCGCATCGTCTGGATCGCCATGGAACTCCTCGGGACTGGCGATCCCGGCCAGGAGATCGGCGATCTCCTTGGCATCGAAACCTGCGATCGCCGCTTCCGCGGGATCTAGCTCGCGCAGGATCTCGGCCAGCAAGGCCTCGTCCCACTCTGCGAATTCAGCCAGCTTGTTGTCGGCCAACGCCAGCAAACGGGCATCGGCCGGATCGAGGTCCAGGTACCGGACCGGTACGCGGTCGAGGCCGAGCTTGAGAGCGGCCTTGAGGCGGGTGTGGCCGGCGATCAGCTCGCCGTTTGGCCGGGCCAGCAACGGTGCGCCGAACCCGAATCGCTTGATACTGTCGGCGACCTTGTCGACCGCCGCGTCGTTCTTGCGTGGGTTTGATTCCCATTGCGACAGCTCGCCAATCGGCACCCAGATGGCGGCGGCTTCCAGTGGTACCGGTGAGCTCGCCGTATCGCGCTGCATCAGGGCGCGCTGGGACTTGGACATCGAAGAACCTCGGCAGACACGTTCGTGCTGCGCCGGCGGGCCATGGTTTGGCCGTCGCTCTACTGGGCTGCGACCGGAATCCGGACGATGCTCTGCGGCGTGTCGCCGACAATCATTCCGGCACGCCTGCGCTCTTCGCGCTCCATTTCATCGGGAAATGCCCGGCGCCCGACGCCTTCCGGCCCGACGTAGGCCACGCCGTCGATTAGCCAGAGCGCCCGCTGGCCGAATCCGGCTTGCCCGGATTCATCACGGGTGATTTCTTCCTCGACGACCCCTTCAACGATCTCGATCTCGTTGCGAACCACCGGCCGACCGAGGACAGCCGCACGCTTGGCGGATACGTCGGCCCGGCCGGCGGGAGATGGATGCAGGTCGATGACACGGCAACCTGGAATCCTGGATGGCTCGCCCTCGATGGCTGGGTACAGCAGAGAAATCTTGCCCGTGCACAGGAAGTGCTCGGTCTCGGGTGTTCGCTGCGCTTTGCCCATCTCGCCCTTGGCCTCCACCCCAAAAACGCGACGGCCGGCCCGCGAAGGCCAGCCGATCCGGGAAACCTTTGTTCCCTTGTACGAAATTATCTGTCAAGCGGGCGAAAATCGTCAAGCCTTTCCCGCCCTCCTGGTTGGATTATCGATTGAGGGCGTCGCAGAGGATCTCGAGCCCCCGTTTCGTAGCATCCCGGATGGTCTCCCGGGCGACACCACAGGCCGCGGCCACGTCACTCTGGTACTGGCCGAGCATTACGTGATTGACCAGGGCCGAAAGCGCCGGCTCCTTGATCTTGCCCGAGCGCCCGAGAGCAAGGAGAATCTCGTTTACGTGCGCCACTTCGGCGGCAAGCGCGCCGTCGTCCTGACCCTGGATCCCATGATCTTGAAAGCGGCGCCGTAAGGCCAGCAGCGCCTTTACCCGAGAGGGCGTGTACTTCCCGAAGCAGCGATCGCATCGATCATCGGGATCAAGCTCACGGCGTACCTTGCGATCGGGCTCGCAATGCCAGCAGGTGATGGCCATTGCCCCGGTTTCCATGTTCATGACTTGGCCTCGCTGTTCTCGGCGTTCTTCGCGGCGTCGTTCTCGACCTGCTGCTCGACCTGCTGCTCGACGTGCTGCTCGACCTGCTGGTCGACGATGAGCTTGCCATCGAAGAGATCGATGGCCGCGGCAAGCTGGTGGCAGCGCTCGACGGAGCACCAAGGATCCTCGTGGATCTCGGCCCACGTGACCTCGACCCTGGCGGCCCCGGTACGCTGCGGGCCGATCCACACCCGCCCCCAGAGGGTCTCGATGCAGACCGACCGGGTGCAAGTGGCAATGTCGTCCCGACCTTTCAAGAGCTCGGCTGCGCGAACCTGCGCTTTGAGCACCGCCAGGATCGCTGGCTTTCGTTCCTTGAGGCGCTCGAGCAGCTCAGGCGGCACCTCGCGGTCCGAATCGATCTCGACTTGATCCGATTCGTGATCGTCGAGGCGGAGCAGGAAGCCCTTCAAGGCCAGGTTTCGCAGGAGGGTAAAGGTCGCATCTCGCTCGGCCTCCGACAACGCGCTCGGTTGATCCTTCAGGAAGGCGATCAGCTGGGGCTTCCAGGTTCGCAAGCGCTCGACCAGGTCGGGCGAAACGGTCTGGCCAGGTGCTGCGTCGATCTTGATGCTCTGGCCGTCGTCCTGCAGGGAGAGGCGGTAGCCCTCAGCGGCCAGGGTATGTATCATCTCGGCGGCAGTCATGGCTGCACCTGCAGCCACTTGGCCGCGGGTAGTAGAACCAACCCCCCGCAAACTACCCGCATATTCAAACCCTTTCTACGCCTTGCCTGCGGGGGGTTGCGGGTAGTGCGGGTAGTTGTCCCAAGGTCCCCATGTGAGAAGACCCTCGGGAGAATCTGAGACGATCCATTCTCTTGAGGGCTTTTACATGGAGGCCATGTAGGACTACCCGCACTACCCGCAACTACCCGCAAGGTGCATGTCCACTTGTTCCTGGCGGCGGGTAGTTTGCGGGGGGTTGGTTTCACTACCCGCGATATTGCCAGCCAGGCGTGGCGACTCGGAGCTTCCCCGACGCCCTTACGGTAACCCTGCTGACGGAACTCAGAACACGACACTTGATACCTCCTCCTGCAGGCCCCCGGAGCCAACGATGGTCGCTGGCATCGGCACGAGATTCGCGACTGCTGGCTGTGGCTGCCGGTCCAGCCGAAAGAGATTGATCTTGGTATGGCGATCGCGGCTTCGAACAATCCGATAGCCGCCGTAGACGCGCCCCTCCTTGCTGAGCACCGCCTTCGCGAGCCGGATCTTCTGGCTCTTCTCGTTGCCGCTGCCGAGCGCGGCGGATACGAGGTTCATTTTGTCGGCCAGCTCCCATAGCTCGGCAGCCGATACCTCGGTTCCCCCATGGCGCTCCCACCAAGCCGCGACAAAGGCGCGCCACTCGGCGCTCTCGTGGTCCATGCGCTCGTAGGCGGCATCCAGATTCGTGAGGAACCCGGCGATTCCAGCCGCCTCGAGGACGCCGCCGATCTTGGCGCACCAGTCGAAGTAGGAGCCGATGCCCTTGCCTGTCCACTGCGGCTGACCTTCGGCAAGCCAGTTCTGGACGAGCACCAGGAAGGACCAGATCAACTGCGCTTGGTTCTCGCGCACCCAGCCGTCGAGCGGGCTATGTTTGAAGTTTTGCCTGGTCCAGGGACGCTCCATCTTGGCGTCCAGGTGGATCTCGATGCTGCGGCGGGCCAGCTCCGGTGAGAGATCCGGGTTGCTCGCCGACATGGCCCAGGCGCACCTGACGGCAAGCGAGACGTCCTTGGACTGCCCCAGGATGCGGCAGCTCCAGGTGCCCGAGGTCAACACCGAGGCCAGGGCCGACGAATTGAGGCGCTTGCCGACGTTGTCGATGATGATCGCCGTCGGCGACTTCAAGAGGGTGCTGGTGATCTGCTTGCGCCATTCGTCCTCCGACTCCGGCATGGTCATCGGTTCCATCTCCTGCCCCGTCCCGGCCAGCAGGAGCATCTGAGCCAGGAAGGTCTTCCCGATGCCGTGGTCCGGGGCGATGAAGACGTGCAGTGGCGTGTTTCCGGCGATGATCGGGCGCATGATGGGCAAGAGGCCGAAGCCTACCGCGTGGGCTCTACTCGCGTCATCGATGAAAGGGAAGTTGACCATCAGGTCGTCGAAGATGAGCGATCGGGCATGCGCGAGATCGGCGGCAGATGGACGCGCTGGTATCTCTGGAAGCCTGAGGGAACCCAAGGCCAAGAAGGCTTTGAGATCCGAGTGGTACCCCTCAGTCAGCACGATCTGACCCGAGGGTGACAGCACCGGCGATCGGATGACCGATTGGATCTCGGGGAGCGGCCATTCCTCGCGGCCCAAGATGCACTCGGCCAGGGGGATCGGCATGTCGGCCGGTTTGTCGCTCCACTCCTTGGTCTTCTGGTCGAAGTGCGGCTTGGTCATCGCGTACCTCCGCTGCAAGTGGCCCCGCAAAGACGCCGGATTGAAGGCCTCGAGCATGACCTGGCCGCCGTCGACGACGGTGCGCACGAGCTGGCGACTGCGCTTGTAGACGTGCGGTGGATCGTTGTTGACGATGAGCGTCGCCAGAACCGCTCGCTCCTGCTGATCGAGGGTGCCAGCCAGCGAGATCTCCGGGCGGCCATCGGATTGCGGGCCGGACGGCTGCGGAGGAAAAGGCTGATCGGTTGCAACGAAAGGCCGAAAGCAGTCGGGCAGGTCATCAAGGCCGTTTGGCACACTATCGGTGGCATCGGATGCCATCACCGCACCTGGCCGGCGCGCAGGGAGCCGAGTGTGCCGTCGACCAGCAGGTCGTTCCAGTCCTTTCCGATCGGCGGCAGGATCGTGGTGACGGTGCGCCCTTCCTTCTCGAAGCGCCGTGCCGCACGCCAGGCGGCGTCTTGTCCGGGATGGCGGCCGTGATCGTCTGGAGGATCGGCATCGGCGAAGATCAAGACCAGGCGGACGTCTTCAGGGAGTTTGACGCTGGTCAGACCAGGAACCGACAGCGTGGCCCACACCGTCAGTCCGGGCCAGCACTGCATCACTGACAGGGCGGTCTCGATTCCTTCGCAGAGCCCCAGGCGCGATCCGACAGGCGCCAAATGTATGGCGCCGCCGCTGACGGCACCGAGCGCCTTCTTGGAATCGAAGGTGTCGTGCTTTGAGAAGGCCTTGCCACGACCGTCTTTGGCCAGATAGGTGCGGTGGATGGCCATGAAGCTGCCGTCGGGATGGCTGACCTGGGCGACCATGCCCGGGAAAAAGCGCCCGGCTTCTCGGTGCTTCAGGTGCGGGTGATGCCGCAACGACGAGGGGACGGGTACGGTGATGCCCCTCGACCGCAGATAAGTCTCGACAACGGTCCCATCGGCAGGGAGGGACTGTTGCCAGGTTTTGAGGGCGATAGCTTGGTACCTGCTGTCCTGGGATCTGGATGCCGGCGGCGAGCCACCTTCTGGTGAGTCCGGCTGACCATCGGACATGCCAAGCCAGTTCTTGGCCCAGCGGACAGCTTCGCCGGTGGTCTTGAAGCCGAAGCGTGCGCGGATGAGGTCGAGGGGATCGCCGCCTTCGCCCGTGGCGAAGTCCTTCCAAGTGCCGCGCTTGCTTCCTTCGCCCAAGTGGATGCCGAGCGACTTGCCTTTTTCACCATGGATCGAACTCACCCGCCACTCGAGGCCATCCTTGTGGCCGTCGCGATAGAGATCCCTGGCCAGGGAGTCGATGCGGGCGGCCAGGTCGGCGGAAATGTCTGATACGGAAAACTGGGCCATTGGATACCTCGGGAGAAAGGGAGATCAGCGTGGAATCGGTAAGCCGAGCAGCTCGCAGGCTTCTTTGAGCGATCGCGGGACGATGTAGATACCGCCGAACTGGCGGATGACGTTGCCGTAGGTGGCCTGGTGCTCCTTGAGCGTGCCGGTGGCCGACTTGGTCTCGACTTCCACTCGCTGGCCGGGCCCCGGTGCGCCGCAGTATGGGCAGGTGGTACGGCGAATCCCAGTGAGGTCGGCCTGGCCGGGCATGCCGAACTGCACCCGGCGCCCGGTGGCCAGGTTGACGGCAGATCCGGTGTTCATGCGCCACAGGCGATAGTCGGGCAGCGCGCCGACGTGGTGGTAGATGGCGCGCAGGATGGCGGACTCGCGCTGGTCGGGCGACAGGCGGCCCGTCATGGGTGCAGGTCCAAAATCGCTGAGCTCGTCATCGCCACGTGAGAAGCTCCCAGGCGATGAGCAAGATGGCACAGGTGAGGTCGCGCCATTCCTTCCAGCAGTGCAGCAGACAGTCCTTTCGGCGCCGGCGGCCGCGCAGGTAGGCCTCGTAGTTGCCATCGGGAATCGAAGCCGGCTTGAGGCGACCGGTGCCCCGGGCCAGCCGGAGTCGCCAGCTAGTCAGCGACATGGGCATTTCCCCAAGCCTCGTCGGGATCGCAGCGATCGTCAGGGCTGGTCCGCGCCTGCTGGAGTTGCCAGGCATCGAGGCGCTCGTGGGGCGGCCAGTAGGGCAGGTCGGTGGGCAAGGACTCGGTCGAATTGCAATCGCGATGGTTCATTTGCGGCTCTCCCGTACGGCGAGGGTGAGATGGGCGGAAGCGCGGGTCACCGCGGTGTAGATGAGCTGGCGCCGCTCGGTGTCGTCCTTCGCAAAGATGTCGGCGAGGATCACCAGCACGCGGGGAAACTCGCTGCCCTGTGACTTGTGGGCGGTGATCGCGTAGCCGAAGTCGAACTGCGCCAGACGGCCGTTTCCTGGTAGCGATCTGGGGTGATCCTCGCCGGGGTGCACAAAGCGGCACAGGTCGACGGTCAGGCCCGAGAACACGTCGTCCGCTTGGTCGGAGAGTGCCAGGCTCAGCTGTCCCCTTTCGGCCTCAAGGTCGACGTTCCAGGGCGCGACTGAGACCGTCCCTTGCAGGCCGTTAACTAGCGGCGTGAATGACGCCGACGACACCGCCTCGCGCACGTTGCGGAAGCTGAGCAGCCGTTCGCCGACCATAGGCAGCGTGCCCGAGAATCCCCGGCGCTCGCGGATGGTCGAGTTCAGCTGGCGCCGCATCTTGTTGGTGCAGCAAATGATCTGGTCGAAGGCCTCGAGATCGACCTCGCCGAACTTCACCTGCCGGTAGGGCACGACGTGCAGGGCCTCCCCATGGCTACCCATGGGTATGGGCTCGCCGCGTCGAGCCAGCATCGACGCCCAGAGGATCGGGTTGTCGGCGGCCTGGCGGTGGATCTCGCGCAAGAAGGCGTCGGGGTGGTCGAGGATGCCGCAGGAGTCGCCCTCTACCGGC
>JAJXWQ010000009.1 GCA_021781555.1 bacterium
GTCCCTCTGCGCGGTCGCTTCGCTGCGCAACCGGGCCCCGTTTGACTCATCGGGCTCGATCCATTCAAACCGGGAGCACTCTAGGCCTTTTGCAGTTTGAACGGGACCCGGCTCGAGTTCGCGACTCCGGCCCGGCCGGTCGCGCTCCGAAGCTCGGATTCGCCAAGAGGCCAGGGGCCCCATGGAGGCGAGCGTTGACTCTGCCGCCCGGCTTCGATACGTTCCGCATCGCGAGGGCTGCGATGGCGAGCTTCAAGCATTACCTCCCGGCGGCGACCGGATCGGAGCAGATCCTGCTCGACGAGCTGAGCCGTGAGCATTCGCGCCACCTCAACGTGCACTGTCGGCAAAGCAAGGATGTCTGCCAGATCTTCTTCGAGGTGGACTCCCAGTCCCTGGCCGGCTACGTCTGGTTCCTGCTGGCTCGGCTCAAGAGCCAGCAGCGGCGCGTGGAAGAACTCTACCGCCAGCCCGCGACGCTCCCGGTCGTCTATCGGGAAGAGTCGGGGCGCAAGGCACAGGCGGACTGCTCGGGGCCGGGCTTCCTGGAAGAGTGCGGCCGGCGCTAGGGTGCTCCCGGTTTGAATGGATCGGGCCCGAGGAGTCAAACCGAGGCCGGTAGCGCGGTGCAGCGCCCGAGCAGAGGAACCCGCTCATGCTGCAAGAGGTATAGGGCGATCCACGGAGGCGAAAGCGCTCAAAGGGCGCTCCCATCCTCGCCCGCGGCGGGCGGGGCGGAGGCGTCGCGCGCGACGGCTTCGCGCAGAGCGCGCCAGTGCACGAGCCGCCTGGCAATGGCGTCCTCGGAGCCGCGGTCGGTGGGATCGTAGTAGCTGTGCCGGGGCACGCCTTCCGGAAGGTAGGCCTGGGTCGGTTCGAATGCGCCCGGAAAATCGTGCGGATAACGATACTCCCGGCCGTATCCCAGGGTCTTCATGAACGTCGTGGGCGCGTTGCGCAGGTGCAAAGGGACCGCGCAGGGGGGCCGGTCCCGGACGTCCGCGAGGGCCCGATCGATCGCCAGGTAGGCGGCATTGCTCTTGGGTGCGGTCGCGAGATAGGTCGTGGCCTGCGCCAGGGGAATGCGGGCCTCGGGCATGCCGATCTGGTGAACCGCCTGGAAGGCGGAGGTAGCCAGCAACAGGGCCATCGGTGCCGCGTTGCCGACGTCCTCGGCCGCGGCGATCACCAGCCGCCGCGCGATGAAGAGAGGGTCCTCGCCACCCTCGAGCATCCGGGCCAGCCAGTAGATCGCGGCATCTGGATCCGAGCCGCGGATCGACTTGATGAAGGCCGAGATCACGTCGAAGTGAGACTCACCCGCCTTGTCGTAAGGTTGCTCCCGCCGCCCGAGCAGGTCCCTGGCGGACTCGGGCGTCTTGATGCCCGCCTGGACCACGGCCTCGAGGCTGGCCAGCGCGACCCGGGCGTCGCCGCCCGAAGCGTCGACCAGAAGGTCCATGACAGCCTCCGGGACCGCATCGGGTGGCTTGCCGAGGCCGCGCTCCTGGTCGCCGAGAGCCCGGACCAGGATGGTGCGGACGTGGTCCGGTTCGAGCGACCGCAACACGAAAGTCCGCGCCCGGCTGCGCAGGGCGGGATTGACCTCGAAGGAGGGATTCTCGGTGGTGGCGCCGATGAGAGTCACCGTCCCATCCTCGACGTGGGGCAAGAGGGCGTCCTGCTGCGCCTTGTTGAAGCGGTGGATCTCGTCGATGAAGAGGATCGTTCGCTGGCCGAGCCGCAGCGCCTCCCTGGCGGCCTCGATCTGCTTGCGGAGTTCGGGGACGCCCGCGGTCACCGCGCTGAAGGGCACGAAGCGCTGGCGGGTCGCCCGTGCCACCGCCAGGGCCAGCGTCGTCTTCCCCGTCCCGGGCGGTCCCCAGAGAATGAGGGGCGGCAGGCGATCGCGGTCGATGAGCGTGCGCAGCGGCTTGCCCGGAGCCAGCAGGTGCTCCTGGCCCAGGATCTCGTCGAGCGTGCGGGGCCGCATCCGGAAGGCCAGTGGCTTCTCGGATGCGTCTTCGAACAGACCGGGCTGGGTCACTTCGGCACCTTGGCTTGCCTCGGGGGGGGGCGCTTCGCGCCTGAACCGTCATTCTATCGGAAGGCGGGCCGGGCACGAACGAGCGAAATCTTGCGAGCTGCCGGCCAAAGCGCCAGCGGGTCCGGCAAGTCCGCCAGAGGCCTTGAATACCGGCTTGAGCTAGAATGGCGCAGTGATAGCTCTCGTCAATGTAAACAAGCAATTCGGCGGCCGCACGATCCTGGAATCCGCAAGCTGGCTGGTTTCAGCTGGAGAACGGGTGGGGCTCGTTGGCGCCAACGGGGCGGGCAAGTCCACTCTGCTCAAGATCGTGTGCGGGGTCGAGGACGCTGACGCGGGCGAAGTCCAGCGTCCGCGCCGCCTGAAGCTCGGCTACCTGGCCCAGGAGCCGCCGGATCTCGGCAACCGGACCCTGCACGACGTGCTGTGGGACGGACTCGCCGAGATCCGGCAGCTCGGCAGCCACCTGCAAGAGGTCGCGGATCGCCTGGCCAGCGCGGAATCGGATCACCTGGAAGGTCTCGTGGCCGAGCAGTCTCGCCTGGTCGAGCGCTTCGAGGCGATGGACGGGTACGAGGCCGAGGCCCGGGTCGCCCGCGTAGCCTCTGGACTGGGCTTTTCGCAAGCTGCCCTCGAGGAATCCGTGGCCAAGCTGTCCGGCGGCTGGCAGATGCGCGCTGCCCTCGGGCGGTTGCTCTTGTCCGCGCCAGACGTGCTGCTGCTGGACGAGCCAACCAACCACCTGGATATCGCGGCGATCGAGTGGCTCGAGACCTACCTCCTGGGCCTGGGAGCGGCTGTGGTCGCGATCTCGCATGACCGCGCCTTCCTCGACCGGATCGCCACCCGGATCACCGAGATCGACCGCGGGCGCCTGTCCGAGTTTTCCGGCAACTACTCGGAGTACATCCGCCAGCGCCAGGCTCGCGACGCGGCGCTGGCATCTGCCGCCGATCGCCAGGAGCGCGAGATGGCCAGGGCCTGGGCCTTCATCGAGCGTTTCCGGGCCTCGGCGCGTCGCACCAAGAGCGCCAAGAGCCGCGAGAAGGCGGTCCTCAAGGTCGAGCGGATCGAAGCTCCGACCCACGCTCCCAAGGTCAAGTTCCACTTCGACGCAGGTCCGCAATCGGCACGGCTGGCGATCGAACTGCGCCAGCTATCCCTACGCTTCGGCGATCGCTCGGTGCTCGAAAACGTCGACCTGGAGGTCGAACGTGGGATGCGCCTGGCGCTGGTCGGTCCCAACGGCAGTGGCAAGTCCACGTTGCTGCGGCTCATCGCGGGCGAGCAAGTGGCCGACGCAGGACGTCTGCGGCTCGGCCAGAGGGTTTCCGTCGGTTACTACGCGCAGCATGCCGCCGATCGCCTGGATCCGCGCCAGACCGTGCTCCAGGCCGCTTATGGCGCAGCGCCCGATCGCTGGACCCCGTTCGAGGTTCGCTCCTTGCTGGGCGGTTTCCTGTTTCGCGGCGAGGCGGTCGACAAGGCGATCGGGGTGCTATCCGGGGGCGAGCGGGCCCGACTGGCGCTGGCGATCCTCCTGCTGGAGCCCCACAACGTCCTCCTGCTCGACGAGCCGACGAACCATCTGGACATGGATTCCAAGGAGGTCCTGGCACAGGCGCTGGCTCGCTTCGGCGGGACCTTGCTGCTGGCCTCGCACGACCGTTATGTTTTGGACCAGGTAGCCACCCACGTCCTCGCACTGCCCACTGCACGCCTGTACGAGGGCACTTATGGCGAGAATGCGGCTGCGATCGCGGAGGCCGCAGGGCCGGTCGGCCCCTCGGGACCCGGCGACAAAGGCCTGCGCAAGGGCTCGGATCGGGCTACCGACCCGCGGCCCCCGGAGGCGGATCGCCCCCGCACTCCGCGGTTCAACGCTTTCAAGCATGCGCGACAGCTCGAGGATGCCGAGGCGCAGGTCATGGCCCTCGAAGCCAGGGCAGGAGAGCTCTCGGCCCGGCTCGCGGATCCGGCCTCGTACTCGCAAGCAGGGGACCTCGACGTCTCGGCCCTGGCCGGCGAGTACGAAGCCGTGCAGAAGGCCCTGGCCGAAGCCAACTCCCGCTGGGAAGACCTGGTGTCCCAGGAGCTGTCAGGAGCCTGACAGTTGCGGGTTGCGGCTGGACCGCCAGCCGCGCCTGTGAATCCTGCTAGCCCAGCAAGGCACGCACGCGGTCAGGTTGCAAGCCGTGGGCACTGATGGCCGCAGGCGCCTGACCCTCGATCTGCAGCCGCAGCGCCTGAGCTGCAGCCTGGCCGTCGATTGGCCGGTCGAGGCTCGCGGTACGGTTCTCCGAGGCCACCTGCGCCGAGATATCCGCGGCCGCGGCCGGATTCCCCGAGGGGGGCGCGGGAGCATGCCCCGCCTTACGGGGGCTGCCTTTTTGAGCCTCGATCTGCTGCCGTCGGAGCTCGTCCAGGTTGCTGTTGACGTTTACCTTCATGGCCACCATCCCGGTCCAGCCTCACGTCCGCGAGGATGACGTTCCTTCGCTTCGATTATACCCGATTGGCGACGAGCTCTGACACCGACCGCTCGGGGATCGCTGCGTTGCCGCTCAGTGGTGGCCGAAGAGGCCGCCGATCGTGCTGGCCAGAGAACTCACGCTGCTCACGATCGAGTTGAGATTGGTTCCGCCCTGGGCATTGAACGAGCCGCTCTGCTCGGACCAGCCAGCCACCTGGGGCGGCTGCCATCCCGACATCACCCGGGGCGGCTGCCACCCCGAAGCCGCGGCCTGCTGGCCGTAGGCGGACGCCTGATAACCGTTCGCCTGCGGGCTGTAAGGTGCCGTCGGCTCCTGGGTGCCGTATCCATACGGCGAGGCCGACTGCTGGGTGCCATATCCATAGGGTGCCGTCGACTGCTGGGAACCGTACCCGTACGGCGGGGTCGACTGCTGGGTGCCATATCCATAGGGTGCCGTCGACTGCTGGTTACCGTACCCGTACGGCGGGGTCGACCCCGTGGGGTAATTCGGGTAGTACGATCCGACCGGCAATGCGGGGTTGGCGTTCGGAAGCGGGTTGCCGGTAACGGCGGCAGCCAGATCGGCCAGCGCGGGAATGCCATCTGCGATGTCCGAGGCGATCATGCCGGCCTTGTCGGGCTTACCGTACGTGCCGTACCCGCCGGTCGAGAACCCGCCCAGGTTGCTGCCGTTGTGCCGGGCCACGATCTGCCCGATACCGGCCGCGGCCGCAGCGACCCCGGCAAGCAGATTGCCGAAGTTGAAACTCGAAGGCTTGGCCTTGGGCGTGATGGCCTGCGACCCGGAAGCTCCAGCGGACTTGGGCTGCCACGGAAGGTTGAGGCTCGTCACGGTCGCCGGAATCGGAAAGTTGGAGAGGAAGAGGCCGTTCTGCTGCGCGACATACGAAGCGAGCTGCTGGACCTGCGAGGCGTCCTTCGTGGGGTCGAGCCCGTAGGCCTGGGCCACGACCTGCGCCACCGTCAAGTTGCCGGGGTTCCCCTGCGGGAGTGCGTACCGGTACACCTTGGCGGAAGCGGCGGCCGGAGCCGCCGACGCGCTCGGCATGACCGGTGCCGTCGGGGCGCTCGGAGTGACCGATGCGCTCGCTACCGTGGTCGGCCAGGCGGGGGAGTTCAGATACTGCCCGACCTGGGACGCAAAGGTGTCGACGGCGTTCACTTTGGATTCCCTCTCGCGGCGCTTGGCGCGCCCCTACCGGCCACCACCGCACGGCTTGACCGTGCCGAGGTTCCCTCGTGCCATGGTTATAGGGTCCGGGGGTCGAAACTCGGTAAAGCGAAGGGAGAACCAGGACCAAGATCGGGTTAAAACCAGGGTTGATTCCGGCGCGGCACGGAACGGCCCCCGGACCAGCCTCTCCAGGGGGACGAGTTACGGCTCTCGGTGCCCTCAGGGGCGGCGGGACTGCTCGAAAACCTTGAAACGGGGTAAGATCGGCCCCGATGGGGATGCTTCCAGGCGGCGACCCGCCGCTCGACGATCCGGTCAGGCTTCTCGAGGCGATCCGGCAGATGCGGATGGCCGCGCTCTATCCGAAGCGAGAGGCGCTCGCGGAGTGGATCGAGACGGCCAGAGGACTCCTGTCGCACCTGCCGGACGGGCCGCTGTGGCAGCTCGGGGTGGGATACCTCGATGGCATGATCGCCGTGTACGACCGCCGATTTGGCAAAGACACGGCAAGCGGGCGGTCCCCCGACGTGCCGTTCCGGAACGCGGAGTGAGCTCAAATCGCCGCGGTTGCCGTTCTGCGCCGGACCGGTGTAAGCCCCGCCCTGGTGTAGAATGACGCAAATGAGTAGCGAAGTCGCCGCCCCTTCCCTCGCCCCCGCGGCCGTCGAGACCCCGACGCTGGACCTCATCATCGAGGGCCTGGCATGGCTGGTTCTCGGCATCGTGCCGCTCATGATCAACGTCTTCAACGTCGACGCCTATCGCACCGTCCAGGCGACGTTCAGCACGATCTTCATCATCTTGATGGCGGCGGCCTGGGGTATCAGCGTGACGCTGACCGGGCGCTGGAGCGAGGTTCGCCGCCTCCCCTTCGTGCCGGCCCTGTCGGGCTTCGCCTTGTGGTCGCTTCTCACGTGGGTGTTCACCTCGCCCTCCAAGCCGGTGAGCGCCGAGAGCTGGGTCAACCTCGTCCTCTACATGCTCTTTTTCTTCCTGCTCTCGGATCTGGGCGCCCGCCGGCCCGGTTTGCTCTGGCGGCTGTGCGTTCCGCTGTTCGTCGCATTCTCGTTCAACGTCGTTTCGGGCCTGCTGCAGCACAAGGCGTTCACCTTCCTGGGGATGACGCGAGATGGCGGGTACACCGGCCTCTTCGATCTCTGGCCGATCAAGACGACGGGGGCCATCAACTACTTCGCCGGGCTCCAGGCTCCGTCTCGCCTGTCGTCGGCCGCAGGCACCCTGGGCAACCAGAACGTGCTGGGCGGGTATCTCTCCGCCACGATTCCGCTGTTCCTGGTACTCCCGGTCGTGCTGGTCATCGCGTGGCCCAAGCTGACCGACGCCTTGCTGCGCCGCTTCAAGGGCATGCAGGAGGGTACGGCCAACTTCGCGCTCGGGGCGGCCGTGCTCATCCTGACCGCCAATGCCGTCGCCTCGCTGGCCTGCCTGCTGGCCACGGACACCCGCGGCGCCTGGCTCGGGGTCATCGCGGCCTTCGGCCTCGGCGTCCTGGTCGTCCCGGCGTTCTTCAAGGAGCAGCTTTCCCGGGTCTCCCGCCGTACCTGGACCCGCGTGGCCATCGCGGGCGCGATCGCTCTGGTAGTCCTGACCTCGGTGGCTGCCGCAGCGGGGATCACCCCCAAGATGCTCAGCAACAAGGTCGCCGATACGTGGACCGTCAAGCAGCGCCTGGTCGCCTGGGAGGTCGCGGCGGTCATGGCCGAGCGCAACCCCTTCCTGGGCCGCGGCCTGGGCACCTACAAGATCTACTACTTCCGGGATCTGGCTCACCTGTACGACGGCAAACCGCACTTCTTCGGCCTGGTCAAGGCCAACACCCAGGTGCCGGTCTACATGCACAATCGCTACGTGCAGGCCCACAACGACTTCATCCAGCAGGCCGCCGAGGAAGGCTGGCCCGGGCTCTTCTTCGGCGTGGGGATCCTCGTCGCGTTCTGGCTGTCGATCCCGCGCCACATCTGGCGCAGGCGTCCGCCGCCGACCGAGGGCCTGCTCTTGATGGCCTCCTTGCTCGGAACCTTCGGCCTGTGCGTCTTCGGGTTGACCAACTTCCCGTTCCACATTGCCGCCTCGTCCACCGCCTGGACCACGATTGCCGCGTTCTCGGGAGCCGCGCTCTGGAGCGAGCGTCGTCCGGCCGTGCAGGCGGAGCTGGCGGCAGCCCCCCGGATCGCGATGCCACTCGAAGCGCGCTGGGCGCTGTCTGGCGCCATGGGAGTCTTTGCCTTCGCCCTCATCGTGTTCACCTACCTGCCCTACAAGGCCGACATGCTCACCAAGCAGGGCATGGAACTATACCAGCACGGCCGCGTGGCAGAGGCGGGTGAGGCCCTCAGGCGAGCGATCAAACTGGATCCAGAGCGCGGAGATGCCCGTCTGGTCCTGGGCATCGTCTACGCCATGACCGGCGACTTCCCTGCGGCCGAGCACCAGTTCATCCGCTGCCAGACCAGCTACGACGACGTCACGCTCCACTACTACCTCGGCCGGGTCTACGAAGCCGAGCACAAGTGGAACGAGGCCCTCCAGGAATACCGGATCGCCCGCTCGTACTTCCCCGAGAGCACGGACATCGGCAAGGTGGTCGCTGCCCGCCTCAGGGCGCTCAAGGCCACCCTCAGCGTGGCAACCGGAACTCCTGCGAGCGCCGCCGCTGCCCCGGCATCAGGCTCGGTGCCCCCGGCCGCCGGTCCAGCTCCAGCGGCTCAAGCGCAGCAGGTGCCAGCCGTGCAGGTCAAGCCGGCCTCTCGGTAGCCAGCCCCGGATCCGCGGATCTCAACCGGGCTCGACGATGGCTCGGCCGAGGGAACCCGCGACCCTCGGGTGGCGAGCCATCCGAAGGACGCAGGCGAGCGAGCACCGGAAGCGTCCCCCCGAGGGCTCGACTCAGTAGGTAATCTCGCGAACGCAATAGTTGCCTTGGTCCGCGACGAAAAGGTGGCCGTCCGGCCCGGCAGCTATCCCCCGGGGCTGGTCGAAGGTCGCCGCGGACCCCGGCCCGTTGGCGTCGCCGATCGCCCCGGTTCCCGCGATCGTAGAGACGGCGCCCGCAGGAGAAATGGCCCGGATCGATTCGTTGCCCGTGTCGGTCACGAAGAGATTGCCCGACGGATCGAAGGCCAGGGCTGTCGGATTCCTGAACTGGGCCGCCACACCGACGCCATCCGCCTGCCCGGGCGTGGGCCCGCCGGCGAAGGGCTGAGCGGAACCATCGGCTGCGATGCGGTCAATTTGCGGAAGATTGGGATCCACGGAGTAAAGGACACCCGACGGACTTACCGCCAGCGCCCGGTAGGCCCCCTGGGTCGGGTTGCCGATCCACGTGGTGGTACTGCTGAAAGGGGTTCCGGTCGGCACTCCCGAAGGCCCGACGGTTGGATCGGTCACCAGTGCGATCCTGGCCAGGAGACCGACGGACCCGCTGGCAATGCTCACGTAGACGGTACCGCTGGCGTCGGCCGTCATGGCCTCCGGCACGCCCAGACTGGAGATATCAGGGGTAAACGACAGGTCCGGACCACCAAAGACCTGTCTCAGGCCATCCACCGAATCGAAGCCCAGCCCGCCCACGCCGGTTACCAGGCAGAACAGGGACAGCGGGTTCTCCGCCTGGACAATGAAAGGGCTGCTGATGGACGGGGAGTAGATCGTGACGACGTTGCCTCCCGATAGCTCGCGTATGTTCCCGTTATCCAGTACGTACATGCTTCCCGACGAGTCCGTCGGGTCCAGCGCCAGCGCCGTCGGCGCGTCGAACTGGGCCTGACCGAGGGGGCCGTCGCCACTGCCCGCGGTACCGGATCCGGCAAAGGTGGTCACCGAAGCGGACGCGCCGCCGAGTGCCTGAAAGTCGGTGACGTGGATCGAGGCCGAAGCCACCAGCTCGCCGGAAGTTCCCGAGAGCACCGAATCCCCGGATCCCGTGCCAGCTACGACGAGTTCGCTTTGCGTTGACACCAGGGTGGCCCCCTGGCCGGCGATCGCCCAGGCCACCGCCGGATCGCTCACGGGCTGGCCGCTCACATCCGTGGCCTGGACCGCCACCGCGGCCGTGGCACCTGCGGCCAGATCGAGGTCACCGGGTACGAGCGCCAGGCTATGCAAGACGATGAAGGGCAAGGAATTGCTGGCATGGCCCTCGACGCTCACCACCACGTCGCCTGCGGTCACGCCGTCGGGAACCGTGGCGAGAATCTCCTGATCGCTGATGCGATCTGGCGAGGCGACCGTCGCTCCGCCAAAAGTCACGCCGAACAGATCGCCCTCCGAGGCGCCGAAGTGATCGCCCGTGATCGTCACCACCGTTCCCGGACCGCCATTGGGCGGGGATATCGATGCGATCACGGGCGCCGAAATCGACAGTGCCAGGTCGGGAGCGGCGGACGTATGGTTCGACGTCACCGTCACTCCGGTTTCGAAAGCGGTGCCCAGGCCGATCTGGGTTGCGGCCAGTTCGAAGGCGCCCACCGGCACGTCGTCGATCTCGAAGGTGCCATCTTGATTTGCCTTGGCGTCGTATATGGTACCGGGGATGAAGACATCCACCCCGAGGAAGTCCGTCACGGTCGTGCCCGGCGCCGTCACCCGGCCGGTGATGGTGCCGGTATAGGCCAGCTGCAAGGACACGTCGGACGCGCTTGGCGAGATGCCGACCTCAAGCGCCTTGACGTTGCTGGCCTGGCGAGCCTCGATCGTGAGGGTCGTGGCGACTGCGAGGGTCCGGTAGGTACTCGTGGAGCTCAGAACGGAGGCGGGCACCGGCAGGTCGAAGTGCCCGGCCGCGTCGGTCGTCGTCGTGAACGCGGTCGCGTTGTTGCTGACCAGACCACCCGCGTTGTTGCTGACCAGGCCACCCGCGTTGTTGCTGACCAGGTAGCCCGAGACCGTTACCCCGGCCGCGGGCTGGTGATCGAGACCGAGAACCGTCCCGGTGGCATGCAAGAGCACGCCTCCGCCCTGGCCGGGTAAAGCGCCCGAGATGTCGCCCATACCCAGCTGGGATCCTCCCGGGATGGCCAGAGCCAGGCCCTTACAGCCAGCGAGGACGAGCACGACACCGACCGCCAACACGGCCCGGAATCTTGGCCCTCGAATCCCCTGCTCCCGCTTTGCTGCCATGGGGGAGGCATACCCGTCGAACCGCCGAGCTATGCCTGGCAAGATCCGCGTTCAGGCCTCGGCCCCCGAAAGCGAAGCTGGCCACTTCGATCGGGCCGTTCGATTCTTTTTGCCGCCTGATCGGGTCCCGCAGCGCTGCGCAACCGGGGCCCGCTAGACGCCGGCGAGCTCCTTGAGATCCGAGGCGATGATCAATGGGGCAGCCGTCTTGGCGCGGATCTCCTCCACGGTCGTACCAGGGGCCGTCTCTTTGAGCACCAGGCCGGCCGAGGTGACTTCCATGACCGCCAGATCGCTCACGATGAGGTCGACGACGCCCTTGCCCGTCAGCGGAAGGGTGCACTCGGCCAGGATCTTGGGCTCGCCATTCTTGGAAACATGCTCCATGGCGACGATGACCCGCTTGGCGCCGCCCACGAGGTCCATGGCGCCGCCCATCCCCTTGACCATCTTGCCCGGAATCAGCCAGTTGGCGAGATCGCCCGAGGCCGAGACCTGGAGGGCTCCCAGGACGGTCAGGTCGATATGCCCCCCACGGATCATCGCGAAGGAATCCGCCGAGCTGAAGTACGACGACCCCGGGAGGTCGGTCACCGTCTGCTTGCCGGCGTTGATCAGATCCGCGTCCTCCTCGCCCTCGAAGGGGAAAGGACCAATGCCGAGCAGGCCGTTCTCGGACTGGAAGACGACGGTCATACCTTCGGGGACGTAGTTGGCGACCAGGGTGGGAATGCCGATGCCGAGGTTGACGTAGTACCCGTCGCGAAGCTCCTTGGCGATGCGACGGGCGATTTGATTGCGATCGAGGGGCATTAGCTCTTGTCTCCTGCGCGGCGCTCTTAGACCGCAGCCGTCTGCCGTGGGCGAACCGTGCGTTGCTCGATGCGCCTGGCAAACCGCGCACCTTCGAAGATCCGGTTGATATAGACCCCGGGGGTGTGGACGTGGTCGGGATCGATCGTCCCGACGGGAACCAGGTGCTCGACCTCGGCGATCGTGACATCGGCCGCCGTCGCCATCATCGGGTTGAAGTTGCGGGTGGTCTTGCGGTAGACAAGATTGCCCACGGCATCGCCCTGATAGGCCTTGATGATGGCGAGATCGGCGCGAAGGGCGCGCTCCAGGATGTACCAGCGCCCGTCGAACTCCCGCGCTTCTTTCCCCTCGGCGACCTGAGTGCCGTAACCGGTCGGCGTGTAGAAGGCCGGGATACCCGCGCCCCCGGCGCGGATCCGCTCGGCCAGCGTCCCCTGGGGAGTGAGCTCGACCTCGATGGTGCCGTCGAGAACCTGCTGCTCGAAGAGCTTGTTCTCTCCGACGTACGAGGAGATCATCTTTCGGATTTGCTGGGTCTCCATCAAGAGCCCCAGGCCGAATTCAGGCACACCGGCGTTGTTGGAGATGACCGTCAGGTCCTTGATGCCAGCCTCGCGTATCGCCCAGATGAGGTGCTCGGGGATCCCGCACAGGCCGAACCCGCCGGCCATGATGACCATCCCGTCGTGTAAGAGGCCCGCAAGGGCCGTCCTGGCGTCACTGTAGACCTTGTTCATGGTCCGTCCTTACCGCAATGATCGACATCGACCCCCCATTATAGGTCCTCTGTGGCGATCTCTTTGGAACGGATCCCCCCGCGCGGTGGTTGCGCCACGAAGCGACCGCGCAGAGGGCCCCGTTCAAACTGCAAAAGGCCTAGAGTGCTCCCGGTTTGAATGGATCGAGCCCGATGAGTTAAACGGGGCCCGGTTGCGCAGCGAAGCGACCAGGCAGAGGGCCCCGTTCAAACTGCAAAAGGCCTAGGGAGCGCGGAAGGGGCCGATCGATCCCATGTCGACAGTGGCCGAGGCAACGGCCGAGTCGAGCCGCTCGAAGGCCGGCGGCGCGGCGCCACGGGCGATGACGTCGTGCATCTGGCCATCGGGGAGCAAGATGGCCAGATGCCGGGTCCCGGCCCCCGGCAGCATCTTGCCGCTCGTGCCCGGCAAGTCGGCGAAGGCCGGATCGCCCGAGGCGGGGGGCTCCACGGCGAACTCCTGCAGCTCGCGCATCCGAGCGGCGGACAGCGATCCGCTGGCCAGGACGGTCACGAACGGAGGCTGCGAGTAAGGGAACCGACGCGTGGCGGTCCAGGCCCCCGTCTTGTCGACGATGAGCGTGTCCGTCCGGAAATACGAGGGCCCGACGGTACCGGTCTGATGCGACTGCATCACGAAGGTATCGGGCGGCAGCTCCGGCACCTTGGCCCGGGCGGCACCGAGGCCCGCAAAGGTGGCGATCGCCCCGGCTACCGTGGCAAGGGCCGGGAAAAGCCAGATCTCCCACTTCATCCGTTCGCTCCCTTCACAGTGCTACACATCCTAGACCCACGGCAATCCCGAAGCAATGCGAGCGCCACGACAAGGCCAAAGCCGGCGGCCGGATCTGGGTTAGAATCGTTCGTGCGCCACTCCAGTACGACCGGAAGCCCGCCTCGGACTCCTGTGCCAAGAGGGCGGATAAAGCTGCATTCGTGGCTCGGCGCCGTGGCGATCGTCGCGACCTGCACCGGAGCCAGCGGGGCGATCGCGGGCACGCCCATGGGCTACGACCACGCGCCAGCCCTTCCGCCGGGTGCCGAGGCCTCGGCCAGCGTCGGACGTGTCATGAGCTCCCTCTCGGGCCCCCACCGGACCGCATACATGCTGGCCCACTGGCACGGGCTCCAGGGACAGGATCTGGGGGAGTTCGCCTTCAAGTACATGACCCCTCGGACGCTGAGCCGCTCCTTCGTGGGGCTATCCATACCCTTGCGGGTCTTTCGGGCCTTGCCGGTGCTTTTTCCACGGCGATTCCCGGATCCGACCTTCGCCAATTACGGCCTCATCCGCAACCCCGCGGATCCCGAGGGTCTGCCGGTAGGCCTCGAGACCGGCGGCAGCTCGCCCCGTTACGTGGACTTCACCTGCGCGGCATGCCATGCCGCGATCGTGAACGGCAACATCGCCTACGGAGCCCCCAACGCATCCCTGCGCTACGGCGCCTTGATCTTGAATCTCGACGCTGCGCTGGCGGACTCGAGATTCACACTCGATCGCATCGAAGCGGCGGCCGAGACGGCCGCGAGTCGTTCGCTGTCGGTCGGCGAGAAGGCCGAGATCTCCGCCTGGCTGCGCCACCGGCCCTTCCCGCACCTGACCGCTTCCGCGCGGGCCATGATCGCGAGCTGGGGTCCGGGCCGGATGGACCTCGCAGCGTCCGGGTTTCCCGCGCGAATCCCGGCGCTGTATGGAGCGCGGGGCCTTCTCAACTGCGATGGTAGCGAGCGGGGCCTGGCCAACGAAATCCGCTACCACCTCTTTCTTCGCGGTATGGCCTACCAGGATCTGGAGACTTCCCGAGCGGATCGGCTCGTCTCGGCCCTGGTGGGCTATGTGCGGTCGTTGCGGCCGCCCGCCTGTGACGATTTCGAGGCCCGCGGCGTGCTGCTCCGCGGCGCGCGCGTCTTCGGCAAGCACTGTGCGTCGTGCCACGTGACACATGCGAACCAGGTATTGCCGCTCGAACTGGTCGGGACCGACGACAAGCGGTTCCGGCAGGATTCCCCGCTCTCGCAGCTCTTTCTCGGTTGGAGCGGGGTCCGGGGTCTCCAGATCCGGCTCTGGCCGATGGTCAAGATCCCGCCGCTCGAGGGCCTGTGGTTCCGCACGGCCCTGCTGCACAATGGCTCGGTGCCTACCCTCGCGGATCTGCTCACGTCGCCGGACGATCGGCCGCCCGTCTTCGCCCGGGCAGGCTCGGTCTTCGACACGCGGCTTCCGGGCAACAGCAATCGCGGCCACGACTTCGGGACGCACCTCGGCCCGAGGGACAAGGCCGCCCTGATCGCTTACCTGCGCTCGCGCTAGCGCCAGACCTGGGGCGCGGGAGTCAAACGGGGCCCGGTTGCGCAGCCAAGCGACCGCGCAGTGGAACCCGCTTACACTATAATGTTGCGCTCAGTCCAGCACCCTGGCGGAGAGGATGCGGTCAGGCCTGGCGCCGGGGATGGGCCCGTATTCCGTCATGGTGCGGGTCAGATGGTTGACGACGTTCATGCCCTTGACCACCTGCCCGAAGACGACGTACCCGCCGGGCCCTCCGGGGCCAAAGGTCTCGTTGAGCTGGCTGTTGGACGCAAAGTCGATGAAGAACTGGCTGCCGGCGCTGTTGGGATCGGAGGTCCGCGCCATCGCGATGGCCCCTGGCAGGTGCTTGAGGCGGTTGCGCTCGAAAGCGATCGTGTAGCCCGGACCGCCCTCGCCGGTGCCCGAGGGATCGCCGCCCTGCGCCATGAACCCCTCGATGACACGGTGGAAGGGGGTCTTGTTGTAGAAGCCCTTCCTGACGAGCTTCTCGAAGTTACCGGCGGTTTTGGGCGAGTCGTGGTCGAACATCACCAGGACGATGTCACCCCGGGTCGTGTGCAGCAGGATGTGATGGCCTGGCCGCACCTTGAAGCCATCGACCCGATCCACCTTGGCGAGCACTCCCGGCTGCTTGCGATCCCAGGAAACGGCTCCGGCCTCGTGCCTGGCAGCAGGCAGATGGTGGGCGTCGAATCGAGCACCGAGGGCGACGGCGGCAAGAGCGGCGAGCATGTCGAAAGCAACCTCTCCTGGTTCGAAGCGGCCGCGGGGCTCTCGCTGGGAGACCCCGGCGCGCTGCGGGACTTCATGCGGTAGAAACCATACCGCAAAGGTCCCGCAACGGTCGAATCGCACGATCGCGCCATGCGAGGATCTACCCACCGGGACCTGCCATGGCCCACTCGGTCCTGACAGCAACTCCGGCCCACGACATCTGGCGATCGCGCTGGCTGGATATCGCTTTTGCCGCCCTCTGGCTACCGCTGGCATTCTCGACCTGGACCGCCTGGGAAATCCGCCGGGCTCCGCTGGCCCTGCCGCTGCTGGCCGAGAACCTGCTGATCATGCTCCTGTTCCTCTTGCGCCGCCCGAGCCGGCAGGTCGCGCGGAGTCCCAAGGCCTGGATCCTGGCGGTGCTCGGCACGCTCGCGCCCCTGCTCATGCGGCCGGCCATCCCCCTCGCTTTTCCGCTCCCGCTCGTCTCCCTGGGGCTCCAGGGCCTGGCCGCAGTCGGAATGCTGGCCGCGCTGGCTCGCCTCGGCCGGAGCTTCGGGGTCGTACCGGCGCACCGCGGGCTCGTGAACGAGGGCCTGTATGGCCAGGTTCGCCACCCGATCTACGCCTTCGAGATGGCCTTCTACGTCGCGTTCGTGCTGGGCAATCTTTCCGTGGCGAACGCAGCCGTCCTGGTCGCGTTCATCGTCACCCAGATCCTGCGCGCCGATCAGGAAGAACGCCTCTTGAGGTCCGATCTCCGCTACCGCAACTACACCCGCCAGGTCCGCTTCCGCTTCATCCCCGGCCTGCTCTAGCCGCGGGACCGCAAGAGCGGGTATATGTCGGCCATGGCCGATCTCGAGACTTTCAGCCCACCTGAATCCGGCGCTTCCAAAGGGACCAAGGGGAAGAAGGCCCCCAAGACCCTGAAGGTGCCTTCGCTTCCCAAGATCAAGCTGCCGAAGATCCCGCGGGCGGCCGTACCCTCGGTCGATGTCGGTGTCCTGCTGGGAGGCGTCGCCATCGCGGGGCTATCGGCGGCGGCCTCGATCGTGGCGGTGCACGTCTTCTTGCCGGCCCGAGAGATCCGCGTCGTGCGGAATCCGACCGCGGTGCTGGTGGGACGCGAATTCAACCGCACGGGCGTTCCGGGGTTCACCGTCGGACCGGACGTGGCCGATGATTTCGTCGCCAACACCGCCGAACCCCAGATCGACCAGTCGGCCTACATCCACCCGCAGGCGGACGTGCTGGGGGACGTGCAGATCGGAGCCCAGGTTCTCGTCGCGCCGCACGCATCGATCCGGGGGGATGTCGGCCAGGACATCCGCATCGAGGACTCATCCGCCGTGCTCGACGGGGCGGTCATCACGGGACGACCGACCGAAGAGCGTGGGATCGCCCTGGGAAGCAACCAGGTGCAGGTCCGCGGCAAACGCTACTCGGTCTACCTCGGCAAGCGCGTGACGATCGGCGCACAGGCGCAGGTCCGCGGCCCGGCGATCGTGGACGACGACACCTACGTGGGCTCTCAAGCCCTGGTGGATCACGCCATGATCGGCAAGGGGTGCGTGCTCGAGCCCCGGTCTGCCGTCATCGGCGTGATCGTGGGAGACGGGCGTTACGTGCCGGCGGGCGACGTCGTGCACGACCAGACCGCCGCCGACATCTTGCCGCTCGTGACCGGGACCTACGCCTACCACGACGCTGACGCGCACGCCGTGCAGGTGGACACCGAACTGGCGGACGCCTATAACGCCCTCTATCCCAGACCTCGCCCGACACAGACCCATTGACCGACGCGTCCGTCTCGGCGCACCCACCAGACCGCCAGAGCCCTCCGGGAGGCAGCGACGCCCCCCGGCATTTCAGATCCTGCTGTCCTCGCCGCTTGCCGCCAGCGCGGCGTCGGGCGCTTGCGCCGCGCCGACCTGGGAGCGGCGGAGCTGCAGGGCCCGCACCAGGTTGAAGCGCGCGTACTCGAGCCGGGGATCGAGTTCGAGAGCGCATTTGAGCTCGGCGATCGCCCCCTCGGCATCTCCGAGATCCTTGAGTGCGGTTCCAAGGTATGCGTGAAGGGTCGCGTGGTTGGCGTCGACCGCAAGGCCCCGGGAGAAGGCCCGCGCTGCCGCCTCGGGATCGCCTCTTTCCACGCAGATGATCCCGAGTACCAGGAAAATGTCCGAGCGCCGGGGATCGATCTTGAGCCCCGCCCGGAAGGCCGCCTCGGACTTGCCCTTGCGACCCAGACTGCGGTGACAGAATCCGAGATTGAAATGAGCCTGGGCGTTGCCGTTGAACCGAGCGATCGAGCGCTCGTACCAGGTCGTCGCCTCCTGGGTCTGGTTGCTTTTCTGGAGCACGAGGCCGAGGTTGAAGGCGGTCACCGCGCACTCAGGCCGGATCGCAGCCGCACGCAGCAGCAACTCCCGGGCCTGGGGCAGATCTCCGCTCTGGAAACGCTCGGCCGCAGCGTTGTTGAAAGCTGCCGCGTTTTTCCTGGCCCGCTCGACGATCGCCCGCGTGATCGGGACGAAAACCCGCTGTGACCGCCGGCTCCGGGGAAACAGGACCAGGGAATCTTGCACGCTGCTCATCAGATGCTGCTACCTCGGCTTCCTCTCTCTCGGTGAGATCTTCGGCACAAAATGGGCGAACTCAAGCCCATGTCTTGGCAAAAAGCACGCCCGATCGGATCTCCCAACCCGAGGCTCCCTGCCCCTCCAGAACGGGTTAAGGTTCCACTAAGATCTGGCGTGGCGCACAGATCCCCGGCGAGAGATCGCGATGATCTGGCTCAGGAACGGCGAAGTGACCGCGCAGAGGGACCCGTTCAAACTGCAAAAGGCCTAGGGGCGTCGAGGGAGAGGTAGGTTCTGATTTGGCTTCGCTGACGATTCGCCCGGGCGACACCTTGTGGGGCATCGCTCGCAGCCACCAGACCACCCTACGGGCACTCCTGAGGCTCAATCCAGCACTGCGGGACCATCCTCAGTACGTGCTCGCCGGGGAGGTGATCGCCATCCCCGACAGGGCGCAAGCGGACGGCCCCTCGGCCCATTCGAAGCCGGCACTCCTCAGGCAGATGGCCCGTCCTGCGACCTCGGATCTCCGGGTGCGCCTTGCGGGCGATCGCCATGAATTCACGGCTGAAGTCCGGTCCAGGCTGGCCACGAGGCCCCACCAGGAGGTCCCGCCCCTCAAACGCTGCGCCGTGGATCTGCCCGGAGGTCCGCAGATCAGGCGCTGGGCGCCGGCGATCTGCCACGCCTCCGAATCGACCGGCGTCCCGGCACCCTACATTGCGGCCGTGATGACCCAGGAATCGCACGGCAACCCGGGAGTCCGCTCGTCAGCCGGGGCGATCGGCCTGATGCAGCTGATGCCCGCCACGGCCAGGGGGCTGGGCGTCAATCCCTTCAACGCGTCGCAGAACGTCCTCGGCGGCGCTCGCTATCTCGGGCAGCTCCTCGGGACCTTCAGGGGCAACCTCAGGCTCGCCCTGGCGGCATACAACGCCGGCCCGGGTGCGGTCGAGCGTTACGGCACCGTCCCGCCGTACCACCAGACCCGCTCGTACGTCCGCAAGATCCTCCTGGAGCTCAAGAAGGCCCTGTAGCCAGCCTGACGCCAGGGCTTGGAAGCTTCGCTGCCAGGGGCTAGCATGGCGGCCATGAAGATCTACACGAAGACGGGCGACCGCGGCGACACGGGACTGTTGGGCGGCAAGCGCGTGCCCAAGGACGATCCACGGGTCGAGGCTTACGGGACCCTCGACGAGCTGGCGGCAGCCCTCGGGGTCGTCAGAGCCTTCTTGCCCGCGGAACTCGCCTCGACCCACGAGGTCCTGATCCACATCCAGCGCGTACTGTTCGACCTCGGCTCCGACCTGGCCACGCCACCCGGATCACGCCGGGTCCACCGGGAGTTCGCGCCGGCCGAGATCGACCACCTGGAGCGCGCCATCGACGCGATGGAGACCGAGCTCGAGCCCGTAAGGCAGTTCATCCTGCCTGGCGGCCATCCGGCAGGAGCCTTGTTGCACCTGGCCCGCGCCGTGGCCCGTCGCGCCGAGCGGGCAGCCGTCACGCTCGCGGCCGGCTCCGAGGTCGAGCCGCAGATCCTCGCTTACCTGAACCGGCTGTCGGACTTTCTCTTCGTGGTCTCGCGCTTCGTCAACGCCAGGCTCGGGGCTCTAGAGGAGCTGGTCCGTGACGGCGCCGATCCAGGATCGCAAGCTCCGGCCTCACGGTGAGTTCTGGCCCGGCTCGAGACGGGGGATCGCCGCTACCTCCGTGAGGTCCGGTTGCACCACGACCACGCGCTCGTGGTCGTAGTTGACAAAGCCGGGCCGAGCACCGGAAGGCTTGCGCACGTGCTTGCGGCGAGTGAACGCGACCGCTACCCGCGTATCTCGGCGCGAATGAGAAAACCAGGCCGCCAGCAACGCGGCCTGGTACGTGGTGCGGTCGGGCAGCGATCCGGTCGGGCTCCGCACCACGACGTGGGCCCCC
The DNA here is from genome assembly GCA_021781555.1 of bacterium. GTDB lineage: Bacteria > Cyanobacteriota > Sericytochromatia > S15B-MN24 > VGJW01 > JAJXWQ01. The sequence continues at coordinate 19,973 of JAJXWQ010000009.1, forward strand.
GGCGCCTTCTGTACGTGGAACCACCAGTCCTCCGGACGGGCCAGCTTGAACGTGACGAGGTCGTTCTGGCGGTTGTTGCGTCCGACCAGGATTTCAAACCCATCGGCCGATCGGAACCGGCCGGGCCGGCCCTCGGTCGTGATCGCCCCCTTGCGAGGCTCGACCGTGATCAGCGCGTCTGCCGCCGCCGCCAGGGCCGCAAGCGTCTCGGCAGCCCGCAAGCCGGCCAAGACGCGCTCCCAGTGCTCGCGCTCGAACTCGGCCTCGGCCTGTAGCCGGCCCTGAGCCTCCAGGGCACCCTGGGCCTTGCGATAGGACCGGTAGTAGGCGCGGGCGTTCTGGACGGCAGAAAGCTCTGGATCGAGCGTGATGATGACGGGCTCGGCCGTCTCGAAATCAGGCAGGATCACTTCCCGGGCTCCATGGGGCACGCCCGTGGCGTGGGCCAGCAAGAGATCTCCCTTCATCCGGCACACGAGCGCAGCCGGCTCCGAGCCGCCTCCCTCGGCGGCCCTTCCCGTCGCTTCGAGTCGGGCCAGTCGCCCCAGGACCTCGCCCACCAGGGCCGCCTTCCGCCTGGCGAGTTCCTCCTGCTCCTGTCTCTCACCGTAGTAGGCATCCAGGAGGGCGCTGATCGGCGGCAAGGCCGAGCCCTCCCCGGGGGGCGTGACACCGGACTCGGCCACCGGGGCCGGCAACAGGGCGTAATCCCACTCCTGCCCGGACTCGAACCTGGGCTCGAAGTCGGACCGCGCCAGCGCCGCCATCGCCGCAGACCAGGCGCTCTCGAGGCGGGCGATTTCCTCGGACTCGAGCGCCTCGAGATCCCGGCGGGGATCGACACCGGCCGCCGCGCAGATCTGTCCGATGGCAAGCCGGGACACGCTGTGGAAGCCCCCCAGGAGGGCGTGATCGAGCCTCGGGGCCGAGCCGGACGCAAGCTGGCCTCTGCTCCCGCCGTCTTGCCGTTCGGCGGGAGCCGCGGGCCGCACGCGGTCGAGTGCGGCCAGGATGCTCCCCTGGCGGGGATCCAGCTTGTTCCCGTCGACCGGGGGCGGTATGTAGGGCAGGCCCGGCAGGATCTGGCGCACGCGGCTCATGGCCTCCGATACCGGGCGCAGGGCTGCCATCACCCGATCGAAGTCGTCGAGCAGGATGACATTGCTGTGCGTTCCGCCGAGCTCGACAACGAGGGTCCGGGTGGCATTCAGGCCGGTCTGGGTGAGGGTCTCGAAGCGCATCACGATCGCCCGCTCGAGCCCCGGCTGCTCCACGCTCACGAGCCGACCACCCTCCAGGTGCTTGCGCAAGAACAGGCACAACGGGGCCGGGGCCTGGCCGGGCTTGCCCGCCGGGGGACGGCGCATGGTCAGGTGGACGCGGCTGAAGAGGCCCTCGGCCGAGATGAGCAAGCGCCACGGGCCCGCCTTGCGGAACAGCAACAGGAGCTCGCGGGGCCGCGGTTGCTGTATCTTCTCGAGCCTCGCGCCGCGCAGCCGCAGCTCGAGCTCGGTCCGGACGGCGGCCGTGGCGATCGAATCGAACGGCTGCACTCGACGCTCGTGCACGGCCGGGTCTCCGCGCGCCAGCTCAGCGCCAGTGCTTGCGCATGACCATGGCGCACGCGTTCGAGATGACCGTCATTCCCTTGGCTGCCGCGAGCGCGACGGCCTCGGCGGACTCGGCGCCCGGCTGGAACCAGATGTTCTTGACCCCCTTGGCGTACGCCTCCTCGACCACCTTGACGCCAAGCTTGGGGGGCACGACGACATCCACGACATCCGGCACCGAGGGCAGATCCGCCAGGCTCGGATAGGCCTTGGTCCCGTCGATATCCACCGCGGTCGGATGGACGGGGAAGACGTCGTAGCCGGAATCGCGGAGGCTGACGAAGATCTTGAACCCGTACTTGTCGGGATTGTTGGACGCTCCAACGACGGCCCAGCTCTTCATGTTGATGAGGCGCTCGATATCGTCCTGTACCGCCATTTCTTCCTTCCTTTGCTGAAGGGTGCTAGCGCGCCGAAGGCGGCTCCACCGCGACGATGACATCTCTGCTCGCCCGCATTCAGCAGATGAGGGAGATCGCGCCCGGCACCATCTCGAACTCGGCGGGCGTGGTGCCGGCGGCCTCCCCGTCGAGATCGAGCGGAAGCGGGATCGGGCTGGTGATCCGGACGGTCCGGGCTGAAAAGCGCTCGACCTTGGGATGACCGACATGCGTGCCCCGATAGACACGAGCGATGTTGGCAAAGAGCTCCACCCGGCTGAGATCCCCCATCAGCAGGACGTCGAGCTGCCCGTCCGCCGGATCGGCGTCGGGGACGATCTTCATGCCCCCTCCGAAGTAGCGGCCGTTGGCGATCACGGCGTTGCACAGCTGGACGTTGCGGACGTACGAGCCGTCGATCACGATCTCGGCCGGGGCGTTGCGGTAGGTGGCGAAAGACGCCAGCGAAGCCAGGAGAAAGGTCGCGGTGCCGCCCAGGGCCTTCGATCCGGCGTTCACGCGCTTGACCACGGCGCCGCCGAGACCGGCCTCGGCGATGTTGGCGAAGTAGCGGATCTCGGCCTTCCCCTGCCGGTTGACGAAGCGGACCCGGCCGACGTCGATCGGACGCGGCTGCCCCGTGACCAGGAGGCGGACGGCCGCATCGTCGTCCCGGGGGATGCCGAGCGTGCGGACGAGGTCGCAGCCCGTCCCGCGGCAAAGCAGGCCGATCGCCGCGTCTGTCGCCAGCGGATCGTCCCCCTCGAAGAAGCCGTTGATGACCTCGTTGATCGTACCGTCCCCGCCCACGACGAGGATCCTGGGTGCGCCGTCCTTCAGCGCACTTCGCGTCAGCTCGGCCGCATGGCCGGGCCCGCCCGTAAAGCGAGGCTCGACGGCCAGCCCGGCCTCCTGGAGCTTGCGAGCGAGCTGCGGCCATTGCCGCTCTGTGGCGCCTCCCGCCGAGTGGAGATTCACGATGGCGATCGCCGACGAGACAGTCATGGGAGAAATTTTAGCCCCTGCACGCAAGATTCTAAATGGGAATGTCTATATTAAACCCGGGTTAAGTGAGCTTAAAAAGGTCGCTGCCTTCCCGGAGTCCGCAGCAGTGGTGGTGAACAGGAGACCTCAGGGCATGGCAACTCAGAGTTCTGCAATGTATTCCCCGGCCCGTCGTGGCCTTCCCATGACCTATGCATACACGCGGCCCCTGCCGCGAATCTTCTCCGCTCCCAACACCGCCCCGCTCAACCATTCCGATCGCATGATGGTGAGTCCCTTCCGCTCCGTCGTCCAGGCGGCCAGAGCGTTCAAGGGTTTGTTCAAAGCCTGAAGCCCGAGTTCGCGGGCTCCCCGTGGCGGCGCCGGACTGACCCCCGGGAGCTCGGATAGCGCGGACAAAGACAGTATCTTGCCCGGGCCGGTTCCCTCGTAGCGGGAACCGGCCCGGGCGCATTGCGTGAACTTCCTGCAGAGAAGTGGTTGAGGCGCCAGCGACGCGGTCGAACAGCGGTTCCCCGGGGCTGTATGACGGGGGCTTGCCAGGCTTCCGCCTCGCTCGTGACGCCTCGGGCTGGCGAGTTTACTGCGCATCAAGAAATCTTCCGGATGTTGATCGAGATTCTTTTCGCAAATATTAAGCCTGCGGGCAGATAATCTCTCCGGGGAGACCCAGGTTTCTCCCTGGAGAAAGAGGAGTAGACGTGTTCAATAGGGCCCCCCTGCTGGCTGCCGCGCTCGTTGTGCCCGCGCTCGTGGCCTGCGGCGCCGTTCACCCCCTGTCGGTTGCGACCGCGCCGACCGTCAGCACGGCCGCCTCCTTTGCGCCCGGGACGGCGGTCCAGGACAGCCATCTCGGCGGTACGCGCTCGGCCTCCTTCAAGGTCACCGCCCAGACGTCCAGCTACATCACTCAGGCCATCGTCCACCGCTGGACCAAGAGCGACATCGACCACTACGTTCTGACGCTCTACGGCGTGACGAACCAGGTCAAGAACCAAGACGGCACGATCCAGAGCGAGAACGACACCGAGCTCACCACCGTCACGGTGCGGCCCGATCAGGCCGGCGCGTTCTCCCATCTGCTCGTCAACACGCTGTACAAGGTGGCGGCCGCCGCCTATGCCGTCGACGCCAGCGGCCAGCCGATCCAGATCAACAAGAACGACACCGCGGCCTTTTCCGAGTTCGAGTTCAATTCCGGCACCTCCAATAACAACGACGTCAACGACCAGATCACCAACTGCACCACCGGCAACTTCTACAACGCCCTGGTCGTTCATCTCGACAACACCCCGTTCGATGGAACGGCCACCGTGGGCACCAGCCAGGCGGATGGCATGACCGTTGTAGACGGGCAGTACACGGCGCCGACGCAGCCTATCTCGGCCACGGCCGTCGACGATCCCGAAGGCTCTTCAGCCGAGACCACCACGACCGGTGCGACCGGCGACGGCGAGTAGCCGTACGAGGCCGGCCAGCGCCAGAGCCGCAAGGTCTGGCAAGAGGATCCGTCCCGAGGCCATCCGTGGAATGCTAGGCAAACCGGTCGATCGCGAACGTGCGCTGGTCCTGCTGGCGCTGGCCCTGCCGCTTGCTGCGGCGGGGTGCGCGTCTGCCCTTCCGAATCAGGCTGGCACCGGGTCGGCATCGGACGCCACTGCGCGGATCACGGTCGGTGTCGGAGCCACCAAGGGGTACGTGAGTCAGGCGATCGTGCATCGCTGGGTGGCTGCGGACATCGTTCGCTTCGATCTTTCCCTGGCCGACGCACAAGCCCCGGGGACTGTCGTTGCAAGCACATCGGTCCCGGCGCGCGGTGGCCAGGCCGAGGCCATGTTCAGCCACCTGCGTGCCGGCCATCGCTACCTCGTCAGCATCCTGGCGCTCGGCAATGTGGGAGCCACGGCCCGCATGCCACTGCAGACCCTCGACACCCAGACCGCCACGACGGTTGAACTCGACTTCACGGCGGCTCAGAACCTCGCGGACGCCCTCCAGGCAACGGCCAGCGTGACCCTGGATTCGGCCCCCTTTGCCGGGAGCCTCACGATCGACGCGAATCCGCCAGCGGGCACGGCCACGGTATCGGCCAGCCTGTTCGACGCGCAGGATCCCGCTCATCTTCTCGACGCGCAGACCTTTGGCGGGAGCCCCGGCGCGATCGTCTTTCACGGCCTGGCGGCCGGCGTGAGCTATCTCACCGCTCTCACTGCCTACCAGGACTCCGATCGGGGAGTCGAGATCGCCACGGCTTCGGCAGCTCCATTCAGCTTCGACCCGCAGGCCACCGATCTCTCCACGACCGCCGCCGAGGCGGCCTCGCGCTGGTCGCCGTGGCAGCTCGCATCCCCCTCGCGGTGAGGCTCACCCCTGCGGGCTCAACTCTCGGTGGCCTAAAACCAGGCCCCATTGTTTCGATTTTGTTTCGGATAGTTCGGTCCGGTATCTGATGTCTAAGGCAGACGCACGAACAAAGCGAAGCAAACACGGCAGTATACATGAACACTCCGCAAAGACGCCCGCGGCTTTTTAGCTAGCTGCGTGAATGCAATAAGACCTTGTTCATTTGTGACGCAGATCTGGCTCCAGGAGCCATAAGTCCTATAAAAATATACGGTGGAGGACAAAAAATCCGGTTATCCCTCGGCGGATGGCCGGAGACCTGTACGAATCGAAGCCTACCGAAGGGGGGAAGACCGCCCGAGCTGGGCCCCCAGCTTGACGGCCTTCTGCCGCGCCCGACGGTGAGTCTTGCCGGCCGCACCTGTCACGCTCAAGGATTTCATGGAAAAAAACACCGACGCCTTCGTGCCCCTCTCAGATTCGGACCGCCAGGCCCTCGAGCGCCTCTGCAGCTACGAAGCGCAGACCTGGGGCGCCGCCTTGCGAGCCATGATCGTCCTCAAAAGCGGGCTCGGGGAGCCCGTCGAGGCCATCAGCCAGGAGCTCGGCGTCAGCGTTCGCACCGTGCACAGGTGGCGACGACGTTATCTGGAGCTGGGCCTGGCGGGCCTTGCCAACGCCCGACCCGCTGCCAAGCTTTCTGGCGACGACGGGGGAGGGCCTGAACCCTCCCCTCTCAAGCCCCTGCCGGCCAAGCCTCAGGCAACCCCTCGCTAGCCGCGCCGAAACTTCCGCATGCGGCAGCCTTCCATCTTGAAAGCTCGCCACCTCGACAGACCAGCCACGAAGCAGCTTGCCCGCAGCGGGGCGAGTTTGAGAGGGGCTGCGGCCCCTCTCAAGCCCCTGCCGGCGAAGCCGGAGGATACCCTCGCTAGCGGCGCCAGCCCCGGTGGAAGCCCCGATCGTGCGCCCAGCGCGGGCCACCGTCCTCGTGGTCATCGCGCCGGTAGACCACCTCGCGGTCGCGCCAGCCACCGGGGCCTGGAGCTTCGGGACGCTCGACGAAGGCCGGCCGGGATTCGAATTCCGGCCGCCGCCGCCAGCCGCGCCAGGCGAAACGCTCGTGGTGCTCGAGGAGGAAGCGTTCGAAAATCGGGCGGTCCTGATCGCGGACCACCACGGTACGGACCGCACCGTCGGGCTCGTAGAGCACCAGCTCGTGCACGGACTCGTACGGGGCGACCGGTAACGCGTCCATCCCGGCGGCGGCGCCAAAGACGATCCTGCCGTCCGGATAGAACAGGACCCGCGGCGCGATGAGCATGCCGCCGACCGCCAGAGGTGCCAGCGCCTCCACCGGCGCCATCGGCCCTCCGATGTTGACATGGATGCTGATGGGTGCCCACGCGAGAGCGGGGGTGGCCGTCAAGCCCGAGACGGCCAGGGTCAGACAGACTGCAAGACGGCGTAGCATCAGGGTTCTCCTCTACAGTGCCGAGAGCCAGACTTTGCTACCACCCTGAACGGTTCCGTTTTCAGCTCTGTTTCGGCGGCCAGGAGCCAGTATGAACGCCTGATCGTCCGCCCGAGCGGATCTGCTGGCGATCGAGGCCCGTGTCGGAACTTGCCAACCGGTTCGATTTGGAGTTCCCTGGCACAGGAGCCTGGCGGATGGCTTCGAATTCCGCCGAAAACCGGCTGGCCGGGCGGTGCGCGCACTCTGGCGACTGATACTCCGCTGAAACAACCACGCAGTAGGATCCCTTTCGAGAATCGCAGCCGATGGGCGCCGGTTCCGGGGAACGTGCGGTATTCCGGCGATCCCAGGTGATGAAGTGGAAGCGAACCCCTTGAGCGATCCGGTTTTGTCGAGCCCCGATCCCCGACCCGGCGACGATCTCCCGGAAGACTGGCTCGCCGCCAGCAGACCCGCCCGGTCCCGCCGGCTCCTGGGCTGGCTGGCAGGCGTCTTGGTGGTGGCGATCGGCGCCGGGGCCTGGTACGTCCGGAGCCATCGTCCCCATCCGGTGGTTTTCTCGACCACGCCGGCTTTCCGCGGGCCGATCGCGTCCAAGGTGACCGCATCGGGAACGCTCTCGGCCCTCGTGACGGTGCAGGTTGGCAGCCAGGTTTCCGGGAGAATCTCTCACCTGTTCGTCGACTACAATTCCCCGGTCCATCGCGGGGAGATCCTCGCGACCATCGATCCGCAGCTCTTCCAGGCCGCGCTCGAGCAAGCCCGCGCCAGCTTCCAGGTCGCCGAGGCAAACCTGGCCAAGGACACGATCGCCGCCCGGGACCTGGATCGCCAGGCCTACCGGGCGCAGGCCCTGGCCGTGCAGAAGCTCGGTGCCGAGGCCGATGCTCAGACCGCGCTGGCCAACGCCGCCGAAGCGCAAGCCCAGATCCTCGCGGCCAAGGCCGCGGTGCAGCAAGCCAGGGCCAACCTCGATCAAGTTCGGGTCAACCTCGCCTACTGCACCATCACATCGCCGATCGACGGCACGGTCATCAGCCGGAACGTCGACGTCGGACAGACGGTTGCCGCCTCGCTCCAGGCCCCGACGCTCTTCGAGATCGCCAAGGACCTGCGGCGAATGCAGGTCGACACCAGCGTTGCGGAGGCAGACGTCGGACGGCTCAAGGTCGGGATGCCGGCGCAGTTCACCGTCGACGCCTATCCCGACCAGACCTTCACTGGCAAGATCCGCCAGATCCGCAACGCTCCCCAGACCATCCAGAACGTCGTCACCTACGACGCGGTCATCGACGTGGCCAATCCCGGGCTCGAACTCAAGCCGGGGATGACCGCCGACGTGACCTTCATCGACGCCCAGCGGCCCCACGCGCTGTTGATCCCCAACACCGCCCTGCGCTTCCACCCCGTGTTCGCAGCGGCCAGGGACAGGGCGCATCAGGACGCATCCGACACGACGCCCGGGTCCGCGCCCGGAGCCGAGGGTGCCGGGATGGCCTCGAGTCAGGGAACGGTGAGCCCGCAGCTACCGCACGGCGTCCGCATCGTGTGGAAGCTGGTCGAAGGCAAGCCTCGGCCCGTCAAGATCCACGTCGGCATCACCGACGGGATGGATACCGAGGTCGTTTCCGGACACATCCAGGCGGGCGATCCGATCATCACCGACCAGAACGGAACGCTCGCGGGTCAGGCGCGCCGCCGCAAGGTGAGAATGTTCCTTTGATGCCGGAGAGTGCGGGCGTTCCTCTCATCGAGATGAGGGGCATCTCCAAGGCCTATCAGACGGGCGGCGTTCCGCTGTGGGCCCTGCGACAGGTCGACTTCGAGGTCCCGCGCGGGGATTTCGTGGCGATCATGGGCGCGTCCGGGTCGGGCAAGTCGACCCTCATGAACCTCCTGGGCTGTCTCGATCGCCCCACCTCCGGCCGCTACCGGCTGGCCGGCCGCGACGTGTACCGGACCGACTCGAACGGCCTGGCCACGATCCGGAATCGCTACATCGGCTTCGTGTTCCACACTTTAAACCTGCTGGCGCGCACGTCGGCCGTCGAGAACGTCGAGCTTCCCCTCGTCTACGCCGGGGTCCGGGCCCGCACCCGGCACCAGCTCGCGGTCGAGGCCCTGCAGCGGGTCGGCCTCGGAGCGCGGTTGCAGCACCATCCCAGCCAGCTCTCGGGCGGGCAGCAGCAGCGCGTGGCCATTGCCCGGGCCCTGGTCATGCGGCCGCCCTTGCTCCTGGCCGACGAGCCCACGGGCAACCTCGATTCCCGGACGAGCCTCGAGGTCATGGCGCTTTTCCAGGAACTCGGCCGCCAGGGCGTCACGGTCGTGCTGGTGACGCACGAGCCGGACATCGCCGCGTTCGCCCGCCGCATCGTCGTGATGCGGGACGGTGCGATCCGCTCGGATCTCCCCAACGTGTCCAAGGACGCCGCAGCCATGCAAGCCGAAGGCCAGCTGGTCGAGCCCCGATGAGCTTCAACCAGACCCTCCTCATCGCCATCCGGGCGCTGCTCCTCAACAAGCTGCGGTCCTTTTTGACCGGGCTCGGGATCATCATCGGCGTGGCGGCCGTGGTGGCCATGGTGGCCGTGGGCGAGGGCGCCAAGGACCAGATGAAGAGCGTCTTCTCGTCGCTGGGAACCAATCTCTTGATCCTCTTGCCAGGTGCCAGCTCGGCGGGCGGCATGCGCGGAGGATTCGGCACCCAGCCGACGATCACCTGGAGCGACCTCGACGCGATCCGCCAGCAGGTGCCGACAGCCCGCTACGTGGCAGCCGTGCTGCGTACGGGCGCGCAGGTCGTGGGCGATCAGGAGAACTGGGGCACGACGGTTTACGGCACCTCGCCGGACTACTTCGGAATCCGGGACTGGAAAACGACCCTCGGAGCCCTCTTCGTGGATTCCGACGTCCGTTCGGGAACCAAGGTCGCCGACATCGGCCAGACGGTTTCCGATCAGCTCTTTGGCCCCGGAGCCAACCCGATCGGCAAGACGATTCGCATCCGCAACATCCCGTTCACCGTCATCGGACTGCTCGCGCCCAAAGGCCAATCTCCCATGGGCCAGGACTACGACGATTGCGTCTACGTCCCGCAGACCTCATTTGCCGAGAAGATCCAGGGCGGGCTGCGTCAGTTCGTTTCCGGGATCACCGAGGTGTCGGCCGATTCCTCGCAGGACACCGCCAAGTGCGAAGGGCAGATCGAGGCGCTCCTGCGCGAACGCCATCACCTTCGCAGCGGCCAGGCCGATGACTTTTCCATCCGCAACCTGACCGAGATGGAGAACGCATCGCAGCAGGGCATGCAGACCCTTTCGCTGCTGCTCTCGAGCATCGCCGCCGTGTCGCTGCTGGTCGGCGGCATCGGCATCATGAACATCATGCTGGTCAGCGTCACCGAGCGCACCCGCGAGATCGGCCTGCGGATGGCCATCGGCGCCAAGCCGCTCCACATCATGGCGCAGTTCCTGGTCGAGGCCGTCACGCTGTCGGTGATCGGCGGCCTCATCGGCATCGGCCTAGGCTCGACGATCGCCTGGCGACTTGCTGCCACCTTCGGTTGGCACGTCTCGCTGCGTCCGGACGTGATGGCGGTCGCCATGGTGTTTGCCGCCATCGTCGGCGTCGCTTTCGGCCTGTATCCCGCCCGCAAGGCGTCCCGCCTGAATCCCATCGAGGCCCTGCGTTACGAATGATCCCGCTTCTGGCAGCAGCTCATGTCGCCCTCGCGGTCCCGTCCGGGCCGGCTCCAGGAGCGGCACCGGCACGAGTGCTCACGCTGGACGCCGCACTGGCCCTGGAGCGCTCTCACCAACCCACGCTCGCAGAGGCCAGCGCCAACGTCCGCGCGGCGCAAGCCCGCCACCGAGAGGCCCTGGCGCCATTCCTACCCCAGCTCTCGGGCAGCGTCAGCGCCGAGCACCACGCCGACCTCGGTCAGAGCCAGGCCCTCTTGGCCGCCGCCTCTCGGGTCCAGGGCGCGGGGACCCCGGGGGATTTCGGCACCGGCACCTTCGGCCTGACGGCCTCGCAGGTGATCTGGGACTTCGGAGCGGGGCGCAGCACGGTGGCCGCTGCGGGCGCGCAGGTCGACGCGGCGGGTGATACCCTCGACGCGACCCGACTCGGGGCCGACCTCGCCGTGCGGGAAGGTTACTTCGCCGCCTGGGGCGACAAGCGCCAGGTTGCCGTGGCAAGCGAGAGCCTTAGCGATCAGATGGCCCACGAGCGCCAGGTCCAGGCGGCGGTCAAGATCGGGACGAGGCCGCCCAGCGATCTCGCCCAGGTCGAGGCCAGCGTGGCCTCGGCACGGGTGCAAGCCATCAACGCCAGGGATACCTACGCGATCGCCAAGGCCCAGCTGATCCAGGCCATCGGGATGCCGCAGGTCGGCGACTTCGAGGTCGTCGATCCCGCCCTGCCGGCCGTGGCTGGCGAAGGGCTGCCGATCGAGCGCCTGGTTAGCGGGGCCCTGGCCGCCCGGCCAGACCGCCGCTCCCTGGACGACCAGATCCGGTCGGCACGCCTGTCCGAGCAGGCAGCCAAGCTCGCCTGGACGCCTCGGATCGCGGCCGTGGCCGGTGTGTCGGCCGACGCCCAGAGCCAGGTCGCCGAATCCAACAACTGGGAGGCCGGCGTCACGATGAACTGGCCCCTCGTCTCGGGAGGCGATCAGCTCGCCAGGGTCAAGGAACTGCAGGCGGAGCTCGATTCTTTGCGGGACCAGCGCGAGGCCCTGGACCAGCAGATTCGCCTGGACGTCACCCAGGCGGATCTGGCCCTGCGCGGGGCTCGCGATGGCGTACTGGCCGCGGGCACGGCGGTCCAGGAAGCCCGCATCAGCCTCAAGCTGGCCGAGGGGCGTTATGCCGTGGGCCTCGGCAGCGTCATCGAGCTCGATGACGCCCAGCAGCAGCTCGCCACGGCCGAGGGCCAGCAGATCCAGGAGCAAGTGCAGCTCGACGACGCCCGGGCCCAGCTCTTGAAGGCCCTCGGAAGGCCCGCCTGAAGCGTTTTCTCCCTTTTACAGTTTGAAGGGGTCCCTCTGCGCGATCGCTGCGCTGCGCGTCAGCGCGATCCGGCCGCAGGTCCATGCAGCGCGGTCGGGATCCCCTTTTCGCCGGCAAATGCGTTCACGGCGAGGATGCGCTGGATGTCCCGGTGGAGCAGCTCCTGGAGTTCCGGCGCCAGGCCCAGGCCTTCCAGCAACGTCCGGTCCGGCTGCCACTGGAGATCGCCCAGCTTGCGCCAGTTGTAGTTCCCGACGTAACGCCCGGCGTTTTTCTTGAACACCAGCGCCTCGGCACGGCGCGAATCAAGGATCCGCCCGAGGCGGGAAAGCTCCGCCAGCGATTCGTCGGGCAGGGTCTCGAGGATCGAGACGAAATCGTCGACGAGCCAGCTCGTGAGGTCGAAGCCGTCGCCGCGCGCCAGCCAGTACCAGAAGAAGACGTCGCCGGAGAGCGCGGCCAGCGCCGCATCCGCCAGATTCTCGGTCTCGAGCTGCAGGCTCGCGATCTTCGTGGCGGGGACGGGATCCAGGGTCGCGGCGTCGAAGCAGGGGGGATCCGAACGGAAGACCGATAGAAAGTTGCGGCCCGTCTGCGAGTAGCCCAACCTCGCAGGGTGCCGGATCGCACCCGGCCGCGAATGCCGCTTCGCGCCACCTGCGGGACTCCGCCGGCTCCCGGTCTGGCCGCGACTGGCTCGAGCCAGCGCGGCCAGCAGGAGGCGCTGGTGCTCTCCGGAGATCCTCGGCAGCTCCCCCGATGGGACGGTCCAGCCGCCGGGACGCTCACGCGGGCCCGGCGCCGCGTCGTCCAGTTGCGTGTAGGAGAGCGTGGCCAGCAGGTGCGGTCGAAACGGAGCGCGCCAGCGCCTCAACTCGGTCACGAAGCGTCTGCCAACAGCAGCAGCCGATTCCTCTTGTTCCGGGCGCCGCCGCCCAAGCCAGATCGTGCACCGCTGGCTGATCCCGGCAAAGAGGGGCGCCGGGATGTTGTCGAACGAGGCAAACCAGCCGTCCCCGAAGGCGATCAGCCGTCGGCGCAGATCCTCCTGCTCGCGTCCGAAGCAAAGCGAGAGCGGAACCACCATGCCGATCGCCCCTTGCGGGTGGCACAGCGCCAAAGCGCTATCCAGGACGTGGCCATACACATTGGCGTGCGCAGCAGGCCCTCGGGGCTGATAGTCGAGGCCGCGGGTCGCCAGGTAGGGAGGATTGCCGAGGATCGTGTGGAATCCCCCGGCCGACAGCACCTCGGGAAATTCTTCGGCCCAGTCGAAGCCCGCCACCGCGTTGCCCTGCCGGATCCCGGGGGCGTCGACCGGCCTCGCCCCGGCCTGCCGGGCGCGGTCGCAGAGCCGCTCCTGGCAGATCCGCACGGTCTGCTCCGAAAGGTCCACGCCAAAGAGCTGGCGCTCGACGATGGCCGCGGCGACGTCTTTTTGCAAGGGACCGAGCGGCCCCAGGCGCTTGCCGAGGGCCACCTGGAGCGCGAGCAACACGTCGAACGCGGCCAGCAAGAACTGGCCGTTCCCGCAGGTCGGGTCGAGGACGCGCAGTCCGCTCGTCGCCCGGAGCAGGTTCGCGGCCGCCGATTCATCCAGCATGGCGATCGCATCACGGGCGACGCCCACGAGATCCAGATTGGCCGTCAGCATGTCGGCGCTGTCCTCGATCTCCCCCGCTGCGAGGCGGGCAACCACCCGGTCCAGGGCCTGACGGCGCGCCCCGGCCTCGATCCAGGTCTCGGTCGGCAGCCCCGCGTCCGCATCGGCGGCGGCCGACGGCTCGAAGTTCTCGGGCCACGACCGCTGCACACCATGGCGGAGAGAGGCCGGCACGTAGCGAGCAGGCTGCCGGCGCAGGCGGTCGAGGAGGGCAGCGCGTACGGCTTGCAGCTCCCAGAGCCTGTCCAGGACCAGCGGCACGAGGACCCGCACCGCCAGGTATGCCGTGACGTCATCGGCCGTGTAGAAAGCGGCCAGGCGCTCCGGGGAGCCGACTACGATCTATCTCTCCTCGCGAGCGCGCCGGTGCCGCGAGTGCCGCCCTTGACCCGGGGCCGGGAGAACCAGGATCACGCGGCCGCGGGGCACGATCTCGACACCCCGGTACCGCCGCGAGGTCGTAAAGCCGGAATCGGGCCTGCCGGCCCCGTCAACCGGGCTTCCGGCGGGGGAGGCCATGGGCTCGCTGTCGTACGAGTGCGGGTTGGCGGGATCCGGTGCCGCATCCGAGGCCAGGCCGGTCGGTCCGGGCAAACGCAGGATCTGGCCCGGCCGGATCCCCGCATGGCTCGCCAGGCTGTTGAGCTGGGCGATCTCGGTCCAGCGTGTCCCGGCGCCGAGCTCCCGCGCTGCGATCGAGTACAGCGTGTCACCCGGTTCGACGCGGTAGACGCTCAGGTGGTCGGGCCGCGCCCAGGCTGCGGTCCCGAGGCCGAGAACCACCACGGCCGCCAGGGTCGCGAGCCACCCGGTCGCCCTTCCGTCACGAGTTCCCAAGGTCAATGCCCCTGCTTGCATCGAAAATCGACTCCATTCTGGTCGCTTTCCCCGCATGGGACGGTGCCGAGCGTCACGCAAGCTCCGTGCCGGCATCCTCGATGCCGGATTTTAACGTCTTTGGGCGTTCTTTAAATGGTTGTTTTTCGCGGTACACGAGGGATTTTGGCGGGCCATATCATGAAACTGAGCAGGTTCTCGAGTCCGAGGAGAAGGTGATGGGTAGTATCGACATCCGCTGGGGCGACACGCTCTCCGGTCTGGCCTCCCGCTTCGGGACGACGATCGGCCAGCTCATGAACCTGAATCCACAGATTCACGACGCCAATCTCATCGCTGCCGGAAGCACCCTCTCGGTGCCGGGCGATGGATCCACCACCGGTAGCCAGGGTCAGTCAGCGTCTCTGTCCTTGCCCGATGAACCGGTCAGCGGGAATGTCCAGGACTGGGTCCAGCAGGCGATGCAGATCCTCGAGGCCAGTGGCATCCCCGCCAACGAGCTCAATGCCAACGACATCGAGACGATCGTCCAGCACGAGTCCGGCGGCAACCCCAACGCCGTCAACAACTGGGACTCCAACGCCGCCGCCGGGGATCCCTCGAAGGGGCTGATGCAGACGATCGGGTCCACCTTCGATGCCTACAAGCTTCCGGGCCATGGTGATATCTACAACCCCGTCGACAACATCGTCGCCGGCGTCCGCTACGCCATCAGTCGCTATGGCTCCCTGGCGAATGTTCCGGGGATCGCGAGCCTCTCCCAGGGCGGCCCCTACGTGGGGTACTAGGGGGAAGGTGACATTCTCCCGGGCTGCGCTCGGGCTGTGACTCGAGGGAACCCGCCGGTTCCCTCGAACTCTCTCCGGCTGCGGGCAAGCTGCTGCGTAGCGCGGCTTTCGAGATGGCGGGCGGGAAGGTGCCGTCCTCTCGGGCTGCGCTCGGGCTGTGACTCGAGGGAACCCGCCGGTTCCCTCGAACTCTCTCCGCGCCCAGGCATGGGCCCAAGATGCAGTCCTGGCCTCGATCTTACCGACCTTAACCTAGACTAATCCATTCCTTAGCCCATTTCTAGCCGTCGCTTAGGATTTAACGGCTTCTGAACTCCGGATATCACGAGCATCGTCAGGAAGACGCGCTGGGCGAAAGGAAGAAGAAGATGATTGGTGGTGCTGGCTTGATCATGCGACCCTCTATCCCCACGGCAGCCGCCGGCGGGGGCGGGTTCTTCGGGAACGTCTTCAAGGACGTCGAGAACACCGCCAAGAACATCTTCGACAACACCGAGGTCTCCCAGGGCATCAAGGACATGTTCGGGCACGGCGGGCCTGCCCCCGTACCCGTGACGCCTGGAGCCGTGGTCGAGGGCGCCGGCAAGGCCGTCGCCAGCAGCGGGTTCATGCATGGTCTGGGCGAGGTCTTCGGCGGCCTCTGGCACGGTATTTCGAGCGGCGCACTGGTCTCGGGCATCGTCTCGACGGCCGTCAACGGATTCGAAGTCATCACCGGCAAGGAGCAGCTCAGCCAGGCGGCGGGCGGCGTGGCAGCCGACACCTCCGACGGCGCTGTTTCGGGGCTAACCGGCGCAGCGGCCTCGGGCATCGCCCTGGCGGCAGCGGGTGCGCTCGGTGTGGCGGGCTTGCCTTTGACGATCCTGGGAGTCGTCGGCGGCCTGGCCGGAGCTTTCCTGGGCACCGCCTTCTTCCAGAGCACCGGGCTCTACACCGCCGTCAAGAACGGCGTCACCGGGCTCTTCGGCGGCACCAGCACCCCGACCACGACCCAGTCCATGCCAGCATCGGTAGCCTAGAGTGCTCTCGGTTTGAAGGGATCGAGCCCGATGAGTCAAACGGGGCCCGGTTGCGCAGCGAAGCGACCGCGCAGAGGGCCCCGTTCAAACTGCAAAAGGCCTAGAGCGGTTTCGCCTGGAAGCGATCGGGGGCGTGAAAACGCCCCCGATCGCGCGCGTGCCCGGTGCGGGACGCGGCGCGTTCGGCGGACTTCTAGACGCGCATCTTCGACCTCAGAAACGAGCCGCTTCCTGGCTCATCCATGATTCCGAGGGTCAACGATTCGCTCACGCGGGTTCTGACCTGACGCGAGGGCTTTGAAGCACGGCCCTTGACCTTTCGCATTCAATCACGTGCCCAAGGCCGGACGATCCGACGGCGCCGCTCCCTGCCGCCAGGAGATCGGCCAACCCGAGACCCACCATGGCGGGCGCGGCTCCAGGGTTTTCGACCCTGCTGGCCACAAGTTCGAGCCGTTGACTGGATCCTAGCTCCGGACCCGGCCGGGTCCGAAGAACCACATGTGCAACTTGATTAAGTTTTATTAAACCTCCCCCAAACGACCTCCTGCCTGACCGCTTCTCTGGGACAATGTAACGCCTGATTGCAAAAGCAAACGGGTGGAATCTTGTTATACGCGAAGAAAGGGAAGCAGATGAAGCAGGGATTCCTGCGGGTCACGGCCGCAAGCTGCCTCTTGATCGCTCTCGGTGGATGCCCGGCAACCTCCGCCCCCAAGGGCCAGGAGACCAACCAGCCGACGACCACCCCTGCGGTCACCAGCCTGGCCATCAATCCGTCGTCCATCGACCTCAACGCCCCGTACAGCCTGGATGCCAGTGGGTCCCAGGTCACCAGCAGACCCGGCTCCACCCAGGTGGCCGGCTATCCCACGACCGGCCAGTTCACCGTCTCGGAAACCGGCGGTGCGGTCCCGACTTCCGACGTCGTCTGGACCTCGTCGGCACCGGACCTCGTGGTGGTCGATGGCAACGGAGTCGTGCAGTCGGTCAACTCCGGGACGTCTGGCGCCGTCACGATCACGGCCACGCTCCAGGGCAACCCTCGAGTCTCCGCGACGGCCAGCGTCAATCTCTCGAATGACGGCAAGGCCTCGCTGGTGCTGGAGTGATGGGAGACGAGATGATGAAGAAGATCACGCCCGTCGTCGCCGTCCTGGTCCTTGGCGCCGTAGCAGGCTGCCAGGGTATCCCGGCGCTTCTCACGGCACCCTCTCGATCGGCCCTGCAGCCGGCCAGCAGCGTGGCCGCCAAGCCCGCCGGTTGGGGCAGCGTCTCGATCTCGGTCCGGTGGCCCCGGCGAGTCCAGTCGATTCCGCTGGCGGCAAACTCGATCGTAATCACCGCATACAACAACGTCGGTTCGGCCGTCGGTACGGTGACGCTCACCCGGAGCGCCGCTTCGGGGACGCTTGGCAACGCGCAGCTCGACCTGCCCGCCGGCCAGAGCTACAGCTTCCAGGCCATGGCATACGCCGAGACCAGCCCCACCGCCACCAGCACACCGCTGGCGATCGGATATACCGGCGTCTACGCCATCAACTCCGACATCAACACCCCGATCACGCTACAGCTGAACGCCTCGGCTCCAGCGACCGGTGGGTTGGCTGCATCCATGGCCTGGTATCCCATTCCAGCAGGCGGCGGGGTCGGGGCCGAGTTCATGGTCGACGCGGTCCAGTACCTGGGCCGACCGATCACGCCAAGCGACAACGTCCAGGTCTGGTTTGGCAGCACCATTAGCTCCATCCCGAGCGTGCTGGCCAGCTCCAGCGTGCAGCCGCAGTGGTACACCGATCCGGTCACGGCCCTCAAGCTCCTGGTCGATGCCGACGTGGACAACTTGTTCGTCACGGTCCCGTCGGGCCTCAGCGGACCGGTTGCCATCTGGGTCGAGGTCGATGGCGTCAAGACCCAGCTTGGCAATAACTTCGTGGTCGTCGACCACGTCGTGATGCCTGCCCAGAGTGTGACGCGCACGGTCGGTGAGTCGTACGACTCGACTGCCGGGGTCGGCAACCTGAAGGGTTATTCGGGGGCCGACGTCAACGGCACGGCCATCGCCCTGTCCTACCCGATGTTGACCTGGTCGAGTTCGGCCCCGAGCGTCGCTTTCGTGACGAACGATGGCGTGGTCCATGCCAACGCGCCAGGCCAAGCGACGATCACCGCGCAGACGGGCCTGGCCAGCGCCTCGTTCGCATTCGATGTGACGGACGCCGACAGCACCGCGTCGATCGATGTCAACGTACCCACGCTGGGTGCGGGCGACGTCAACGCCACGATGGACATCCCCGCCTTCTCGGGCGATGCCTCCGGCACCGTCAACTAGTTGCAGCGACGCTTGCCTGAAGACTTGAAAGGACATATCAAAATGACCAAGTTTCTGCGTCATACCGGACTGACCGTCGCCGCAACCCTGACGGTAGCCGGCTGCGCGTCCGGCCCGACCAACCTGGCCCCCCCCTCCGGCGCCGCCGCGTCCGTGCGCTCGGCGATCACCAAGGGCGGAGACGTCACGGTTCCGATCAGCATCCCCGGTTTGAATGGCCGCGGCGTGCAGTACATCTACAACAAGAACTACATCAACACGGTCGAGGTCACCCTCACCGACAGCTTGGGCAACCCGCAGACCCAGTGGGTCGCACGCAACACCTACCTGGCGGGCTCCAGCGCCGCGGGCACGGCGGCCGTCACCTTCCATGACGTGATGCCCGGGACCTTTACCCTGACGGTGCGCACCAGCCACGTTGCGCTCCTCGGCACGAACGATTCCATCATCTACGACGGTCAGGTGGGCGCTTTCTACAGCGGCGGCAACCATGCCAATGGCGGCACGCTCCTCAACGTCCTGAGCGGCGACAAGACCACCGCCTTCGTGGTCTTCGACGACGCCTACAATGCGAGCAACGGCGAGCCCTACGCCACCGCGATCTTCGACCCTGTCATCTCCGACACGACGACGACCCTCGCGGGATTCGGGGTCGGTGCGGCCACGGCCAGCGTCGTGACCGGCCAGACGACCTCGGTTGCCGTCTCGGTCGGACAGCTCCCGCACTGGGATCCATCCACCGACTCCACCAGCCTCGACGTCACGGCGGGCGCTGCCGTCTCGATGCCCGTCGCCGACGTGGCGGACGTCCAGGCTACCGACCAGGTGATGATGGGCGCCGTGCTCGACCACGGGCTCTTTACCCTCGGTGCCGGAACCTCGCAGTACGACGTCGCGACGACCAGCTCGGCCGTCACCTTCGTGCCGACCGTATCGACCTTTGGCAACGCAACGGACGTCTACCTGTCCCGCGGCCAGGCAGCCAGCGCGTGGGCCGAGAATACCTGGCCCACGGTCACGGTCTGGCCAGCGTTGGCCACGAACTCGACCTCGGTGATCAACGCCAGCCAGAACGCCCTGACCGCCAGCGGCCAGGCCACCATCGGCCTCGACCTGCGCGATAGCTTCAACAACTTCGTGTATGGCAACGGGCTCAACGGCAACAACGCCGGAAACCCTCACCGCGCCAACGCCTATCTGTCCGAGGACTACAACGTCGTGGGCTACGAGTACGGGCCCGATGCCACCGGCGGCTACCCCTTCATCGTCCCGGGCAAGACCAGCGGCACTTTCGCCGGCAACACGTACTTCCAGGGCTCGGTGCCCGCGACCTTGACGGGTGCGAGTGCGTCGGTCAGCACCTTCCTCGCGAGCAACACGGCGACCGATTCGGTGCAGCTGACCCAGATGGAGATTCCGTACTTCCTGTACAACTACGCACAGGCCCACGCCCTCGCCGCCTTCGCGACGGGAGCTTACACGCTGAGCGTCATCCCGAATCCCGCGCCTGGCAGCACCTACCTCTGGGTCTCGCTGGCCGGTCCAAACGGAGTCACGATCGCCTCTTCCAGCATCGATCCCACCTCTGCCTCGCGCACGGTGTCGCTCGGACTGACGACCGCCGAACTCGGTGCTGCCGTCCAGCCAGCCAATACCATCCCCGTGGTTCTGACGCTGGGCAACGGCGTCACCCTGGGATCTCCTTACAACAACCTCTACTTCACCGTGAACAGCTTCGGTGCTCGCAAGATCGGCGACACGGACACCGTGGAGGTGCGGGTCCTCAACAACAACCAGGCCTTGTGGACCAAGAACCTGGCATTCTCGTGGACCGACTGATCACCCATCGATCGGCCTGGGTCCTCCTCGGCCTGGCGGTCTGGCAGCTCGGCGGCTGCCAGACCGCTGGCCTGGCGGGAGTCCCGGTTCGGACGCCCGCCGCGACCCAGGCCACCGGGACGTGGACGGCGTCCCCGAACCCGGCAGCTGCGACCGTGCCCTCGCCCACTCCGGGCGGCGGTACGGTCGTTCCCGTTGTTCACTTCTGAACCGCAGGATCCCCCGGGCGGCGGATTGGCTCCGGGCGCGCCCGAGCGTATCGCCCTGTAGACTTGAAGCATGCGTGTCCGTGTGGTCCTGGTCGAGCCTTCTTTGCCCGAGAACGTGGGCATGGTCGCACGGGCCATGCGCTGTTTCGGGTGGAGTGACCTCGTGCTGGTGGGCGGGGTCGACCCGATGCATCCCATGGCCGTTGCCGCCGGTCCCGGGGCCGAGGAGGTGCTGCAGTCGGCTCGAACGGTGCGGGACCTCGCGGCTGCCCTGACGGGCTTCGTCGCCATCGGGACCACGGCGCGGGCGTATGATCGGCCGGATCGCCAGACTACCGACCTTCGCGAGGTCCTGACTCGGGCCGTCTGGTCCGGGGACGTGGCGTGGGTATTCGGGCCCGAACGCAGTGGCCTCGCTCGCACCCACCTGGCGAGCTGCCAGCTCCTGGCCCGGATTCCGACCGGCCCCAGCAGCTCTCGTGACCAGACGACCGGCTTCGGCCCCAGCTTGAACCTGGCCCAGGCCGTGGCGATCTGCCTGTACGAGACGAGCCTGGCGGCGCGGGACTCCGTCGCGACCTTGGCTCCCGAGACAGGCCTGCTGTCCCTCGCGCAGCAACTCGTGCCGGACCGCGGGCTCGCCGAGGCCCTGCAGGACGAGCTCGTGAACCGGGAACTCGCCCGCCAGAGCGATGCGCCATCCAAAGCCCACAGCCTCCTGGCCATGCTGGCGCGCTGGACCGCCACGCCGCACGAGCTGGCGCTCTTGCGGGCGCTGGCGTTCCAGCTGAAGCGCCGGTCGTCAAAGACTCCGGGGTTCAGCTAGAGTGCTCCCGGTTTGAATGGATCGAGCCCGATGAGTCAAACGGGGCCCGGTTGCGCAGCGAAGCGACCGCGCAGAGGGACCCGTTCAAACTGCACGCAGCTCCGGCACCTCGCCGCGGCGCACAGGAAAGCCTGGTAAAAAAGCAGACGATCGCGCTCCGGTCGCCAGCTACACTGACTGGCCATGCCGACGGATCGCGCCAGCGGACTTCGGGCGGACGAGGCGCAAGCCCTCCGCTCTCGCTACGGCGCCAACGCCGTCGAGGAACAACGCCCGTGGCCCTGGCTCATGCTGGCGAGAAAATTCTGGGCCCCGATTCCCTGGATGCTGGAAGGGGCGATCGCCCTCGAGCTCCTCCTGGGTCGAACCGTCGAGGCCTGGATCATCGGTGCGCTGCTGGTCTTCAACGCGATCCTCGCGTTTTTCCAGGAAAGCCGCGCACAGACGGCCCTCGACCTGCTCCGCGAGAAGCTGGAGATCCTGTCGCGGGTGCTGCGAGACGGACAATGGCAACGGCTGCCGGCTCGTGACCTCGTGCCCGGGGACGTCGTCCACCTGAGGATGGGTGATATCGTACCGGCGGATACCCTCCTGGACGGCCCCGAGATCCTGCTCGATCAGTCGCTGCTGACCGGGGAGGCCCAGCCGGTCGAGGCCTCCGCCGGAGCGATGGCCTATGCCGGAACGCTGGTCAAGCGCGGTGAAGCCACGGGCGAGATCGTGGCCACCGGAGCGCAGACCCATTTTGGCAAGACGGCCGAGCTGGTGCGGACCGCCCGGAGCGTCGGCCACCTGCAGCGCCTGGTGTTCCGCATCGTGGAAGGCCTCCTGTACTTCGACGCGGTGCTGGTCGCGGGCGTGCTTGCCTATTCGCTCTGGGCCGGGCTCTCCCTCTGGCAGGTCCTCCCGTTCGCTCTGATCGTGCTGGTGGCGTCGATCCCCGTGGCGCTGCCGGCGACGTTCACGCTGGCCAGCGCCCTCGGCGCGCTGGAGCTGGCCCGCCACGACATCCTGGTCCCCAGGTTGGCTGCCATCGAGGAGGCGGCGGCGATCGACGTCCTCTGCTGCGACAAGACGGGGACGATCACCCGCAACCGCCTCGAGGTGCAAGCGAGCCATCCCTATCCACCGCATGGCGAGCAGGACGTCCTGCGCCTGGCGGCCCTCGCCAGCGACGCGGCGACGCAGGATCCGATCGATCTCGCGATCCTGGAGCGTGCGGGAATCCCGTCGAGCGATCGCCTCACCTTCGTCCCCTTCGATCCCGCCACCAAGCGCTCCGAGGCCACCGTCCGAGAATCGGGGCGCATCCTTGCCGTGGCCAAGGGGGCGCACCCGGCGATCGCCACGCTCTGCCCACCCATCGCCAGCCTGGACGCGGACGCCGCCGCCCTGGCAGCGGGGGGCAACCGCGTCCTCGCCGTGGCCGCCGGGGAGCCCGGCCACCTTCGCCTGGCTGGCCTGCTGGCCCTGGCGGATCCGCCCCGGCCCGACTCCGCCGAACAGCTTCAGCGCCTGGCTGCGTCCGGGGTCCGGGTGATGATGCTGACCGGAGACTCGGCTCCGACCGCCCGCGCCGTGGCCCGGATGGTGGGCATCGGGGGCGAGCTGTGCGACCCGGCGCGGCTGCGGGCCGATCCCGTCGTCGCGGCGACGGAGTGTGACGTCTTCGCCGGGATCCTGCCAGAAGACAAGTTCCACCTCGTCCGCTCCCTGCAAGAGCGCGGCCATACGGTGGGAATGACGGGCGATGGCGGGCATGATGCACCGGCGCTCAAGCAGGCCGAGGTCGGAATCGCCGTACAGAGCGCGACGGACGTTGCCAAGGCGGCGGCCAGCATCGTCCTGACCGCCGCGGGACTGGCCGGGATCGCGACCCTCATCGCGACGAGCCGGCGGATCTACCAGCGGATGCTGACCTACACCTTGAACAAGATCCTCAAGACCTTCGAGATCGCCATGTTCTTGACCCTGGCGCTCCTCTTGACCGGCGAGATCGTCACCACGCCGCTGCTCATCGTCCTGCTCCTCTTCACGAATGACTTCGTGACGATGTCGCTGGCGACCGACCGGGTCCGACCGTCCTCGCGCCCCGATCGCTGGAAGGTCCGGCCGCTGCTGCGGATCGGGCTGGCCATGGCTGCCCTCGTGATGGCCCTGGAGTTCGGGATCTTCCTCTGGGCGCGCGGGCGATTCGGATTGCCGGAACTCCGGACGCTGGTCTTCCTGCTCCTGGTGTTCACGGGCCAGGGAACGGTCTACCTGCTCCGGGAACGCGGGCATTTCTGGCACTCGCTGCCCAGTGGCTGGATGCTCCTGGCCACCGGGATCGACCTTGCCGCCGTCTGCGGCCTGGCCATCGGGGGGATCCTGATGGCACCGCTGCCCCCTGCGGTGGTCGCCGGGACGCTCGGCGCCGTGGTAGCGGCGATGTTCCTTCTGGACTTCGCCAAGATCGCGATCTTCCGTCATCTGGGCGGATCGACCGGATCCGCCGAGCCCTTGGCGCAAAGACTTGCCTGAGGTGCTGAGCTCGGCGACGTGTCGGTCACCGGGTGCGCTTGCGCCTGGAAATGACCGCGCCCGGAAAGTCAAACGCGGTCGACACCCCCGGGTTCAGCCTTTTTGAGGCGCCTTGGAGACGACGTCCGCGTAGATCGCATCGAGGACCCGGGCGCGGTTGGGGAACTTCTGACGAAATGCCGCCAGCTGCTGCGCTCCGGACTGGCGATCCTGGATGTAATAGCTCCACGACTCCGCGAAATCCTCGTCGGGGCTCTCCTTGGCGTAGGCACTGACGGTGTTGCCGGGTCCGTCAGACTTGATCGCGGCGTACCAGCCGGGTGGGCAGAACGTGTGGTCCTCGCTGCGGGCCTGACCGATGAGGTGGCCTATCTCATGGTCAAGGCGCCGGGCGTGGAGATAGGGAAGATTCGTAGCCGCGTTCCAGATGCTGACGGTCTGGCCACGGGCGGACGATCCGCCGACCAGCGAAGGGTCGTGGTACTTGGCCTGAAAGTAGGCGTCGTAGGGATCGGGGCCAGACTCGATCTGGAGCTTCCCGAGCGGATACCGGGTCGTTTGGGGCAACTGAGTGTAGAGATCGAGGCCCCTGGCCAGGGCCGCCTGCGGGTGCGGCATCTGCTGGGAAATGGAGACCGTCAGGTGGCTCGTGCCCACCCAGACCTTGAAGGAAAGCTGACCCTGCGCTGGCTTCTGGGGCAGGATGTACAGGTATTCCCGCCCGCCTGCCGAGTTCTGAAAGGGCACCCAGGCTGGTTTGGTCAGCGCGGAGGCGATGGCCGCCTGCTGGACCGACAGGGCCCGGCCCGACCCGCGGTCCGGGCGCCTGGGGGTGGCCTGCCCACGCGCTCCCTGGCTGTCGCCGGTGCGCGGCCTGACGATCGTGCGCGACCTGGCCGCTGCGACGCGCCCCGAGATCGAAGATCCCAACCCATGGCTCCTCATACGACTCCCTACTCCTCTCTCGCCCCTTATCGACCCAAAGGATCCCTGGCTGACGGCCGCAGGAGGTTATGCGGGTCCATTTGACCCGTCGTTAACCCGGCGCAGGTTCCAGCGGAGGAGTCAAAGCAGAACAAGAGTATCCTGGTCGCCATGCGCCTCCGAGAGCTCTATGCCTCGCGGCCCCCGG
The DNA here is from genome assembly GCA_021781555.1 of bacterium. Lineage (GTDB taxonomy): Bacteria > Cyanobacteriota > Sericytochromatia > S15B-MN24 > VGJW01 > JAJXWQ01. The sequence continues at coordinate 44,971 of JAJXWQ010000009.1, forward strand.
GTCACTGGCTCGTCTTGCTCGAGAAGGCCTTGGGGGCCATCGTCATGACCGGCCTGGCGGGGCTCACGGCCTATTTCCTCGTCGCCCATGTCCACGATCCGATCCTCTTCGTCTTCCAGGGCGAGCTGCGCGAAGATCCGCACGACCTCCTGGCCACCTGGTTGCTCCGCCAGTTCCCGTTCTTCTCGACGAACCGGCTCATCACACTGGAGATCGCATGGTCGGCCTGGGCCGTGCTCCTGGCGGCCGAGGCCGTCGGTCTGGCTCTCGAGAAGGCTTGGGCCGAGTGGCTGGTCCTCGTCGAGACTGCGGCCTTCATCCCCCTCGAGGTGATCGAGCTGATCCAGCGTGCGACCTTGCTCAAGGGCGCGGCGCTGGCCATCAACGCGGCGATCCTCGCCTACCTTGCCTGGTGGCAGCTTCACGAGCACGGCAGACGGCTTCCGGCACCCTGAGACCGTCGGCCACGCCCTCTGGCTGCTGGACCCGGGTCAGGACAGGGGAAGACGCAGGGCGATGGTCGTCCCCGAACCCGGGAAACTCGTCGCGGACACGGTTCCCCCATGGAGGCTCGCGATGGTTCCGACCAGGGCCAACCCCAGGCCAGATCCGCCCAGAGCGGTGGTCCGCGAGGCGGCCACCCGGTAAAACCGTTCGAAGATATGGGGCAAGTGCTCGGGCGGAATCCCTTCCCCCGTGTCGGCGACCCGGATCTCCCCGCAACCGTCGATCACCTCCGCCGACATGACCACCCGGCCACCCGGAGGCGTGTAGCGAATGGCATTCGACACGAGATTGCCGATCGCCCGCTGCAGCAGCGTCCGATCGCCCGGAACCGAGATCGGCTCGTACACGGCCACCTCGAGGCTCACCCCGGCCTCGTTGGCCGCGGCTTCGTAGTACTCACGGATCGCCTCGAGCTCGTCGCGGAGCTCCAGTTCCACGCGATCGATCTGCCCCGTAGGATCTTCCGAGCGGGCCAAAAAGAGCAAGCTATCGATGATCTGCGATAGTCGGTCGTATTCCTCCAGGCTCGAACCGAGAACCTCGCGATACGTCTCGGCAAATCGCGGCCGGGACAGCGTGACCTCGATCTCCCCGCGCAGGTTGTTGAGGGGCGTGCGCAGTTCGTGGGCGATGTCCGCCGAGAACCGGTCCTGTCTCTCGAAGGCGGCTTCCAGGCGGTCGAGCATGGAATTCAGCGACCCGGCGAGATCCGCCAGCTCGGCGGCCAGCGGCTTGGCCTCGATGCGCTCGGACAGGTTGGAGGAGCCGATGCGCGTGGCCGTCCGGGCGATGTCCTCGAGCGGCCGGATCTCGATCCGGGCGATCAGGTAGCCCAGCCCGCCGCACGATCCCAGCGCGAGCAGGAGGACCCAGAGCATCAGGCCCCGGAACTCGCCGAGGAGCTTGTTCTCGGGCGAGCGATCGAGGGCGGCCTCGATGATCGCGCCGCGCCCCAGACTCTGCATCCGCACGGCCGCGACCAGGAAGTTTCGCCGCGCCCCTGCGGTACGGGCGAGCTTTCTCGGGATCACGGCGATCTTGGTACCGCGGCCCACGGCATCCAGGACGGGGATCCGGGCGAACTCCGCAAGGGGCAAGAGGCGCGACATCCCGGGAGTCGCAATGCGAACCTGCCCGTCGGCGTCCAGAACCCGCAGGTAGGTCCGGGGCTCCGAGATCGGGGCCTGGAAGAGCACTTCCTCGCGCAGCCCGCCCACGGGCCCGAGACCGGCTACCGCCAGGCGAACGTCCGCGATGGCGGTGGCCAGGGCCTCGGCGTCCTCGCGATCCAGGTTGTGGGCCAAGGCGCCGTAGATCAGCCCCATCCCGGCCAGTACGACCAGGAAGCTCGACGCCGTGTACCAGGCCGTCAACCGGGAGCCGAGCGACCAGCGGCGGCTGCGGCTCCTTCCCGTCAGCCGGTTCGACACGGTCGCAGGGCCAACCCCAGGCGCGTTCACCGCTCCTCGAACACGTAACCGACACCGCGCACGGTGTGGATCAGCTTGCGGACGAAAGGATCGTCGATCTTCGCACGCAGACGACGGACGTGTACCTCGACGATGTTCGTGTCGCTTTCGAAGCGGATATCCCAGACCTGTTCGGCCAGGAACTTGCGCGACAGGATCTCGCCGGGGCTGCGGGCGAACTGCAGCAAGAGCAGGTACTCCTTGGGCGTCAGGTCGATGTCCTTGCTCGCGCGGGTGACGCGGCGTTGCAAGGGATCGATCACCAGATCGGCGATCCGCAGCGCATCCTGGCGGGGGGCGGCCCTGCGGGCAAGCGAGCGCACGCGAGCGAGAAGCTCAGAGAACGCGAAGGGCTTGACGAGGTAGTCGTCGGCTCCAAGTTCCAGGCCCCTCACGCGGTCGGGCACGCCATCCCGAGCCGTGAGGAAAAGCACGGGCGTCTGGAGGCCCGCGCCGCGGATCTCGCTCACGATGGACCAGCCATCCTTGCCTGGAAGCATGACGTCGAGGATCACGAGGTCGGCCCCTTCGCCAAGGGCAATCTCCGCCCCCCGGATCCCATCGGTGGCCACCTGGACCTCGAACCCGTGCTCCTGGAGCCCGGTGCGCAGATAAGCGGCGGTCTTTTCTTCGTCCTCGATGACCAGAACTTTCAAGTTACCGGAATCGTAGCACGGCCAGCCCCTTGCGCAGCACGGATCCGAGGCAATCCGATGGACCGACGGATTACGAAACTGTAACCATTTTCCAGCGACCGGCGGCCCGCGTGTCCCGGTACGATAGCCTCGGCGGGATCGCTGTCCGCGTCCTCGTCGTCGCGCCCTTGAGGTTGTCCATCGATGAAGCGCCTCTTCGCCCCGCTGGCAGCCCTGCTGCTCGGCGGGTGTGCGGCGCTCCAGGCCAGAGGCCCCGATCCCGCAACGCATGCCCGGGCTCGTGCAGCCAGTTTTCAGGCGCGCAGGCTCGACTCGGCGAGCCTGCGCCGGTACCTCGCGCAGCAGGCCTCCCTACCGGCGGCTTTCCCGCCCAGGTCCTGGACCTTGCCGCTTCTCGCCGAGGTGGCGCTGTACTACCGGCCCGACGTTGCCCAGGCACGGGCTCGCGTGGCGATCGCCCAGGCTGCGCGCATCGTCGCCGGAACGGGGCCGGCTGCGCGCATCGCGGTGACGCCCGGCTATGCCTTTGGCAGTCCTGCCGGGACGTCGCCCTGGTTCCCCGGCATCGCTCTCGATCTGCCCATCGAGACCGCCGGCAAGCGCGCTCTCCGTCTGGCCGCCGCCGATCGCCAAAGCGCGGCCGCCGAGCTCGACCTCGAGACCACCTGCTGGCACGTGCGCAAGCAGGTCCGCACCGCCCTGGCCACCTGCATCTGGCAGCAACGCAGGGGCACCCTCTTGCGGACCGAGGTGACCCTGCGCGCCGCCCTGCTGCGCCTCCTGCGCCAGCGCCTGGCAGTGGGCGCGCTATCCGAGCCCGAGGCCCTGACCGCGACCCTGGCGCTGGATCGAGCGCGCCAGGTGGCGCTGGCCCAGAGCGGCCAGCTCGTGCAGGCGCGCCTGGCGCTGGCTGCCGCGGTGGGCGTGCCGGGTCGGGCGCTGGCCGACATCAACCTGTCGTGGCCAGGTTTCAGCGAGCTTCCGGGGGTGCCATCCGAGCCCAAGCTGCAGCGAGCCGGCCTCGCCCACCGCACGGATGTCCAGGGAGCCCTCCTGCGGGTTCTCGAGGCGGACGACGACCTCCGCGTGGCCGAGGCCGGGTCCTTCCCCGACCTGCAGCTGGGCCCGGGCTACAAGTGGGACCAGGGCGAGAACAAGATCTCCCTGGCCCTGAGCGTGGCCATCCCGCAGGCTCGCGGCCCGATCGCCGCGGCCCGAGCCCGCCGCGAGCTGGCTGCGGCAACCTTCGATCGCCGCCAGGACCTGGCGATCGGTCAGATCGAGCAGGCCCGGGCGGCCTACCGTTCGACCCTGGACGAGCTCCACGAGGTCAGCGCGATGCTCTCGGCCTCCAGGCGGCATGAACACGAGATCGAGCAGCGCTTTTCGGCCGGCCAGGTCGACCGTGTCGACCTCGATGACGCGCACCTCGAGGCCGTCACGGCGCAGTTGACGCAGCTCGACGTCCTGGCGAGCAGCCAGCGTTCGCTGGGCCGCCTCCAAACCGCGATCCAGTCTCCCCTTTCGGCCCTGGAGAGCCCCAAGTGACAGATTACCGAACGGTCTCGCGCATCTTGAGCCGGGGCAAGATCTTCGCGGCCCTCGGCCTCGTGGCGGCTGCCAGCGTGGCGATCCCCCTTGGTGCCTGCCAGCGACATGACCCCGACCACGGGAGATCCGTCCGGCCGGCTCCGGCAGCAACCGGCGCCGGGGATCCGGCAGATATCTCGGTAGCGACGGGCGCTGATGGCCAGGTGGTCGTGCATCTGTCGGACGACGCGATCCACCGCGCCGACCTGGTGATCGTTCGCCTCGCGGCAGCCAGCGGCGGCCCGCAGACCGTCGCCTATGGCACCTTCATCGCCGACCCGGCGCACTCGTTCACCCTGCGCGCTCCGGTTGCCGGGATCGTCGAGGCGCCTTCCGGAAGCTGGCCCGAACTCGGCTCGCACGTGCGCTCGGCCGCGCCCCTGCTCAGGCTGGTGCCGGTGCTGGCGGCAGCCGATCGGGTGAGCCTGTCGGCCCAGCTCGCCGCCGCGCGGGGTCAAGTCACATCGGATCAGGCCCTGTTTTCGGCGGCACAGGCTGCATACCTGCGGGCCCGGCTCCTCAATTCCGAGGCCAAGAACCTTTCCGACAGCGCCCTGCAGGCCGCTCGCGCCGCCCGCGATGCCGAGGCCGGGCGCCTGCGTGCCGACCGCGAGCAGGCCCGTCTGCTGACGGTGGCGCTGGCGAACGGAGCCGGCGGGAAGCCCGAGCTCCTCGAAAGCCCGGCAGCGGGCGAGATCACCCAGGTGCGAGTCGCGCCGGGCGAGTCGGTGCAAGCCGGGACGCCGCTGGCACAGATCTCGGACTTCCACACCTTGGTGGCCAAGATCGAGATCCCGGTGGGCGAGCCGACACCGCCTCTGGCCGCGCCGGCTCGCATCGTTCCCGCTGGCGACCCCGGCCTCGTGCTGCCCGGTCACTCGCTCGGACTCGGCGATGATCCCAGCTGGCAGGGCGGGGTCCGTCTCTACCGGGTCACGACCGGCCGGTCGGAGCTCCGACCCGGTATGCCGGTCGCCGCCTACCTCCAGGATGCTACGGCCAGCGGTTCGGGGGTCGTGATCCCGCGCTCGGCCGTGATCTACATGCAGGGTGAAGCCTGGGCCTACGTTGAGCGCGACGACGGGGACTTCGTCCGGCAGCCGGTACCGACCGATCGCTCGGCCCCGGGTGGCTATTACGCTGGCGGACCGTGGAAGCCGGGCGTTCGCATCGTCGTCGCTGGCGAGCAGGCCATCCTATCGCAGGAGCAGCAAGGCGGGTCGCCTGCGGGTGACCACGGCAAGAAGAGCGGCGGCGATGGCGGCGACGACCTCGATGGCTAGCCGGCTGCAGGATCTCGCGCCATGCTGAACCGCCTGATCGCCTTCTCGATCCGCCGGCGGGGGGCCATCGTCGCCCTGGCGCTTCTCTTGACCGCGCTGTCGGTCGCGTCGCTGTTCGGGGCCCGTCTCGACGTGTTCCCCGAGTTCGCGCCCGTCCAGGTCGTGGTCAAGACCGCGGCGCCGGGCCTTTCTCCCAGGCAGACCGAGCTCCTGGTCACGACCCCGATCGAGCATGCCATCGGCGGCGTGACCGACATCGCAAACGTACGCTCGGTTTCGGTCCAGGGACTGTCCGAGGTCATCGCCACCTTCAAAGACGGCACCGACGTGCTGCGCGCACGCCAGCTCGTGGCCGAGCGACTGGGTCAGGCCACCAGCAAGATTCCCCGGGGTGCCGGCCCCCCCGAGATGGCCCCGCTGACTACCACGACAAGCACCGTCCTCGAGGTGGGGCTCACGTCCAACCGTCTGTCGCCGATGGCCCTGCGGACCTTCGCCGACTTCACCGTCCAACCGGCGCTCCTTGGAGTCCCCGGCGTGGCCAAGGTGGCCATCTTTGGCGGAGACGTCCGCCAGCTTCAGATCCAGCCGCGCCCGGGGCGCCTGGCGGCCTTCGGCCTGACGGTGGGGGACGTCGTGCGGGCGGCCCGCAAGGCCACGGCCGTCGAGGGAGCGGGGTTCATCGACACCCCCTCGCAGCGCATCTTCGTCAGGCCCGAGGGGCAGTCCCTGACCCCTGCCGCTCTCGGTCAGATCGCCGTGGCCACGCACGACGGCGCCACGATCCGCCTGCGGGACGTCGCCCACGTCGGGTTCGGAGCGGCGCCCTCTCTGGGCACCGCAGCCATCGCGGGCCAGCCCGGCGTGGTGCTGATCGTGGCTTCGCAGCTCGGAGCCAACACCCTCGCCCTGACGCACCGGCTCGAGAGCGCTCTGTCCGATCTCCTGCCGGCGATGCGGGCGCAGGGTATCACCTATCACCCGGCCCTCTTCCGGCCGGCGACCTTCGTGGAGACGGCGATCTCCAACCTCGAGACCTCGCTGTTGGCGGGCGCGGTCCTGATCGCCGCGGTGCTCCTCGCCTTCCTGTGGAGCAAGCGCACGGCCTTCATCTCCATGGTGGCCATTCCGCTGTCCCTCCTGGCGGCGCTCGCGGTGCTGGTGCGTGCGGGTGCCACGCTCAACACCATGACGCTCGGCGGCCTGGCGATCGCCATCGGCGAGGTCGTCGACGACGCCATCATCGACGTCGAGAACGTCCATCGCCGGCTCCAGGAGAACCGGTTGCTGGGCCATCCGCGGCCGGCTTTCCGCGTCATCCTCGACGCCTCCCTGGAGGTGCGCAGCGCGGTGGTTTTCGCCACCTTCGTGGTCATCCTGGTCTTCGTCCCGGTCCTGCTCATGACGGGCGTCCAGGGGCGCATCTTCGCCCCGCTCGGCCAGGCCTACATCCTGGCGGTCCTGGCCTCGCTGATCGTCGCCCTGACGGTCACTCCGGCACTTTGCTCGCTCCTGCTCACGCGGCCATCCCGGGATATCGAGTCTCCCATCCTGGTCTGGCTCCGCGGCCGGTACGCAAGGCTGCTCGAACGCGTCATGAGCCACCCGCGGCTCGTCGTGACCGGCGCCGTCGTTTTCGTCCTTTTCGGCCTGGCGACCTTCCCCTTTCTGGGTGGTTCCTTCCTGCCCGAGCTACACGAGGGCCAGTTCCTCGTACACATGACCGCGATGCCGGGTACGTCCCTGGCCGAATCCCTGCGCCTGGGCAAGGCCGTCGAGCGGGTGATCGCCCGCGATCCGGACGTGCGTTCGGTCTGCCAGATCGTCGGCACCACGCAGGATGCCGACGACATCATGGGCACGCAGGACAGCGAATTCCACGTGGTCTTGCGCCCCCTTCCGGGCCGCGCAGCCGGGCCCGCAGAGGACCGCCTCAAGAGCCTGCTCGTAGGGTTTCCAGGGGTCAAGCTTGCGATGAATTCCTTCTTGACCGAGCGCCTCGACGAGACCATGTCGGGCCAGACGGCCCCGGTGGCGATCGAGGTCTACGGCAACTCCCTGTCCGGGATCGATCGCGCAGCCGCCGCCGTGGCGCGCGTGCTGTCCGCGGTCCCCCACGCCAGGGACGTCAAGGTGGCCACACTTCCGGGCGTGCCGCAGCTTGGCCTGCGCTTGCGCCCTGAACGGCTCGCCGAGTTCGGCCTGATGCCCAAAGACGTGCTGGACACGATCGCCACGATCTACCGGGGCCGCCGGGTCGGGCAGACGTACCGTGGCAACGTCACGACGGATGTCGTGGTCATCGGCAGTCCCGCCGAGCGGCGCGATCCGCAGTCGGCCGCCAGGCTCCTCCTGCAAGACGCTCAAGGGACGCGGATCCCCCTCGGGACCGTCGCTCAGCTGGAGATGACGAGCGGGCGCTACGCCGTCCTGCACGATGGCGGCCGCCGCGAGCAGACCGTGACGGCCCAGGTCGCCGGGGGCAACGTGACCGGCTTCGTCGCCGCCGCCAGGAAGGCCATTGCGGCGCACGTGGCCTTGCCCCGCGGCACCTACCTGCACTTCTCGGGTGCCGCCGAGGCCCGGGCCCAGGCCCAGCACCAGCTCCTGGTCAGCTCCATGCTGGCGGGGGCGGGGATCCTGCTGTTGCTCTCGGTCGCCGTCGGCAACCTTCGCAACCTCTTGCTCATCGTTGCCAACCTCCCGTTCGCCCTGGTGGGCGGAGTGCTGGCGGCATGGCTCTCGGGAGGCGACCTCTCGGTCGGATCCCTGGTGGGCTTCGTGACCTTGTTCGGAATCACCACGCGCAACACCCTGATCCTGGTTTCGCGCTACGAGCACCTGGTCGAGGACGGCGCTCCTTGGGGGCCCCAGACGGCCATCCAGGGAGCGACCGAGCGCCTGGCGCCGATCTTGATGACCGCCCTGGTGACGGGCCTCGGCCTCCTGCCGATCGCGCTCGGCAGCGGCACGCCGGGGCGCGAGGTCGAGGGCCCGATGGCGATCGTCATCCTGGGCGGCCTCGTCACATCGGTCGCGCTCAATCTCCTGGTGCTGCCCACCCTCGCCGTAGGTCTGGCGAAGTTTGGCGGGCAAGCCGAGGCGCGAGCTGCGGCCCTGGCTCTGGGTTCCTAGAGTGCTCCCGGTTTGAATGGATCGGGCCCGAGGAGTCAAACGGGGCCCGGTTGCGCAGCGAAGCGACCGCGCAGAGGGACCCGTTCAAACTGAAAAAGGTCTGAAGCCGCCGGTGGGCGACTCCGGCGCGGTTGCCATTACGAATCTGTAATCGCACGTCCGTTTTCCGCCCGTTCCCCCGATAACAACCCTGGGTTTGCTGGAGGAAGAGGAATGTCATCGGTCGGTTCGGTTTCCAAGGCCCGGGTGTCACCGGCAGCGGCGCCGCACGCGCGCTTTTTCTTCGAGTCCGATTCGCACGACGGCTATGGCTTGCTGGACAGGTTCGTCTCCCGGACCAACGCCCAGCGCCCGGATTTCGTGCTCTCCGGCGGCGACCTGAGCGAGGTTGGCAGCGCCAAGGAGCAGGCCTTGCTCACCGATCACATTGCCCCCCTCAAGGTTCCGTTTCGCACGATCCCGGGCAACCACGACTACCGGGGCGACGCCATCGGTCGCTTCGAGGCGGAGTTCGGCAATGGCAACCGCTCCTTCGATCAGGGGGGAGTCCACTTCACGCTGATCGACGATGCCAGCCAGAAGATTTCGGATCAGACCTTCAACTTCCTCGAGAAGGACCTCGCGGCCAACGAGGGAAAGCCCACCGTCGTGGCGATGCACGTGCCGGCCGTCTGGGAGTCCACGCCAGGCTGGGTCAAGGCCCTGCACAAGCTTATGCCCGACACGATCGCCAACTTCCGGATCGAGGATCCCGCCCAGCGGCAGCGATTCACCGACCTGATGAGCCGTCATAACGTCCAGCTCGTCCTCTCGGGCCATACCCACGTCCCCGGGGATGCCACGGTCGGCGGCGTTCGCTACGTGACGGCCGGCGCGCTCGGCGGCAAGCTCGACAAGATCGGAGTCGCGCACGAGTATCTCGACGTCTCGCTCGCAGATGGCAAGGTCGACGTGCGCCACGTGGCGCTCGACAACCCGATCAAGGGCGTCTGGGATCTGGTCAAGAGCAACGCCAGGTACCTCGTCGGCCAGTTCTCGGCCATGGACGGCAAGCTTCCTGACGCCGTGGCCAAGCTTCCCGATGGCATCAAGAACATTCCGGCCAGTGTCCGGGACGTGCCCGACAAGGCCGGCCTGCTCGAGCGGATGATCGGCGGAATCAAGGACATCGCCTCGGTCGCCGGCGATGCGCTCAAAGAAACCCTGTTGCATTCGCACTGAGCTGGCGACGCATCCCCATGACCCTCATGAAATCCGCAACGAGCGTGCCGCCTGATGGCCTGGAGCTCAAAGAATCATGGCGAGGGACCCTTCAACCTGAAAACTCTCTCGCGACAGCAAGAAGGAACACCTGAATCATGGGCATCTCTGGAATCGGGACACCGACCAATGGTCCCCGCCAAGGGGCGCTGGCGGTAGGCGTCACGTCCGACCCGCCGGCACCGCCCACGGCAGCCAGCCAGGGGGACAGCCTGACGACCGGATCGGCTCCCGCAGCGCCCCCCCCCGCCAATCTGGCGTCACTGAGTTCCTTGCCCAGGACCACGGACACCGAGGACGGGACGCCGGCCGATCCCATCAACATGGTCTTCCTCGGCAGCCGCGCCCAGCTCCAGCAGGCCTTTTCGGGCAACGGATGGCAATCGGCCGATAAGCTCTCTTTGAGCTCGGCCCTCGAGATGGTCTGGGCCTTCGTCACCGGCAAGCCCTACCGGGCCGCTCCCGTGAGCTCCCTTTACCTGGGATCGAGCGACAAGCACAAGGAGGATCTGGCCTTCGAGCGCGAGGATGGCAAGACGGTCAACATGAGGGACCACGTCCGGTTCTGGGACACGGGGAAAAAGACGGCTGGCGGCCAGGAGATCTGGGTGGCCTCGGCAAGCCAGGACGTCGGCATCGAATGGAACAAGGTGGACTACTTCACCGGGCCAACGCACCGGATCAGCCCGTTCGTGGACCAGGAGCGCGATACGGTTACCCGGGAGATGGTGAAGAACGGCATCGAGGACCTCGGCGCCTGGCAACGCGGCGCGATGGTCAGCACGAACGGCGAAGGCGATCCGTACTACACCGATGGCAAGGTGGCCGTGCTCCAGGCCCCGGCCGAGCCGGCGCCATCCGCCGAGAGCCTGCCGGCATCGGCTCGCTCCCTGCTTTCGCGGTTCCGCAGCACGGTCGAGGGGTTATTTTCCCGGCTCTGAGCGACCGGCCTTCGAACAGAGAATAGCGAACCGCCGCGATCCTCGTGCTCGAGCGAGAGGATCGCGGCGGTTCGCGGTGTGCTTACTGGTAAATCGTGCCGTCGGGCGTCTGGATATAGCCCGCATCACCAGCCACGTTGGCACGGTGCGTCCAGTGGATGCCGTTCTTGTTCCAGTCGTGGTACTCGACGCCACGGATGACCAGGCGCTCGCCAACCTGGAGATCCGGGACCTCTTCGCCGTAGGTCATGTCGTTATCGACCTCGAGGGTCTGGTTGGAGTCAGGAGCCGTCTCCTCGACGTCGAACCGCTGATGCCGCAGGCCGTTGGTATCTGCGGGCAGGAGCTGCGTGACCGTGCACTGGATGGTCACGAACGAGGATTGCGGGGGAATCGACTGGCTCGTCAGCGAGCTGCTCGTCGCCGACACACCGAGATTCGAGACCGGCACGGTGCCGGCGGTCCCGCAGCCCGCAAGACCCAGAAGAAGAGCGCCTACACTGATGGCGCCAACCACCCTGAACATGCCCATGGTGGAGATCGTTCCTCTCTTGAAGAAAGACGCGCCGGCCTCCCTGGAGGCCGCTCACGAGTGTCAGGAAAGCCCGCTCTGCGGGCGAACCGCCGTTTTCGGAGCACAACCCTGCCGGTTGCACGAATCGCCTGTCGAACTGCCCGGAGCCGAGGCCCGGAGCTTCGATCCAAGAGGTTGGGAATTGCAAGCGTCGCTTACTCTTGCTTAACTTTATCTTATCCGGATCTTCGGTTCCTTGCAATCGGGATTTTTGGCTCCAGACGCAGGCACCAGAGCCGCATAAGCCCTTACCTCGGCCATTTGAGACCGATCGCCCCGGATCCGATTACAAAACCGTAAGGAGCCGACCCTTCATGCGGTCAAAATCTGAGCGCGTCCCCGGTGGCCCGCCTGGGCCTCGCGCATCCTCGCCAGGTCCCCGGCTCTCGGGTTCTGCCCGGATCGGGATCGCCGCCGCCGGCCCGGGCTCGCCTTGCACGCATCCGGCCACGTGTACTACAATTCGCAGCAGCTACTATGCTTATTCGTAGAAATCGACTTGGCGTCTGGGCCCTGGCTGCGCTCGCCGGGGTGGCCCCAGCCGCCCGGGCCGCGGCGCTCCTTGCGCCTGGAGCACCCTCGAAACCCCGGGTTGCGAGCAGCATCGGGTCCGGCCATGACTCGGCTCTCGATCGCCTGACGACCGTCGCCTGGGCGCACCAGGCCCGGGTAGCCGCGGCCAGGGCGAAGTGGGCGGCAGCCCGAGCTCGCATCCCCCTGGTCCAGCAATGGGCTGACCCGATGGCCGAAGCTGGGCTCGGTAACTTTCTCACGCTCGGCGGGCCTCAGCTGACAGTATCTCAGAGCATCCCGTGGCCGGGACGCCTGGCGATCGTCGGTCAGGAAGCCCGCGCCAGCGCCGCTGTCGCTCGGTACGATTATCTGGCCGTACGGGACGACATTCGCGAGGAACTCCGGCGCGATCTGGCCGAGCGTTACTACCTTGCCGCAGCCACGGCCATCGATCGGCGTGCGCAGCAACGGGATCGCGACATCGCCAGGATCGTGGCCACGCTTTACGCAGTGGGCAAGGCTCCGCAGGCCGACCTGCTGCAGATCCAGCTGCGGCAGGCGGATCTCCTCGAGGATCTGACCACCCTGGGCCAGGAGCGCGAATCCAACACCGCGAAGCTGGCGTGGTTGCTGGGGAATCATGGAATGGCCGGTCTGCCAGCAGCACGCGTGGCGCCGCCGCAACCTCGGATCGACGCGAGCTCGGAGCAGCTCTTGAGGCTCGGCCTGGCCAGCGCGCCGCCGGTGCTCGCGGCCGGTGCCGCGCAGCGCGCTGCGAGCGCGCAGCTCGCGCTGGTTCGGTTCGATTCCTTGCATCCGCGGAGCATCGCTGCGGGCGTCTCGGTCGGGAACAACATGGCGACGAAGATGGATTTCCTGGGCGCATCGGTCGGGATCCCGCTGCCCTTCATCAAGCCCGAGCGCCACCGCGAGGCCACGGCCGCGGCCAGGCAGGCCCTCGAGGCGGCCAGCCAGGCGGTGAGCCAGGTGCGGCTGGACCTCGAGGTCCAGATCCGGGATCTGCTGGCCAAGCTCCACTCGGATGACAAGCTGCTAGCCTTGCAGCACAAGGCCCTCGAACCCGAGGCCGTCCTGGCGCTCGACACCGCCCGATCCGCCTACGAGGTCGGCAAGACCGATCTCACGACGGTCCTCGACCGAGACGCCGAACTCGATACCGTGGTCCTCCGAAGCGCTCGCCTGGGCGCGGATCGCGAGGATGCGCTCGCGGGCCTCGAGCAGGCCCTCGGAAGACCGCTCCCGGAGAGCAAGCCATGAAACCTTCGATCCTCGCAGTTACAGGTCTGGTCGGCCTGGGTGCCATCGCGGCGGGAACCGCGGTGCACTTCGGCAAGCTGCCGGCGCCGTCCTGGCTCGCAGCGAAGCTGGGCCAGCCGGCCCTGGCCGCTCCGGCTTCCAGCACGGCCAACCCTGGCGCAGGCAGCATGGCCGGAATGCCGGGAATGAACGGCCAGAGCACGGGCAGCATGGCCGGGATGCCCGGAATGAACGGCCAGAGCACGGGCTCCGACAAGGCTCAGACGAGCGCCGCGGCGGGGATGGCGGGAATGCCCGGAATGGCCGGCATGCCGGGAATGAGCGGCATGTCCGGGATGAGCCAGGGAGCTGCCGGCAACCAGAATGCGACCATCGCTCCCTCGATCCAGGCGGTCACGATCTCGCCCGGCGAGCAGGCCCTGGCCGACGTGAACACCGTCCCGGCGACCGTCCAGGAGCTCTCCTCCAGCTTGCGGGCGGTAGGACAGATCGCCTACGACACTCGCCTGCTCTCGCAGGTTACCGCCCGGGTGGCCGGCCGCATCGATGCCCTTCCGGTCAGCGCGGTGGGCGATCGGGTCCGGCCGGGGCAGACCGTCGCCTCGCTGTACTCGCCAGATCTCGTCGCGGCCGAGGCAGAGCTGCGAATAGCCGGCCAGGCCGATCGCGCGCTTGGATCGTCAGGATACCCCGTGGTCGACGCCGGGGCTCGCGAGCTCGTCAGGGCCGCCCGCGAGAAGCTCGCGCTCTGGGGCCTCTCGCCGCGCCAGATCCGGGATCTGCAGCACGATCACCGGACCGTCGTCGACATCCCGATCTCATCGACCCAGGGCGGCGTGGTCGTCGACCGCAAGGTCGAGGTCGGGCAGTACGTCAAGGCGGGCGACGTGCTCTTCGACCTGGCCGATCCCAGGACCCTCTGGGTGCTGGCGGATATCCCCGAGACCGAGATCGGCCTGGTGCAGCTGGGCGATGCCGCCGACGTCACAGCGCCGGCCTTCCCGGGCCGCCACTGGCACGGCCACGTCAGCTTGATCTACCCGCAGCTCGATCCGCAGACCCGGACGATCAAGGTCCGGATCCAGGTGGACAGCCCGGCCGAGAACCTGCGCCCGCAGATGTACGCGACGGTCGCGATCGCCTCCCCGGCCCGGCGCGAGCTCGAGGTGCCCACCTCGGCGGTCGTCGACACCGGCCTGCGCAAGATCGTCTGGGTCAAGGTCGGCAAGGACACCTTCCGGCCCCGCCAGGTGCAGGTCGGGACCGCGATGGGGGGCCAGACCCCGATCCTTGGCGGCGTGTCGGCAGGGGATCAAGTTGCCGTCTCGGGCGGATTCTTGCTGGACGCATCGGCCCAGCTCCAGGCGGAGTAGATCGATGGCCCCGGCGATTTACCGCGGCCGGCGCTGTGCGCCGGAAGGTGCCAAACCATGATCGCTCGCATCATCGCCTGGTCCATCCGGAACCGGTTTCTGGTCCTACTGGCGGCGGTCGTGCTGGCCATCGGCGGCGTCTGGGCAGCCCTGCACACCCCGCTGGACGCGATCCCGGATATCTCGGACAACCAGGTCCTGGTGTACACCACGTGGCCGGGGCGCAGCCCGCAGCTGGTGGAAGACCAGGTCACCTACCCCCTCGAGACCAGCCTGGACGGGATGCCCGGCGTCAAGACCGTGCGGGGGCAGTCTGAATTCGGGTTCTCGCTCATCACGGTCATCTTCCGGGACGGCGTCGACCTGTACTGGGCCCGCAGCCGGGTGCTGGAACGGCTCAACCAGATCCAGGGCTCGCTTCCCCGGAGCGTCGTCCCGACCCTCGGTCCCGACGGCACGGGCGTCGGGCAGATCTTCTGGTACACCGTCGCGGGCAAGGGTTACGATCTGGGCACCCTGCGCGCGATCCAGGACTGGTACATCCGGTATGCGCTGCAATCGGTTCCGGGCGTCGCCGAGGTGGCTTCCGGCGGAGGCTACCAGCGGGAGTACCAGGTCGACGTGGACCCGCTGCGGCTCCGGATGTACGGCGTCACGGTCGGCGAGGTCGCGAACGCCATCAAAGAGAGCAACGCCGAGTCGGGTGGCGGCCTCATGGAGACAGCCGGGTCCGAGTACATGATCCGGGGCCAGGGCTACATCACGGGCGTCAAGGACCTCGAGGACACTGTCGTCAAGGCGGTCGGCGGCGTACCGGTGCTGATCCGCGACGTCGCCACCGTACAGCTGGGCGGGGCCGAACGGCGCGGCGTCCTGGATGAGAATGGCCGTGGCGAGGCCGTCGTGGGCGTCATCGTGATGCGCTCGGGCGCCAATGCCAAGGGGGTCATCGACGCCGTCAAGGCCAAGATCAAGGCCATCTCACCGGGCTTGCCGCCCGGGGTTCACATCCGGGCCGTATACGACCGCTCCCAGCTCATCATGCGGTCGGTCGCCACGCTGATCCACACCCTCGTCGAGGAAAGCCTGATCGTCAGCGCCGTCGTGCTCTTGTTCCTCGGTAGCGTGCCCGGGGCCCTGACGGTCGTGCTCTCGATCCCGCTTGCGGTGCTGGCCTCGTTCATCTTGATGAAGGTACTCGGCGTCACCAGCAACATCATGAGCCTGGGGGGCGTGGCGATCGCCGTGGGCGTGCTGATCGACGCCGCGGTCGTCATGGTGGAGAACGCCTACCGGCATCTGGCCGAGCCGGAGTTCGACCCGGACGATCGCTCCGCGGTCATCGCCCGGGCCGCGCAGCAGGTCGGCCGGCCGATCGTGTTCTCGCTCGTCATCATCCTGGTCGCCTTCGTGCCGGTGTTCTTCCTCACGGGCGCAGAAGGCCGGATGTTCCGGCCACTGGCTTTCACCAAGACCTTCGCGATGGGCGCCGGAGCGATCCTGGCGGTCACCCTGGTGCCGGTCCTGATGACCCTGCTGATGCGGGGCAAGATGCAGCCCGAGGAGAAAAGCCCCCTGTCGCGCTTCTTCATCGCCCTGTACCGGCCCGTCATCGACTTCGTGCTCGAGCACCGCGTCCTCACGCTGACGACCGCCATCGTCGTCGGTCTGCTGGCCATCCCCATTGCCAGGGGACTGGGCAGCGAGTTCATGCCGCCGCTCAACGAGGGCACGCTGCTCTACATGCCGGCCACCTTGCCGCATGTGAACCTGACCGAGGCCAAGCGGCTGATGCAGGTCGAGGATCGCATCATCAAGAGCTTTCCCGAGGTGAAGGACGTGCTCGGCAAGGTCGGGCGCATCGATTCGGCCACCGATCCGGCGCCGCCGAGCATGGCCGAGACCATCGTGTCGCTGCAGCCTCGGAGCCAGTGGCCCGTAGGCATGACGCAGGCCAAGCTCATCGACGCCATGAACGCGAAGCTCGACATCCCCGGCGTCACCGGATTCTGGACCATGCCGATCATCAACCGCATCAACATGCTGGCCACCGGCGTGCAGACGGACCTCGGGCTCAAGATCTTCGGCAGCAACCTCCAGACCCTGCAGGGGACGGCCATGCAGGCGGCGGATCTCATCAAGAAGGTTCCCGGGGTAACGAATGCCTACGCCGCCCGGTCGACGGACGGCCGCTACCTCGACATCACTCCCGATCGCCTGGCCTTGGCGCGCTACGGCCTCGATATCGGGCAGGTCCAGGCTGTGATCGACACGGAGCTAGGCGGCAAGACGCTCACGACGATGGTCGAGGGGCGCGATCGCTTCCCCGTTCGCCTTCGTTTTGCCCGCGACTTCCGCTCCTCACCCGAGGCCATCGGCGCCATCGAGATCCCGACTCCCTCGGGGGCCGACATCCCGCTGGCAGCGCTCGCCCGCATCCGGATCGCGCAGGGACCGCCGATGATCCAGAGCGAGAACGGCATGCTGACGGGCCTGGTCTACGTACAGGTCTCGGGGCGCGACATCGGCAGCGTCGTCCACGACGCCGACGCCCTGCTGAAGGCACGCCTGCACCTTCCGCCCGGCTACTACAGCGTCTGGAGCGGCCAGTACCAGAACCTCGTGCATGCCAAGGCGCGGCTCTCGGTGCTGATCCCGATCACCCTGGGCCTGCTGTGGCTGCTCTTGTACTTCACCTTCAACAACGGCGTCGACGCGACGCTCCTCATCCTCTCGGTGCCGTTTGCCCTGGTCGGCGGCGTGGCGTTGCAGGCCCTCATGAAGGTCCACTTCAGCGTGGCCGTGGCGATCGGCTACATCGCGCTGGCGGGCGTTGCGGTCGAGACGGGAGTCGTGATGCTCGTGTACCTGCACGAGGCGCTCGAGCGCAAGCGCCAGCTCGGACCGCTGACCTTGCAGGCCTTGCGGGAGGCCACGATCGAGGGAGCCGTCCTGCGGCTGCGGCCCAAGCTGATGACCGTCTTTGCCGCCCTGGCCGGCCTGGTGCCGATCCTGTGGAGTACCGGCACCGGCTCGGATGTCATGCGGCCCATCGCCATCCCGATGATCGGGGGGCTCCTCACCTCGTCCATCCTCGTGCTCGTCGTCATCCCGGTCCTGTTCCTCTCGGTGCAGGAATGGACCCTTCGCAGAGCCAGAAAGGCGGAAGAACCATGTCCAGAAGAAGCGCTGCACTCGCGGGCCTGATCCTGACCCTGGCCAGCGCGCTCCCGGCGCAGGCCGCGGTCCTCGAGAGCGTTCGCTCCGGCGCGTTCCGGGTCACGCTCTCGACCCCGGCCAAGACCCTGGTCCAGGGCAGCAATCCCGTCACGGTCGCCATCACCGACAGCAAGGGCAAGCCGGCGCGGGTGAAGGTTGAGGGCCTGTCGGTCTCGATGGCCGCGATGCCGGGGATGGCGGCCCAGAAGGCCCCGGTCGTCCTCGCGCCGGCGCGTAAGCCTGGCGTCGCCACGGGCCGGATCCAGATCCCGTTCGGCGGGACCTGGCAGGCTCTGGTGGTCTTTGCCGACAAGCACGGCTTGCACCGCGTGAGCTTCAAGGTGCTTGCGCGCTAAGGGCCAGCGGTCGAAGCGAGGGATCTGCCAGGCGAGGCTTCCCGTCTCGCCCGGCAACCTCGTGACCTGGGCCTTTTGCAGTTTGAACGGGTTCCCGTGCGGTCACCTGGCTGCGCAACCGGGCCCCGCGGGATTCCTCGGACCCGACCCGTTCAAACCGGGGCAGCTTAGAAGGCTACGATCTCTCCGGCCATGAACCCGTCTTTCCCTGGCAGGCCGGCATCCCTGCTGCCGCGGCCCCCCGGAGCCATGGCCCACCCGCTCGCATCGTCGTCGCATGGCTTCGTGCAGTACCAGCGATAGCGCCCCTTGCTCCGGACCGAGAACGTGGCGGTCGTGGTGACCGGCACCATCCGGCCGTCCGGCTTCATGGCAGCGGGACGAGCGACGATGTCGAGGCCCAGTCGGGGCTGGTAGATCGAGTGCTCCATCATGTCGTGGTTGACGATCCGGACCGTGACGATCTGATCCACCGGAACCTCGATGTTGCTGGGCATGAATGCATCGTGGTGCTTGCCATCCGGCCCGCTCGGTCCGCCGCCCGAGCCCGGCAGCACCTGCAGCGTGATCACCCTGGCCCCGGCCGATCTGGCTCTGGCAGGCGAGGAGGCCCGGCCCGCGGCGAGGGCGGCTCCGTTTGCGAGGATCGAGAGTCCCAGCCCGAGCCCGAGCCCGATCCAGATCCCGCGAACGTTCGGGGTTTTCATCCGTCATCCCTTCCTGGTCTTGTCGGGGTGTTCGACCGGGCCAGCTTCGTGGAAGCCACCGAACTCCCGCCGGGCTGCCCGCCTATCGTATCGCATACCCTTTTACCGACTGCTTCTGCGACCGTCCGGCACAAGGCCGGGCCGACGCGGACCCCGGTGCCCGCGCAGGCGCTGGCCAAATGCCGGATGGGAATCCCGGCCTTCGGTTGCACTTGACTGGAACTAGAGCGATTTTCGGTTGAGTTGATATGGCAAAGGGGTCAAAATGGGACCGGTTGCGCAGCGAGGCGACCGCGCAGAGGGACCATTTCAAGCTGAAAACGGTCTAGCGGGGATGGCGGGACAGCCCCGGAACTCCCCTAAACGCAATGCCACTGAATTAGCGAGCTGACAGCTTCTTACCGAGGCTGGCCGACATGGACCGGACCTCCAAGTTGTGCTCCTTTGTGGAAAAGACAAGACCACAACGGGACAACGGGAGGTCCGGATT
>JAJXWQ010000081.1 GCA_021781555.1 bacterium
ACAGGCGCTGCCGCCGGGGCGCTCTGAGTGCCCGCCCGGCGGCGTCCGGGTTATTGCGGCTGGTAGACCGAGACGACCTTGAGACCGGTGCGCTCCCGGACGGTCTTTTCGATGATCCGGGCTTGCGCGCGGGTCAGTACGGCCAGGTGGCTCTCCGGCACCGGGGCCGGCCCGCCATGGTTGCCGCGGGACCCGGGGTACCAGGCCCGTGGGACCGGCCGGAGCGGCGTGTTGAGCTGGATCTCGTCCGGGCCGATGCGCGCGTAGAGCTCGCACAGCCCATCGACCTCCGACACGTTGGCCGGCATCACCATGGTCTGGATGGCCAGGAACCCCCGGTACTCCCGACGAAAGGCCAGGATGCCCGCCACGATGCCCTCGATCGGGGAGCGGGCGGCGGCCGGGTCAGCGACCGGGTGGTCGACGATCGCCAGGCCCTTGTCCGAGGCGGCGTCCAGCTTGACGAAGACGCGCTCGGCTCGCGCCAGCTCGCCCCGGACCATCGGATCGCCGAGCAGCGTCGCGTTGGTCAGCACGATCGTGGGCTTGGCCGTCCGGCGCGAGACCTCGTCGAGGCACTCGCCGAGGTTTAGAGCCAGCGTGGGCTCTCCGTTGCCCGAGAAGGTGATGACGTCGGCCTCCTGCCAGGCACTCGCCTCGAGATCGGCCAGGACCTTGTCGGTAGGAACGAAGATCGCGCGCTGGCGCGTGGGCCGATGGATCTTGCCGAGCTGGCAGTAGATGCACCGGAATGAGCAGGTCGAATCGGACCACAGCAGGTCGATGCCGAGGCTCTGGCCGAGCCGCCACGAGCGGACCGGGCCGTATACGGTCGACACGGCGCCGCCGGCAGCGGGCAGCGACGCGGCAGGGGCTTGGCTGGACTGGGTCATGGGATCTCCGAGGCAGGCGCCGGTGCGGCGCCACGCAGACCTCTAGCCTATCATGGCGCGCCTGGCGGGCCGATGATAGGATGAGGCTTCTTGGAATCGCGAACGAGGGGCAGCGGACGAGGATTGGGACGAGCCAGGACGAAGCGTGAGGCGGACCGGACCCGGGAAGCGGGGGCGGAGCTCGCCGTGACCGAGCAAGCCAGGCCTCGGGCCATGGTCGTGGGGGTGGTCCTCGGAGGGGGCGATCGCGATCTGGCCACCGAGCACCTCGAAGAGCTGGCCCTGCTGGCGGACACCGACGGGATGGAGGTCGTGGGCTCGCTGATGCAAGCGCGATCTCGCGCGGAGCCGGCGACCCTGCTCGGCCGCGGCAAGGTAGCGGAGCTGGCGGAACTGGCGCAAAAAGAGCGCGTCCAGTGGCTGCTCTTCGACGAGGAGCTCACGCCGACCCAGCAAAAGAACCTCGAAAAGCAGGCCAAGGTCCAGGTCATGGACCGTACCGGGCTGATTCTCGATATCTTCGCCATGCGCGCACGCACCAAGGAGGCCAAGACCCAGGTCGAGCTCGCTCAGCTCGAGTACATGCTGCCGCGGTTGACCGGCCTCTGGACGCACTTCTCCCGGCAGAAAGGCGGTATTGGCCTGCGTGGGGGCGAGGGCGAGAGCCAGCTCGAGATCGACCGCCGTATCGTCAAGACCCGTATCGCGGCCCTCAAGCGCGAACTGGCACAGATTTCCAAGCAGCACGATATACGCAAGCAGAGTCACGGGGGGTTCTTCCGCGTCGCCCTCGTCGGCTACACGAACGCCGGCAAGTCGTCGTTGCTCAACAGCCTCACGCGAGCGGGAGTCCTGGCCGAGAATCGCCTGTTCGCCACCCTCGACGCCACCACGCGTCTTTGGGCCCTGTCCGAAGGACGCCAGGCGCTGTTGACCGACACGGTGGGTTTCATCCGCAAGCTTCCGCACCAGCTGGTCGCGTCGTTCCGCTCGACGCTCTCGGAAGCTGCCGAGGCCGATCTCCTGCTCCATGTCGTCGATCTGTCCCACCCGGCCTGGCCCGAGCAGATCGACGAGACCCGGCGCGTGCTAACCGAGATCGGCGCCGGAGACGTGCCGGAGATCGTGGTCTTCAACAAGGTGGACCGCGCCGAGGCGCAGGCCGCCCTCGAAGGGGCCCTTGCCGACGAGCCCGGAGCCCTGGCCGTGTCGGCCGCCACCGGGATCAACCTCCAGGCTCTGCGGGAGGTGGTCGAGGCCCAGATCGCGGGCCCCCCTCGCGAGGAGCTCCTGGCCCTCGATGCCGCCAGGCCCGAGGCCGTGTCGCTGATCTACCGGCGCGCCCGCGTGGTCTCGCACGAGCAGGTGGACGGCGTCGTGCATATGAAGGTTCAAGGCTCGCCGGGCGAGCTGGCAAGCCTCGTTGCGACCCTGCGGGAGCTCGGAGCCCTCCTGGCCGAGCGGCCGGCCTGAAGCCGGGCCGTCTTCTCGAGGCCTCGCCACCGAAGGCGCCACGCGGCGAAGCAGCTTGCCCGCAGCGGGGCAGCGAGGGAGGACTGCAACGACCGGTCCTCGCCACCGAAGGCGCCACGCGGCGAAGCAGCTTGCCCGCAGCGGGGCAGCGAGGGAGGACTGCAACGACCGGTCCTCGCCACCGAAGGCGCCACGCGGCGAAGCAGCTTGCCCGCAGCGGGGGGAGTTTGAGAGGGGCTGCGGCCCCTCTCAAGTCACTGCCCGAGCGCAGCGAGGGAGGATTGCAACGACCGCTCTAGTTCCCGCCGTCCGAGACCAGGACATTGTCGACGTAGGGTGCGTTCATGTAGTCGCTGCCGAGGTAGTAGTCGTACTGGAAGGCGAAGCGGAAGAAAACCTGGCTGGCCTGGGGCAGGTTCACCACCTGGTGGCCCCACGTGTCCTGCTCGGCTCCCGCCTGCCACGCTTGCGTCCAGTTCTGCCCGTCGGTGGAGGTCTGGACCGAGAAGGCCGTGGTCTTGAAGTAGTACTGCGGCACGAAGTTCTCGAAGTCGAAGGTCAGCGTGGGATTGGCCATCGCGCCGGTGTCGATCGTGCCGACGTAGGTCATGTAGTAGGTCCCGGGGTCGTAGACGCTCCCGCTCTGGTTGCCGGCATTGGCCGAATCGCTGCCCGTCTTGGCGGCGGCGGTCGAGACCGCCCAGTCACTCGAAGGGGTGGTCGGACCCGACGAGTACGACGCCCGCTGGAAGCTGGCGGTCCAGTTGGCAAAGCCATTCTCGAAGCCGTCGCTGAAGCTGCTCGATACGCTGCTGGGCGTGGGCGACGCGCTCGGCGAGGGGCTCGGAGCCGGTGTTGCCGAGACGGTCGCGCCGTCGATCAAGTTCACGTTGACCGCCACGCCACCCGTCTGGGGGCCGCCGGCGACCACGGTGGGATCGAGCTGCAACGACAAATTGACGGGGGTAACCTGGCCAGCCACGACCTCGATTCCCGACTGCGTGGCGCTGCCTATGTTGTTGTTGTTGGCGTCGAGGGCGATCACGGTCAAGGAAGCGGTGCCGGCCGGAATGTTGTCGATCTCGGCGTTGGCTCCCTTGGAGACGGTCTGGGTGATGGCCGAGCCCGAGCTCGGCGTCACGGTCACCTGGAGGTTGGCCACGTCGGCTGAAGTCGCCTGCGTGGTGTACTGGCCTCCCGAGAAGAGGATCTCGATCGCCCCGACCTGCTGGCTGGTGGCGGCCGCCTGGACCGAAGATGCCTGCCCCTGGATGTCGGCGGACATGGGATAGAGCGAATGTCCTGCTGGACGAGTTCCGCAGCCGGCCAGGATGGCGAGACTCACGACGGAAGCGGCAACCTTGAACTTCATAACCCTCACCTGCTCGATGGGTCCAATGAAGTCCTTGTCGCCCGCCGCGCCGGGAGACTTCTTATGCGGCGGTTAAAGTTGAGGGAAGAGTCAGGACCCTCCTGGTCCCGCCAGCGGAACTCCGAGCGCGGTGATGTAGAGGGTGGCCAAGTCTCCCGGAATTCCGAGCCGATCGTTGACCTGATCGTCGTAGAAGCCGCCGATCCCCGAGGCCCCGAGGCCCACGTGGAGGGCTCCCAGGTTGAGGCGCTCCCCGACGTGGCCTGCGTCGAGGTGAAGGTACCGGTAGGCTCGCTCCCCCCAGCGGGCGACGGCGCGGCCGAGATCCGCCGCATGGAAAACCACGGCGGCGGCCGCTCTCCCCAGCTCTTGATCGAGGCAAAGAAACTGGACTTCCGCCCTTAGATCCTTGGAGCGGACCTGCCGCATTCGCGAGGTTGCCGGATCGTAGTGGTAGCAGCCCGGGTCCAATCCCGCAACGCGATGTATGGCCACGAAGATCTCCATCCGCGCCGGGTCGAAGAGCCCGGGGGGTGAACAGGCGTGGTAGAGAACGGTCGCCAGCTGCGCTCGCGTGCAGGGCACGCCGCTGAAAGCCCTGGCGGAGCGGCGTTCGAGAAGGGTCTTCGAGAGATCGTCGAGCCATTCAAGCCGCGGACCTTCGAGCCGTTCACCGGCAACGTCCGGAAGCCAGAGACGCGGCTCAAGTACCGCAGGTGGCAGCGCCGCGGGCCTGGAACCGGCCGGGATACAAGACGCTTGATGGAGGGCTTCCATCCCAGTCACGAGCCCGGCCTGCGTCCATCCGCAGGACGATGGCAACGCCACGGGCTCGAACCGGCCCGGCCCGCGAGGCAGGGTCAAGACGACGAGCGCCGCCTCCGCGTCGACGTCGAGGCCGATACAGGCATTGAGGCTTGCGTCGGCGAACCCGCCGATCGGAACGGCTCTGCGGTCCACCAAGGGCGCGTAGAGCACCAGGTTGCCGAGGACGTGGCCGGTGTCGAGGAGGATCCGGCGATAAGCGCGCTCGCCGTACCGCCAGGCACTGCGCTGGTAGACCCCCGCCAGGACGATGGCCAGATCGCCGCCCTCGAGCGCCGGATGATCGAAGCACGCGTCCTCGAGTTCCGGCCAGCGGTCGCCCTCGGCGGCACAGGCGAGCGCGTGGGTGCGAACCTGATAGTTGTACACACCGTCGGCGAGATCGGTCCGACCGCGGCTAACGACGTAGATTTCGGTGGGATACAGGGCCCCCGCGCTCGGAGCGGCCCGCATGAACCGAGGGCCCCCCGGCAAACCGACGATCTCTGTCACGCCGCCCGAGAAGTAGAGCAAGTGGGACAGGTCGTTAAGGCCCACGGCGCTCGCATCCAGGCGATCGCGACCGCGCAGCTGGCGATCGCCCAGGTCCTCCTGGGTCTCGGGCAAGAAGCGCCCGAGCGGGACCCGCCTGGCCCCGGGATACTCCTTGAACGGGAGCGGCTGGCGCGACCAGTCGATCCGGGACGGGCAAGCCGTCCCAGAGGCGGGATCGTACTTGGTCGCCTGGTGGTAGGCCTCGGCGACGCTCAAGGCGCTCACGACCCCATTCTAGAGTGCTCCAGCTTTGAAGGGATCGGGCCCGAGGAATCAAACGGTCCGCTTTGACTCCTTCGGCCCGATCCCTTCCAGACGAAGCCGCTCAGCCGCCGGCCAAAGACCTGGCGACCTGGACAGTATCAGGGCTGCTTGGGGGCCGAGATCTTGCCCAGATCCCCCGGGAGCCGGATGGCTGCCGTCTTGGCACTGGCCGATGCACTGCCGGGCAGGGCCCCGGCCTTGGGTGCGACCGCCGACTTGGGCGTCGGCACGGGAGTCGGGCTCGGACTCGGTGCCGGGGTGGGCGAGGCAACCGGCGGAGCGTTCACCAGCCGCTGCAGGTCGTCGACCTTGTAGGTGGCTACCTCGTAGATCGTCGGAGAATCCGAGCGCTTGGCATAGTAGCCCTGGCCGCTGATCGTCTTCTTGCCGATCAGGACGGAGTAGACCTGCTTCTTGCCCTGGTACAGCGTGACCGTGACCGAGGGCGAGGCGAAGTTGTCGATATCCTTGTCGGCAGGGCTCGGGTTCTTGGCGACGATACGGTCGGCCTGCATCTGCTTGAGGTCGTTCCAGGCACTGTCCCACTGGTAGGTCAGGCCGAGATCGGTCTTGTCCTGCTCGTGCCAGGTCGAGTGCGGCGGGGTCGCCATGGGATCCGGGGTCGTGCCCGGGGAGGGCTTGGGGGTGGGGGCCGGCGGCAGCTTGACGTAGGTGACGGTCTTGCCGTCGATCGTCGCGACGACCTTGTCGATGGGCTGCGCCTGGGCATCGGACATGTCCCAGAGGTAAACCATCGAGCCATCTGGTTGGGGGGCCTGCTTGAGGTCGACCAGCCAGATGTAGCCGCCCACCACCAGGGTGACTGCTGCCAGGACGGCCGTGGATTGCCACTTCATGCCTAGGGGCTCCTTAAGCAAATCATCGATGGAACGGATGCGATTCTAATGTCCCGAGGCGGGACGCTGCTCGAGCCCGGCTCGCCGGGCGCTCCTTCAACGGCGGCGCCAGAAGACGAGTCCGGCCAGGAAGAGCAGGACCAGCGGAGGCGCGAGGACGCTGCCATAGAACACCTTTTGCTGGGTCCCGCCGAGAAGATCGACGGTCCGGGTCTCCGTGGCCTTGGGGGGGATGGAGATCAGGTCCCGATCCTCGGTCAGCCAGTTCATCGCGGAGAGGAAGAAGTCGCTGTTGCCGAAGTTGGACTGAGCGAGCTGGTTCTCGGCGAAGAAGGGCGATCCGACGGCCACGACGCGGCCCATGAAGTCGGTGTTGACTGGCTGAACCGAGCCCGAGGCCACCGGTGCCGGATTGGGGTTCTTGGTGTCCACCGTGATGGCGACGGCCAGATCCAGCGGGCCCTTGAGGTCCTTGGTCGGGTCGAAGGGACGGGTGAGGTCGGCCGCCTTGATCGGTCCGGCCGACATCCGGCCCTGCGACATCGGGCTCGACTGCGCCAGAGGCGACGCCGTGACGCCATCGGGCAGCTTCACCCCGATCGTGAACGAGCGCGTCATGGGGAAGACCGTGGCGATGCGATAGTTCTGGAAGGACTGGGTGATGTCGTGGAAGGGATACTTCACGACGGCCGGATTGGTGGGATTGAACTGCACCGTCAGCGCCGGATTCATCTCGAGCACCAGGTCGCGGTCCGCGTTGACGCCGAAGTTCTGGTCCAGCCAGGTACCCAGATCGGTACGGGCGTCGTAACGGAGGGCCAGGTAAACGTGGCCGCCGTGCTTGACGTAAGACGTGAGGTCGGCGAGCTCGGTGGGCGAGTACGGGGTCTGCGGGCCGGCGATCACGACCGCAGCCGCGTCGGCGGGAACCCCCGTCTTCTCGGTGTAGAGCGGAAGCTTGTCGATCTTGTAGTTCTGCTTCTCGAGGGCGGACTCGACCTGAGACATTCCCTGGCCCTGATAAGAGGCCGGATCCGCCTCGCCGTGCCCTTCGAGCCAGTAGATGACCTTCTGCTGGGTCTCGGTCGCCTTGAGCAGAGCCGACGTGAAGTCCTGCTCGTTGTAGCCCGTTACCGGCGTGACCCGACCCTGGTACTCCAGCATGATGGTGCCCAGGCGAATGCTGTCGCCGTTCATCACCTTGCTCTGCTGATCCTTGGGCAGGGACTGGATGAACTTGAGGGCATCCTGGGGATGACGGTCGGGGTCGATGGCGCGGAACGACAGCTTGTCGCCCCCGGCGTAGGCGTACTCCTGCCAAAGATCGACGGTGTTCTGGCTCGAACGATCGACCGGGTTGGAGAACATCGTGACCGAGACCTTGCCCGGCAGGTCCTTGAGGATCTTGATCGTCTGCTGGGACAGGGAGTACTGGTGGTTCTCGGTCAGATCCCAGCGCACGTGATGCCGGGTGCCCAGATAATCGACGAAGCCGACCAGCACCAGGGCCAAGGCGATCTGCAGTATGAGGTTGATCCCGGACTGGCCGCGCTCGCTCTTGGCCGTGCCCCAGAGCCACTGACGGCTCTGCCAGACGGAGCCGAGGACGTACAGGCCGATGAAGATCCATCCGGCCCAGCGGATGTCGCCGGCCACGGTGTCGGTGAAGAACTTATCGAAATAGCGCGGACCGATGAATGCGCTGGCCATGCAAAGGATCGCCAGCACGCCCATGGCGTTGACCGTGAGGTCGAACGTCCGGTTCGTCGACGCTGGCTGCGACTGGAAGTTCTTGGGTTCGTTAGGGGTCATGGATGTCCTACCTCCAGTGGTAGACGTTGACGGAACGGACGGTGATGAACAGCGAAGCGCCGATCACCGAAAGGTAGTAGAGGAGATCCGAGGTGTCGACCACCCCTCGGGACATGCTCTCGAGGTGATTGATGATGCTCAGGTACTGGAAGCCGCCCGCGATGGTCGTCCCGAAGTTCTGGCCTACGGCCGGGATGAGCCACAAGACCAAAGAGATGACGAACGCGATGAGCGCCGCCACGATCTGGCTGCTGGTCAGGCTGCTGGCGACCAACCCGATCGCCATGAATGCCGCGCCCATCAGGAAGATCGCCGCGTAACCGGTCCAGATCGGGGCCCACTCGGGATTGCCTCCGATGAGCACGAGCGTGAGCGGGAAGATGAGCGTGAGCACGAGGAGGAAGAAAAGGTAGGCGATCGAGGCCAGGTACTTGCCCGAGACGATCGAGACGTCGGAGATGGGGCTCGTCATCAGGAGCTCGATGGTTCCGGTCTTGCGTTCCTCGGCCAGCAGCCGCATCGTCAAGGCGGGGACCATCAAGAGGAACACCACGGCGATGTTCTGGAACAGGGCCCGGAGCGAAGCCTCGCGAGAGCTCATCAAGATGGCGTCGAAAAGGCCACCGGCCGCCAGCATGAACAGGGCGGCGACGACGTAGGCCAGGGGCGAGACGAAGTAGCTCTTGAGCTCGCGCCCGGCAATGGCCAGGACCTTAGACATTGGCTTCCTCCTTGGCGGCCTCGAGCAACGCATCCTGCGTCGTCAGCTTGAGGAAGATTTCCTCGAGCGACATGCGTTCGGCGTGGATCTCGAGGAGTTCCCAGCCGCCGGTCACGATCGCGGACGCGAGCTCCTTGCGGATCTCGTCGTGGGGGTCGGTATCCAGAGAGAACTCGTAAGTATCCGGGAACTCGGGGCCCCTGGCAGACGCCGTGAGGCTCTTGACGCCGGAGATCGCCGCCAGCCGCGCCTGCATCGGCTCGAGCGGCCCCTTGGCCTCGATCCGGATGCGCTGGCCGCCCTTGAGCTTGGCCTCCAGGTGCTCGGGGGACTCGTCCGCGACCAGTACCCCCTGGTTGATGATGAGCACGCGCTCGCAGACGTTCTGGACCTCGGGCAGGATGTGCGTCGACAGGATCACCGTGTGTTCGCCGCGCAACGAGCTGATGAGATCCCGGGTCTCGAGGATCTGCTTGGGATCGAGGCCGCTCGTGGGCTCGTCCAGGATCAGGACCGGCGGGTCGTGGATGAGCGCCTGCGCGAGCCCGCACCGCTGGCGGTAGCCCTTGGAAAGGTGACTGATGAGGCGATCCGCGTAGGTCGTCAGCCAGCAGCGCGAGATGGCAGCGTCGACCTTCTTGTTCAGCTCGCGCCCCGGAATCCCCTTGAGGCGGCCCACGAAGCGCAGGTAGTCCCGGACGGTCATCTCGGGATAGAGCGGAACCGTCTCCGGCAGGTAGCCGATGAGAGACTTGGCCTTGAGAGGATCCTGGCCCATGTCGAAGCCGCCCACCGTCACCTTGCCCGCGCTTGGAGCCAGGTAACCGGTGATCATGCGCATCGTCGTGGACTTGCCGGCTCCATTGGGGCCAAGGAAGCCAAGGATCTCGCCCTTGTTGACGCTGAAGCTCACGTCCCGGACAGCCGGGAGATCTCAGTAGAGCTTGGTCAGGTGTTCAACCGCGATCATCGCTGCTCGCGTCTCCTTGTCATGAGCGATCGGGGCGACCGGGCTGACCGAGGCATCGGCCTGCACCTGCCCTTCTGGGGATGCGTCTTGAAATTTAACCACATGTTGAGTGGGGAGTGCCTATCAAAAAAGCCGGCATACCGTAGCGGATAGACCCTCGACGGCCAGATCCAGGAAAACGAATCGAGTGAACGACACCTCAAGCTGCCGGAAAGTTTCGGCTCGTTCCCGACGGCCGCCTGGCCCCCTGAAAACGGACCGAGGGACCGGAGGCAAGAAATACCCCAGCGAACGGGCCCCGAAGACCGCGCCATCAAGCATACCGGAGCGAACCCAAGGGGAACGATCTGTTGAAAACCGGACCGAACGGACAACCGAGGGGAACCAGAGGGTCGTTCAGACCACCTACCCCCGCGGCAATCCTTTGAAAACGTTTGCTTAACCCCAAAGATCGGCCTGCGTGGCGATCGGAGGTCCGCCGACGAGCTCCGATCGCGCCGCCCGCGCCCAGGGGCGGACCCGGACGGTCGGCACCTCGGCCTCCTCCGCGAGAAAGGCCAAGATCGCGGCCGTGACTGCCGCGGCCAGCTCGTCCGAGGCGCCGGGCACCTGGACCGCCCGCCGGCCGGGCGCGGAGCTGCCTATGCCTCGCATCACAGCGGGATGTTCCCGTGCTTGCGCCGCGGCCGCTCGACGCGCTTGTCGGCCAGGACTGACAGGGCGTCGATCAGCCTGGGACGCGTCTGGGCGGGGTCTATGACGTCATCGAGGAATCCCCGCTCTGCAGCGATGTAGGGGTTGGCAAAACGGGTCCGGTACTCGGCGATGAGATCGTCCTTGCGGGATGGGTCCTCGGCCAGCTGGCCGCGGTACAGGATCTGCGTCGCGCCCTCGGCTCCCATGACCGCGACCTCGGCGCTGGGCCAGGCCAGGTTGAGATCGGCGCGAATATGCTTGCTTCCGAGGACGTCGTAGGCGCCACCATAGGCCTTGCGGGTGATGACGGTCAGCTTGGGGACGGTGGCCTCGCAGTAGGCGTACAGAAGCTTGGCGCCATGGCGGATGATGCCTCCGTGCTCCTGGGTACTGCCGGGGAAGTACCCAGGGACATCCTCGAAGGTCACGATGGGAATGTTGTAGGCATCGCAGGTCCGGACGAAGCGAGCGCCCTTGACCGAAGCGTTGATGTCGAGCGTGCCCGCCAGTTCCTTGGGCTGGTTGGCGACGAGGCCCACCGTGCGGCCCCCCAGCCGGGCGAAGCCCGTGAGCAGGTTGGGCGCGAAGTGCGGATGAATCTCGAAGAACTCGCCGTCGTCGACGATGAGAGCTATGACTTCTTTCATGTCATATGGACGCGTGGGCACATCCGGGATGATGTCACGGAGGCGCGGCTCCTGGCGATCCGCGGGATCGTCCGTGGGTACGATCGGCGGGGACTCGAGGTTGTTGTCCGGCAGGAAGCTCAGCAGATACCGGACGCCCGCGAGCGTATCCTCCTCGCTCGGATACATGAGGTGAGCCACCCCCGAGATCCGGTTGTGGACGTCCGCGCCGCCGAGATCCTCGAACGAGATGGTCTCGCCGGTCACCGTCTTCACCACGTCGGGTCCGGTGATGAACATGTAGCTCGACCGGTCCACCATCAACACGAAGTCCGTGATCGCCGGCGAATAGACCGCTCCGCCGGCGCAAGGTCCCAGCACGACCGAGATCTGGGGCACCACGCCGCTGGCCTGCACGTTGCGCCAGAAGATCTCGGCATAGCCACCCAGGCTCTCCACGCCCTCCTGGATGCGCGCCCCGCCGCTGTCATTGAGCCCGATGAGCGGCCGGCCCGTCTTGACCGCCGCATCCATCACCTTGCAGATCTTCTCGGCATGGACCTCGCCCAGCGAGCCCCCGAACACCGTAAAATCCTGCGAGAAGACGTAGACCACGCGCCCGTCGATCTTCCCGTAACCGGTCACCACGCCGTCTCCGGCCACCTTCTTCTGGGCCATGTTGAACGCGTGGCACCGATGGATGCGGTAGCGATCCCACTCCACGAAGGTCCCCGGATCGAGCAGCAACTCGATCCGCTCCCGTGCCGTGAGCCGGCCCTTGGCATGCTGCTTGGCGATCGCATCGGCGCCCCCCCCCTTGGCCGCATCCTCCTGGCGGCGGTGAAGGTCGGCAAGGCGCTCGGCAGCGGTGGCCGGGGTGTGATGGGCGTGCGTCTTGGTGGTCAACGTGCGCTCCTTCGATCGCGGGAACTGTAATTATAGGCCCGATGCCTGGATGATCTCGGAAGCGATGTGCTCGAGCGGCACGACCTTCCGGACCGCACCCGGGGCGATCGCCTCCTTGGGCATTCCGAACACCACGCTGGATGCCTCGTCCTGGGCCATGGTCAAAGCCCCCCTGGCCGCCATCTCCTTGAGCCCGCGCGCTCCATGGTCGACCGCGCCGTGGGAAAGGGCGCGGAGAAAGGTTTCGGCGCCTGCCTGGATGAGCGTCGACCAGATGACCCGGCTGCGGACCCGATCACCTCGATACCCGGCGCATCGCCAAGCAACGCCGTCGGGACCCGGCTCGCTCACAGGGTCGAGACGGCTGCTGGCGATCCGAAGAGGGTCCGGAGCTGGGCGTTTTCCCGAACGAGCTCGAGGGCATACGCGGCGTGGCCCTCGGCAAAGCCGTTGCCGATCATCAGATCCACGTCCGCGCCCACGGCTTCGGCACCGAGGGCCGCGGCCTGGAAGCTGGTTGCCATCGAGAAAAGGTAGACCAGACCGCGAGGCCGCGTGGCCATGATGCAGCTCATCTCGACCCCCGGGACGTTGACGCAGTTGAAGACCAGGTCGGCCATGGCACCGGATGTCAACTCCTCGATGTGCTCCCGGACCGCCACGGGATTCGTGGCGTCGCAGATGGCAACCTCGATGTCGAAGGGAAGCTGGTAGAGGCGAGCCGCCTCGGTTTCATCCCGCACCAGGCCGATCACCCGTGCCCCGGCCGCAGCTGCCACCCAGGTCACGAGCAGGCCGGATTTGCCGGCGGCACCGGCGATCATGACCGTCTGATCGGGCCTGGCCAGCCGGCGCGCCTGGGCCGGGGCGCCACAGACGTCGAGCACGCTCATCGCGGTGGTCTCGGGCAAGGAGCCGTCGAGCACGGCGAACGGTGCCCGCTCGAAGAGGATGGCCTGGCCTCGGACCTGCACCTGGTGAGAGGTCGGATCGATGCCGACCACCTCATCCAGGGAAAGCGGGGTAGTCGTGAGGCTGGTCAGCGTCACGACGCGGTCTTCGACCCGGAGATCGCTGCGATCCACGATCTGACTCACCGTGCCGATAAGGACCCCACCCGAGCCCGTGATCGGGTTGTGCATCTTGCCCCGCTCGGCCACGATCTCGGCGATCCGCTCTGCGACGCGATCCAGGGAACCTGCGCCGGCATCGAGGAGCTGCGTGAACGAGGCCGAGTCGATGTTGAGGCGTTCAACCGCGATGAGCGCCTCGCCAGGGCTCAGGGGGAGCGACGCATCGAGCCGGCGGGCCGCGTACGGGAGGACGCCGGGCGGATCGACACTGCGGTGGATGCCGAAGGGCGAGGCAAAGGGAGTGTGGCTGGTCACGAGGAACTTCCTAAGGCAAGGCCGCTGCCAGAGCCCCTGCTCGAGCCAGGAGGACTCCCCGAGGCCATGGTCGAGCGCGCCGTGGGGCGGTGTAACAGTCGATTATACCGTGGGCACACCGCCAGCCCCGCGATCGGCGAGCGCCAAAGCAGCCGCTGCCCAGCCGGGGCGGCTACAATGGGGTTGATGCTGAACTCCTTGCCCTGGGCCTGGCACCTGGGCGCGGGCCTGGCGACCATGGCCCTCGTCTTCCTCATCGGCGTACCCCTGTTCCGGATTGCGATGCGCCGCCTGGTCCTGGTGCTCTTTGGCTCGGACGTCGCTGGCGGGACGGCGGCAGCCTCCCGCCTGGCCCGCGTCTGGGTCCTGATGCTGGCCGTGCTGGCGCTCGAGATCGGTGCGGCGACAGGGGGCCTGAAGCTCCCGCAGGTCGTCAATCATTGGCTCGGTCGCCTGCTCGTGCCAGCGGTGCTGATCTTCGGCCTCGAGTTCTTCCGGATCGTGGTGCTCGATTACCTGCTGGCCTCGCGGCGCCGGGTTCCCAAGATCCTCCACGACATCGGCGTCGGGGTGGTCTACGCCACCGTGGCGCTCATCGCCCTGTCCTCCGCGTTCAACATCAATCTCGCTCCGATCCTCACGTTCTCGGGTCTGTTCTCGATCGTCCTCGGCCTGGCGCTGCAGGATACACTCGGCAACCTCATGGCGGGGCTGGCCATCCACGGGGAACCCCCTTTCTCCATCGGCGACTGGGTCTCGATCGACGGGACTCCCGCGCAGATCAAGGAGATCACCTGGCGGGCGGTCAAGGCGTTGACCATGCGCCAGGAGCTGATCGCCATCCCCAACGCCACCGTCGGGAAGGCGCAGATCATCAATTACAGCCAACCGACGGGAATCTTCGCGGAGGAGATCCTCATCGGCGTGGCCTACGACGTCCCGCCGGCAGAGGCGATCTCGGCCCTCGAGTCCTGCGTCGCGCAGACGCCTTGCATCCTCGCAGAGCCCGCGGCAACGGTACGCCTGGCGCGGTTCGACGATTCGGCGATGTCCTACCGGATCCGCTTCTTCATCGATGGATTCCGCAATCGCGAGCCTGTCGTCGACGAACTCATGGCGCGCGTCTGGTACAAGTTCCAGCAACGGGGCCTGGCGATAGCCTTTCCTACACGGACGGTGATCCAGCAGGACGAATCCGTCCGCCTGGCGCAGGAACGCGAGCTCAAGCTCGAGACCTTCGGCGGCGTCGACCTTCTGATGGCCCTCGACGACTCCGAACGCCGAAGCCTGGCTGCCGCGGCGCGGATCGCCCGGTACCGGCAGGACGAGCTGGTTTTTGCGCAGGGCGATCCGGGTGACAGTCTCTACATCATCGCGCGAGGGCGGATCGAGCTTCTCATCGGGATCGGCGACGAGGCCCTGCCCATCGCCACCCTGGAGCAGGGCGCCTTCTTCGGCGAGATGGCGCTCTTGACCGGCGAGCTGCGATCGGCATCGGCCCGAACCCTGGAACCCTGCGATCTGGTCGTCCTGGCCAAGGCTGACCTCGACCCCCTGTTCCGCCGGCGCCCCGAGGTGCCGCTGGCCATCTCCCGCATCATCGCCGATCGCAAGGCCAGGACCAGCAGCGCGAGGCAGCGACTGGAGCACGAGCTCGAATCCCGGATCGCGCGGGCCGGCCACGACGAGGACACCGAGGCCGACACGATGGAGCTCTTCAACCGGATCAAGACCTTCTTCCGGCTGGTCTGAGTCCGAGAGCTGCCGCCCCGCCCGCAGCCGGGCAAACGGCATCCCCCCTGCGGAAACTCGGCCACCTCGAAAGCCGGGCCGCGCAGCGGCTTGCCCGCAGCCGGAGAGCGTTCGAGGGAACCGGCGGGTTCCCTCGAGTCACTGCCCGAGCGCAGCGAGGGAGAAACCCAAGATCAGACCTG
>JAJXWQ010000082.1 GCA_021781555.1 bacterium
GATGCAGAGTGCAAGCGCGGTCCATCCCCGCAGGCGCGGGGGAGCCTCTGAACGTCGACGGTGCGGCGTGGGCTTATCTTACCACCCAAGCCGTCCGTTGATGACCATCGGAGCCAATATGACCCAGGTTCAAGCGCGTGTTAAATTATCAATGTCCGAAGAAGCCCGGATCGGGCGTCTGCAAAGAAAAACACCGTCGTGTTCTTCGATCTCTTCCTGGGGCGTGCCGAGGGTCAGGATTCCTTGCCCACCTGGGGCCTTCGGATCGGTCCAGGTCATAAGAACGCTCCCCTCACCGATCTCTAGATACCAGTCCGTCAGCACGGCCCAGACTCGATCGCGAACCCCACGTGTCATGCTGGGGCTGGTGTAAACGCCAGGGGCGATCTCCAGCATGCAAGACGCAAGAAACCCTCGAAAGCGCGGGGCAACATCGCGAGTAACGACGATCGTCATTTCTCTTCTAGCAGGCTCTTGATGCGGTCAATCATGCCGGCAATGAGCTTGGTATCCCGGAAGGCCTTTCGAGCATGGCGCCGGACGAGGCGCTCAAGCTCCTTCTCGCCTTGGGCCATGGCATCGCGGGCCGCAGCGAACGCCACCGGCAGTGTCACGCTGTCGCGGTAAAGGTCCGCGATGTCGAGGCAGAACGAGAGCCCCGAGTCCTCGTGGATGAATCCAAGCTGCGGGATGGTTCCCGTGACGGCGACGGCAACCATCGCTGCCGCCTCAACAGCAGTTGCTGCATGGTTGACTGCCTGATTAGGAAGGTCAGCAGAATCGGGATCCTGGCGATCGTATCGCCGGCCTCGCCAGGCGATCCCGAATTGCTGGGAAATGCGGCGATAGGTCTCGCGGGCTCGCTGCCCTTCCATCCCCCGAAGGACCGGGATATCCGCATCCGGGAAGATCTCACCGAGACGCCAAGCGTACATCCTTCGTGCGATGGCAACGCGGCCTTCTTCGCCCTCAGCCCAGAGAGCGGCCTGACGGCGAGCGAGCAGGGAATCGTCCGGTCCAAATGGCATGCTGGCGTATAGTCGCACTCCTCCGTCACCGGTCGCCACCAGACCGGTCCCATGCCGAGCGAGCAAGCGGAGCGCATCGTGGCTAATTGTCGTCCCCGGTTGCAGCATCAAGCACGACACCATCTGGAACGGGATGGCGTAATCGCCCGCGGGAAGCTCGCCATCGCCGGCCGTCACGTATCTGAGAGTTCCGCTCTCCACCGTGAGATTGCCACGCCCCAGCCATATCAAGCCGTGGCGATCGCCCTCGGGTATCCGGGCCGTGTCCAGACCTAGCCGCCCTCGAAGCATTAAGCCTCCGGGCGCTTGAGCAAGAGCATCCCGAACCCGAAAGCCCGATGGCGGCCAAGGCCCCTGGAAAGAAGCGCGAGGAACCGCTCGCCGTCGGTGACCTCCAGCAATCCCTCGAAGGTTGCATCGGGCCGTTGCATCCCTCTCGCCACTCGTTTCTCCCCCTGTGTGCGTCGCGTCATCTTCTCAATTCCGAAGGCGCTCATCCGGGATACCAGGAGGCGGCAGCCTCCTTGACGCTGAACCTCGCCCTGCAACCACTGCCGGTACACGTCTTCTCGGTCGACCGGCTGGGATGGGTCCGCAACCTGCCGGCAACGCCTGAGGAAGGCAT
This sequence comes from bacterium, assembly GCA_021781555.1. Lineage (GTDB taxonomy): Bacteria > Cyanobacteriota > Sericytochromatia > S15B-MN24 > VGJW01 > JAJXWQ01. The sequence continues at coordinate 1,654 of JAJXWQ010000082.1, forward strand.
CGACTTCGGCGCCCTTGCGGTTCTTGGGCCCGCTGGACGACATCCGAACGACCGGGCAAATTCGCACCTTGAAGCTCAGGACCTGTCCGGCTGTAAAGAAGGCGGGGAGAGGTTTGGAGGCGATATCGGGGGGAGCGAGCACTGTCCCTCTCTCGCGGCCGTACGATGAGGCTCTAGCCAGCAGGATGTTGGCCGGTTGGGCACTGTAGCCAAGGACCGTCACGGCACGGCCAGCCCCGCTCTCAAGGTGAAAGGGTTTGGGGGCCTCGTCTCCGAAGAGTTCTCCCAGCATGCAGTGCGTCAGGTAACCGAGGTCGGCCTCGGCCACCGAGAGATGGCGTGCATGCCCGAGAGCAAAGAGCCGATCGGCCGGAAGATGAAGCCTCACCATGTGCAGTTGTTGTGTGGTATTGCCGGTCGTCATTCTAAGCTCGCTCCTTAACCTCGATCGTCCCGACGCGAACGAACCTCCGCCCTCCGTGCACCTGCTGGCGCCAATCTCGCTCATCCGTTGTCGGAACGAGCGTGGACATGTGGCCCGCCTCGTCTTCCTCCGCCGGCCACGAAGCCTCGAAGGTCCGCCGCCCGTCCAATCGCCAGCCGGGCAGCGGTTGCGCCTGCCGCAGGGCCTCGAGCAGGTTATCCGACTGAACCCGCCCCAGCAGGATCGGCCCGGAGGGCAGGCAGTTCTTCCTGCCCAGAAAAAGCGGTCGTTCAGGCAACTTGAGGGCCGCTTCAAGTTCAGCGACGTCAGGCGCCGCCTCAGCAGGCACGAGCCTCAACGCGACCGTGAAGACTGCGTCGGCCCAGTAGTCTCTGTAACGGATGTGGGTGCCCTTGGACGTTCCGCCGTCCCGCCCCTGGGGCTCGTGGCGGGTAGTCCAGCCCTCGGCCAGGAAGTCCTGGCCGAGGTCGACGGTCTGAAAGTCGGTGATCTTGGAGCCGGGTCGATCGCAGCGGGACGCGACCCGCAGCCGCCCCTGCAGCGCGTCGAGCCGCGTGGCATCGTGGTGATCATAGCCAAGAGCGTTGGCTAGCAGGCCCGTGATCATCGACAGTGCTGGAAACCGCTGGATGACCCCGAGGTTGTCGACCACCGGCCCCCCGAAGCTCAAGAGGGGAGCGTCGAGACGGAGCAGGAGCACATCGAACATCACCTGGCCCCCGCAGGCACGGCATGGCGAGCCCCGCTGACTCGCTCCGTCAGCCAGGCGGCCAACTCGGGCAGGCTCAGCGTGCCCTCGAGCCCCAAGGTCTCGACCAGCTGGCCGATTGACGGGTCGTCGCCCATCGCCGCAAGGCGCCGTTCGTGAGTGCGGCCGTACATGCGGTCGAGATCAGCCAGATGGCCTGAAAGCGCCCGGTAGGTGGTGGCGAGAAGATCGTTCTGGGCCCTTACGGGGCGCAGGAAGGCGTTGGCCAGGGTGCGCGGCTGCTCGTCGCCGAGTTCGACGAGGATGAGCTGGGCGTAGCTGTGCGGTGCGGTCGAACCGAGCTTGGCGCCGGGAGAGACGGTTGCCACCAGGTGAATGAACTCGGCCAACACCCGGCTCGCAAGGGTCTTGTCGGCCTCCTGCCACTTCTTGCGAGCACAGCCTTCGAGGTTGGAGATGAGCAGCGGGAAATCGACGGCCACGTACCCGTAGTACAGGCCGCTGGTCAGCTCGGTTGCGTTGACGTGGCCAGCCCCGAGCGAGTTACCGTCTTCGTCACCACTCTGCAGCAGATCATCCACGGCCGTGAAGTAATCGCTCTCCGCCTCTTCGGCATGGACCGTGAACGCATGGGCGACGTGGATGGCGGCATCGACCCGCGCCAGGATGTCGCCCGTGACCATGCGGCCGAACAGCGCCGCGTCGAGTCCTGCGCCAAGCTTGATGGCTTTGAGGTTCTTGGCGAGGTCCTTATCCTTGAGCTTCTTGAGCATGGCCTCCTCGGCCATCTTGGGCGTCGAGCCGCCCGCCGCAACTTCCGCCACAAGCCCCCGCAGGTAGGACAATTCGGGTGCCCCGAGCACGGTGATCTGCCCGGTGTGGACAGGCTCTCCCCCGTCGCCGGCCTTCTTGGCCTTGGCATCTTCGCCCTCGGCAGTCTTCTTGGCCTTTGCGCTCTCACCCAGGAGGCCTGTCAGCAAGGCCCGGGTGGCTCCGCGGACCATCTCGAGATCAAGGCCCTGGTCGACGACCAGCCTCTGAACGATCTCGCGCTCGAAGGTTTCGCGGGAACGGACCGATAGGCCTTCACCAAGCATATGGAGCGAATGAGCTCCCTCATGCGTGCGCCAGTGCCGCTTGAGTGACTGCGACGAGACCCGGGTCCGGGTGGCCCCGCCGAATGGCACCCGCTTGGCCAGCCCAGCGTCGTCGCGGTTCAGCAGCGCGGCAGGATAAGACGTGAGGAAATGAATCTGGACGAAACGCATGCAATCAAGTCCTTTCAGACGGCGCTCTTCAGACGCCGGAGTAGAAGTCACGGGCCAGTCGACGGCGCACATCCTCGCCGCGAGGTGTACCGTCGCTCAGCAGGAGGTGGGCGAAATCCGTGAGGCGGGCGGCTTCGCCCCTGCTCGCCAGGAAGCGCGCTGCCTGCCTGGCGTCCACCAGCAAACTGTCGCTGCTGGCGCGCACCAGACGCATAAACCGGAGGTCGGAAAATCCGCAATGCGCCAAGGCACGGCCCAGAGGGCAGTCAGGCGAATGGAACGCTGCAAGCTCGGCGACGATCGCCAAGATCATGCCCCAGCGTCGCTCCGCATCCTCGCGAGCGAGCGAGGGCCCAGCGAGGTGCCCCGCCGGCTCCAGCACCTGTGCCGCAATCCGCCAGAATGCCGGGACCCAGGGGTTGTCGGGTCTGAGCCTGCGAAGCTCGGCGATCTCGCCAGTAGGAAGGCCCTTCTGGCAAAGGTGCACCAGACGGCTAATCGTCGACGCCAAGGTACCGCCTGCTTTTTCCGGAACCTCGGGTGGCCGGGGAACAGTGGATTCAAGACTCATGGGCGGCGATGTCCTCCTTGATTGCAAAAGCCTGCGGGAATCGCTTTCGGGCCGCGCCGGCGAAGACCTGCTCGGAAAGGGCAATCGCCCGGTAGCGCCGCGCGGCAGGGACGGGAAGAGCGCGAATGGCCTCATCTAGGTGCTCCCTGGCGAGGGATACTAACCGTTCGGCCCACCGGCGATCTGCCTCCTCCGCCGCCAGATCGAGGGCCTGCCAGAGGCAGTCGAAAAAGATCCCGTCGACGGCGTCGTCAAACCGATCGAGCCAGACCTGCGGGCGCTTGTCCTTGAAGTTGAGATCCTCGTGGGCGTCCTGCAAGAGCTTGAGCAAGGCGGGCTTGAGCACCTTGTTGGTTGCTTCGCCGACCGCTGCGACGCGCTTCTTCGCGATCTCGCCGATGTTCTGGCGACCTTCAATCGTCATGAGGCGCCGCCGGACCCCAGCCGGTATCGGCAGGATCCGCTCGTGGAGCCCCTCCGTCTTCCCTTGACCCCGCGTCAGCGCCCAAGCGGTGAACCAGGCACCACCCTCACCGGACGTCATGATCTGGGCTGCGCCCGGTTTCCACGTGCCACTGAAGAGAAGTTCGTGGGTGCGCCGGTACGAAAAGCCGCTGCCATCGACCGTCAGGGCCTTGGCCTTTTCGTCCTGGACGCTCACGGGTGTCCACGGATCGCCCGTGTCGCCGCCCGCTAGCTTGGCCTCGATCCGGCTCGCCTCCGTTGGTTTGGGGCGCGCGACGAGCGCCGGGCCGATTCGCTCAATCCGGACCCTCCGGCAAATCTCGATGAAGAATGGATCGCAGCTGGCAAGAGGAAGGGACGAGTGCCCATCCCATGGCTCGAGCCAGACTAGAGCCTTGCCACCCCGCTCAGGGTAGCCGTGTGACCGGATGACGCCGGGCCGGGCTTGGAGCATGGCTGCCAGGTCGCGGTTGAACCGGGTTGCGATGTCGAGAGCAGGCGTGACTGCCAGGGCCGGCCTATTTGATAAGCCGCCGTTCATCCGGGCGATGCCGTAGTTACCGCGACCCGGGTAGCCATCCATGGTCTGCAACGTGATCAGGGCGAAGATCCAGGCCTCGGGATCGCGGCCATCCATTCGCGACCGCTTCAGGTCGTGGTTCTTGGCCGTCACGAGCATGTCGAGATCGTCGGGTTGCGCAATGGGATCCCCGAACGACTTCAGGCTGCCCTCTGGGACCGGTGGCTGGAGGAAGGCCGGCAAGGCCAAGTCGTCGACGACAAGGCACCAGGGCTCATGGCGATCGCCGGTGAGCTGCAGGATGCGCTGGCGCCACTGCTCCGCCTCGAGCGGTACCGCAGGTTCCTGGTCGATGCCGGCCAGCCCGGCCAGCTGAACCAGGAAGGCGTGCCACGCATGCTGCTGGTGGGGTCGCAGGCCAGGAAAATCCTGGGCGTCGCCCCGTTGCAAGGCGGAGAGCACGTCCGGCAGCGAGGCCTTATTGACCTCGCCCGATCGCCCCCTGACCCGGATGAGAGCCTCTGTCAGAAGGTCATGGTGCTCAGGCATCGCTGTTGTCATCCTCCGCGTTTGATCCAGCGGCCCGCAGGCCGAGACGATCATAGATGAAGGCCCGGGCGCCATACCGGAAGGTAAGCCTGCCATCAGCCTGCTGAACCTCTCGCGGGGCCTCGTCTGGCGCCGCCCCGCGAACGAGCCAGCACGGTATGCTGAGTTCGCCCAACATCGTCCCGAACGCCCCTGCCACAGGTGGATCGAACTCGATGCGGCGGTCACCCTCGCCCAGCCGTGTCATGGCCCGTTCGCCAAGCTCGGCAAAGCGCGTGTCGCAGTAGGGCCGGTCCCAGCCTACGATCTGCAGCTCGGCCAGGCGGTTGTGGGCCGTGCGCAGCCCCTCGACGCGCGTCTGGTGAGCTAGCCAAGGGCCAGCCAACCCAGAAGCGATCCTCTGGAGGGCTTCTGGGTGAACCGAGCGTTCGACGAGCCGCCGGTTCATGGCCGGGATGTCGAGGACAGCATGCTCCTCGAGGAGTCGCCAGGTGGCTTCGAGGATGCGTAGGTCCTCGTATACCCTCCCGAGCCCGTGGGGCCCTCGCCCCTCCCCGTTGCGAGAAATGAAGGCCGAGAGGTCTCTGGATGAGGGGGTGAGCACGATGGTCCTGGCCTCTTCGAACCCGGCTGGCCGGGGCGAGGAGCCATTCCGGTGCAAGCGCCCGATGCGTTGCAGCAGCACGTCCATGGGGCAGAGATCGGTCAACAGGAGATCGGCGTCGATGTCGAGGCTCTGCTGGACGGTCTGAGTCGCGGCCGTCACGACGCCGCCTCCGATGCGCCCGCGATCTTTGCCAAAGGCGTCCTCGAGGGCCCGATCGAGCGCGATGCGATCCTCGCGGGAAAAGCGAGAATGGTGCGGCGCAGGAAGACCAGAACACGTGAACAGCGGCGGAGGGCTCTCCCCATCGGCGGCCTCAAGCGCAGCCTGGGTAGCAAGCGCGTCACGAACCGTGTTCCGCACGATGAGAACCCTGGCCCCCTGGCGCCCTGCCGCGAGAGCCATCCGGGCGACTTCAACCGCGTCATCCGCAACGGGTCGACAATCAAGGAGGATGGTCTTGGGATTTCCTGAGCCCGACACGGGAAGGGCCTGCTGGCGATCCGGAGCAAAGGACTGCACGATGGGATAGGGGATTCGCTCGGCCTCGGCAAGGCTCGGCATTGCACCTGGCCGAGCCAGGCTGGCGAAGCGCCCACGGGCCCAGGATCCAAGAGTGGCGGACATGAGCAAGGCATGCCCCCCCGCGGCGAGGTGGCGTTCGAGCACCGACTCGAGCAGGGCGATCATGTAAGTATCTGAGGCATGGACCTCGTCGATGACTAGGAGCTGCCGCAGGGCGCTCACAGCCCGGAAATGGGCGTGCGAGGCAGGTAGCGAGGAGAGCAAGAGCTGGTCGATCGTCCCAACCGACACAGCGCCAGAAAGAAACCGCTTCGGGCCCTCGCTGGCCCACCCCCTGAATCTCAGCGCCTCAGATGTCTGGTCGGGCCAGAGCACCTCGAAGCCCGGCAGGTGCCGGCCATCCCGCTCGTCGACACGCAGGTAGCCCGGCACGGCGAGCGTAACAGGGGGCCGTCGCGCCTGGTCCGGGAAGATTCGGGCGACCGCCCGTACGACCCGCTCATGGATCTGCGTGGCCGCCGTTCGGGTGGGCAGCGCAAAGAACATGCCACCGACGGATTCGGTCGCCAGCAAGCGGGCGAAGTGTCCCAAAGCCGCCTCGGTCTTGCCCGATCCCGTTTCGGCTTCAAGAACGACCAGGCTGCCGCGACGGGAAAGGTCGACTAGGCCCAAGGTGGTTTGCGCTGGACGGGGGGCAAACCCGAAGGCCTTTTCGAAGGTGAAAGGCGACTGTTCGAGAGCCTCCCTGGCAAGATGGCTGGCAAGCCCCAGCCGTTCGATTGCTTGTTTGGCCCGCTGGCTGGCCGCATCGAAGTAGCCCTCGCTCGGCGATGGTTCGAACTCGAAGAGCCGCCGGTCGGATCCGATCCAGTCGGCCCAGGTGACGAGGCCAGCGAGGGCATGCTGGAAGGCCGGTGCTGCGGGAAGAAGGTCCGCTTTTGTGCCCGGGCCGAAAGCTCGAGGAAACCAGCTCCGGACGTCCTGCATGAGATGGCCCATCCCGCCAACGGGATCCCGCCGGGGAGAGGAAAGCCAGAGCCCCTCGAAAGGGATGCCGTCGTCGAATGCGACCGGCCGTCCGTGGTGCGCCAGGACCGCTGCCAGCAGTTCACCCAGATCGCCCTCTGGCGAAACCCAGGTCGCCATTTGTTCTGCCCCGATTGCCTTCAGGATGTCGCTCTTGACTTGATAGCCAGATCCGAGCAGGGCCATCAGTTCGCCTACATGGCCTGCCTTGGGCTTCCCGTCCGGCCAGGCCCTGTCCTGGAAACCATGGTTGAACTTTCCAAGGTCATGAAGGGCAACGAGTACGGAGATTCGGTCCTGCTGCACGGGCGTCAAACCTTGCTGTCCGCTGACAAAGGCCAGCCGCTCTCGGACGGGTTTGATGTCGAGCAGGGCCGCGAAAACGGCCGCGACATCAGCGCTGTGTGCCAACAAGGCATGCCAAGAGCCCTGGCCGTCGAGCTTGGCCCAGAAATGATGCGGATTCAAAATCACGCTGCCTTGCCCCCCCTTATGTGGGCACAACCAAAGCATATGGCTTGCCTAGCTGACGTCAAGACGATGCATTTAGAAGAAGATTCGGCCTGGTTTGTCGTCAGGCGTCTTTGCCCCCACTAACCCGGAGCCGCCTTTGCGGGCTAAAAAAGACAGACAGGGATGGCCGCCCTCCCTCCGGGCGCCAACGCGCTCCACGGGAAGGCGGCCATCAAGGCACTCAAGATTATTTTGAGGTAAGGCTCGCGCAGTGCCTGACGAAGTCCTCCTTCTCGAAGACCACGCTGACGCGAGTGGCGACCGGCAAGAAGTAGAAGCTGACCTGGATCTCGGGAGGTCGAAGCTCCCGGAAGCGATCGGCGGCAAGGCTGCGATAGAAGGCGGCTTGCAGATCCTGGGCTAGCTCGTCCTCAGCGGGCACACGATCGCCGCTCTTGGAGTCGATGACCTCGATCGTCCCGTCCGGCCAGTGGTGACCCACCGGATCGGCTGAAGTCAGCGCGCCTGATACGATTCGAACGTACGACCCCTTGCTCCGGAGGCAAGTGCTCTATCCACTGAGCTACAGGCGCAGTGGGGAGTAGTATAGCCCGCGTGACGGGCTACCGCAAACCCTGAGGCAGCGAGGGGGTACCGCCAGCCCCAGCTGTTTGCCCGGGAACGCCTGCGGGCTCGCTCCGGATCCATGCTCGCCGGGCCGGGCCCGGTTCGTCCGGCTCGAAGCTGACTGTTGTGCGTGCAGCAGGACCGCGCAAAGGGACCCGTTCACGCTGCAAAAAGCCCGGCAAGCAGAGCGGAGTGCAATCACCGTCCGGATTTACACCTTGGTGCCCAGTCCAAATACCCCGGGATTCATCACCCCCAGCGGGTCGACACCATCCTTCGCTCCCTTCAGGAGCGCCATCCCGCCGGCTTTCAGCCGCGGCCCCAGCCAGGCCGCGGTGTCGCGCCCGATCCCGTGGTGGTGGGACAAGACGCCGCCGCAGGCCACGATCGCCTCCGTTGCGGCGGTCTTGGCCGTCTGCCACTGTGCGATGGGCCGCTCGGGATCCTGGCGCGCCGCGAAGGTGAAGTACAGCGACGCTCCGACCTCGTAAGCGTGCGAGACGTGGCAGAAGACCCACGCCGGCGTCCCCCAGGCCTCGAGACTCTGCTGCAAGGCGCGGGTCACGGCTCCGTGCAGGTTTTCGAGGTTGGACCACGTCGTGGCGGTCTCGACCGTGTCAACCATGACCCCGCGATCGAGCAGCACGTCCCGCAGGTACGGGAGATCGAAGCGATGGGCAAACCACTCCCGACCCACGCCCGCTCCGAGCGACACCGCGCGAGCCGCCTTGAGTGCCTGACCGGCCAGGGCCCGCTGGATCCGGATCTCGGAGCCAGTCCCCTCGAACCCTGCGACGAGCAGGCAGCGCCCCTCCATCGGCCCCAGCCAGCGCTTGACGACGGCCGCAGCCGCGGACTTGAGTCGCGAGGGCGAGGACGTCCGCATGGCAAGGGTGGCCTCGGTCTCCGAGGCGTCCGACAGCCGGAACGTGGCCGGGCGCCCCCCCGCCTGCATGAGCGCTCGGATGGCCCCGATCCCCGCAACGAAGTCCGGCAGCAGGACGCCGACGTAATGTCGCGCCACCGGACTCGGATGCACCCGCAGCCAGGCCTCGGTGATGACGCCAAGGGAGCCTTCGCCGCCAGCCAGGACCCGGTTGAGATCCGGCCCCTCGCTCGCAGCCGGCGAAACCGCCGTCTCGAGGTCGCCAGCTGGAGTCGCCACACGCAAGCCCACCACCATCTCCTCGATCTTGCCGTAGCGGGTCGATTGCTGACCGGCCGAGCGGGCTGCGATCCATCCGCCCAGCGTCGAGAACTCGAAACTCTGGGGGAAGTGGCCCAGCGTGAACCCCTGCGCGCCGAGCGCTTGCTCGACTTCGGGCCCGAGCATTCCGGCCTCGAGGCGGGCCACGTGGCTCACGGGGTCGAGCGAGATCAGGCGGTCGAGCCCGCGCAGCGAAAGCGCCAGGTACGGGCCCGGGGGCCCCTCGACGCCCCCGACCACGCTCGTTCCGCCGCCGAAGGGCACGACCGGAAGCCGCGCTTCGGAGGCGATGCGCAAGAGCTCGCTTACCTGCTCGTGCGTGCGTGGCACCGCGACCGCGGCCGGCGCAGTGTCGATCGCCCCGGATCGCAGGCGCACCAGGTCCCGGTAGGACCTGCCGCAGGCATGCCGGATCCGCGACTCGCGATCGGTCAGAAGCTGGTCGGTGGCCTTTGCCAGGCGATCGACGAGAGCGGGCTCGAGAACGGCCTCGGGCATGGAAACCTGCTCGAGGCTCACGGGAGCAGCGACGCCCTCGGGCAGGGCTCCGATCCGCCGGAGCAAGGCCGGCCAGAAATGGGGGCGATCGACCAGCGAGAAGCTCCGCCCGTTCTCTCCCCACCCGTTCCAGCGCGTCGACATGCAGGACATCTTAAACCGGGTCTTGCAACCAGGCGATGCCAGGCGCCGAGCCGGCACCGGACGCAAGAGAGAACGATAGAGCTCGGCATCCTGGACCTGGGCCCGGCCGGTCCGGAGCGATAAGGTGTGGCTCGACCGCGCGCGTCTCCTGGCCGCCTGCCCGGCCGTGGCGTGCGAAGAAAGGAGCCGTGGCTCATGTCGGGATTCCATCGGTCGCTGGCCTTGCCTCTCGGGCTGGCCTGTACGCTCGCCTTCGCATCGCCGGCGCGTGCACAAGCAGACCAGGACGCGCCTGCCTACCCGGCCGAGACGGCGATGCAGGCGTCGGGTGCGGGAGATCTGATGGCCGCATACCAGCTGGCCATCCTGGCACACTATGATTCGGTGCTGGGCAACGACTCCGCTGCCGAGGCTGACCTGCACGCCGCCACCGAGCACCTTGACCTCGCCCAGAAGGCCGTTTCCAGCGCGGGCGCCCCCCATCCCGGCAACCCTCCGGCGAGCAACTCGCCCGTGACGCCTGGCGACCACCAACCTGCCGTGGCTCCGGGGGGCGGAGGCGGTCCTGCCGCTGCCCAGACCATGCCAGGTACCGGGCGTATCCTCCAGGAGCTCCACACCCTGGCGGATACCACTCAGACCGACGTCACCCCGGAGTCGACCACGCGCCTGGTCGCAGCCATGACCGGAGAGCTCGTGAACATGGGCCGATTGGGCGGCGGCGGAGGCCCTGGGCGGCCGATGCCGACCCAGATCACGGCCATCGAGCATATCGGCGAAGCCTACGCCCTCGTGGGCCAGGCCCAGAGCGATCTGGCCATGGCCAACTATTCGGAGGCACACGGAGCGCTCGCTCAGGCGGCCGTGCAGCTACGGGCCGCCAGGAAGGCCCCCGGAGGGACGCTGATCACCACCGACATCAAGCACATGTCCGATGCGGTCGAGAGCGCCAGTGGCCCGGTGGCCGCGAAATCCCACATGGCACCCGAGGCCGTCATGAGGGCGGTCCGGGAGATCACGACCCGCCTGACGGCCATGGCAGCCTCGCCAACCGGATCCTCCGAAGAACCCTAGTTTGCTCCCGGCTTGAAGGGATCGGGCCCGATGAGTCAAACGGGGCCCGGTTGCGCAAAAGCCAGGGCTGCGGGCGGCGTAGCGGCCTGCCCGCAGCGAGGGAGCTTTGTCTCCGCAGGCCCGATCATTTGCAGACGAAATCGCCCCCATCGAAGTCGAACACCCGACAGAAAGCGTCGAGCCAGGCCTGGCGCACCTGGCCGAAATCGACCGGTCTTCCCAGAACCTCTTCCAGACTCGTCATGATCTGGCTGTCCATCCCGCATGGTCGGATCGCCATGAATCCTGGGTCCGGCGCGACGTCGAGCGAGACCCCGTGATAGCTGACCCAGCTCCGGACGGCCACCCCGATCGAGGCGATCTTGCGCCTGCCGACCCACACGCCGGTCAGGCCGGGCGACCGCTCCCCGGCCACACCAAGCCCATCCAGCGCAGCGATCACGGTCTGCTCGAGCCGGCGCAGGAATCGGTGCAGGTCCCGATCGGCCCCGCCGAGCTTGAAGATCGGATAGGCCACCAGCTGCCCGGGCCCGTGGTAGGTGGCGTCGCCGCCCCGCTCCACCGCCACGACCGGGATGTCCCGGGGAACCAGTACGCTCTCGGTGGCTCCTCGCTTGCGCCCGAGCGTGATGACCGGCGGGTGTCGGACCAACTGCAGCGTGTCGGCGATGCGATCCGCGGCCCGCTCCGCGACGGCCTGGTGCATGCGTTCCAGGGCCTCGCCGTAGGCCATCAGGCCGAGGTCCTCGACGCGCAAGATCCTCTGGATGCTCAAGCTGCGCCGGCGCCAGGACGCCTGAAGCCACGCGAAGGAAGGACGGGCGATCGCCAGCGCCGGGCCTTCACACCACGGCCTGCCTGCGCGTGCGGATGGCGTACAGGTACTCGAAAACCTCCGATCCCGAATAGCTTCGCGTCGGGCCATCGGCATCGGCCCGGAAGCGCCGGTAGCTGAACTCCCGGAAGTCGTCATCCCCGGTCGATCGCCGTCCAAGGAGGGCCCGGAGTTGATCGCGATCCACCAGGCCCTCGTCGTTGTAGCTCACGATCACCTGATCGGCCGGGACGCGCTCCACCAGGTCGATCAGGGCGTCGGCCGCCTGCGGGCGCCTGCAGTACTGCGAGTCCTGCCGGCGGGCGGGCCGGAGCCCGGTCTTGCCCCGCGGCACGAAGGCGTCGAGATCCCACGACGCGACCGTCTCGAGGATGTGATAGTAGGAGTTGTACTGGCGCTGGTTGTAGGGCGGATCGACGTACATGACGGCGATCTCTCGCCCGGCAAGCTGGTCTGCCAGGGCATTCGTATCACCGATATAAGCCTCGTGGACCGCGTCGCCAAAGATCAGCGCCGGCACGCGCAGGGTCATCCGAGCCTGGGCCGTGCCCTTGAGATGCTTGAGATAAGCCGCATAGACGCTGGCCGTGTTGGCGACCTGATCCAGGCTCTCTAGCAGACTGGCGACGAGGATCGCCGCCTCGAGATCAGTGATCGCCCCCTCGCGCTGCCACCCGGAGATCTGGTCGCGGATCGCCTGGCACCGCATGCCGTTCGCTCGGGAAAAATACAGTCGGCCCGCGGAACCCCCCTCCACGTAGGCCTCGGTGAAGGCACCCGCGGTCCCCGGCAGCCCGTCGAGGTACGCCAGCACGCGGACGAGCGGCGCAAAATCGCCGGATCGGATGTCCACGGCCCCTTTGGCCACACCGAAGGGCGAGGTCCGCGCGAGGAAGGCGCTGGAGTCCCCGCCGCTCAGATCGAGGCCCGCAAACCTGGGGGGATCGTTGTTGACCAGGAACGCCCTGGCGAGTACTTGCGAATAGGCCTGCAGATCGTTCGAGATCGTCGAGAAGCCGAGCGTCTTGGCCATCTGCCCCACGATGGTCGTGCCCGCGAAAGCGTCGAAGAAGGTACCGGGCGGCCGGATGCCGCGATCCGCCAGCAGCGCGCGGATCGCTCCGAGCAAGGAATACTTGCTGCCGATGTAGTTCATGACTTCGAACCCTAACTCAAGTCTGGCCGGAGCACCAGGAACCGACCGCGGTGCCGCCGCGCTTGACCCGAGCTTGACCGGAGGGTCGTTCGGGCCGAAGAATCAGCGGTGCACCCACAGGCCGAGTTCCACCTGCGCCAGACCCTCAAGCGGGCTGGGCAGCGCCGCCTGGGCGCTTTTTATACCCCGCTGCCCCTGGCAGCAGCGCTCGTGGCCGCGGCCCTCGACGCGGGCGATCCGTGGCCAGACCGCCGCCTGGCCGTTGTCGATCCGGCAGCGGGCGCTGGCGATTTCCTGCTGGCGGCAAGCGCAGAGCTCGCTCGCCGCGGCATGCCCGCCGAACTCACCGGCCTGGACGTCGACGCCTCCGCGCTCGACATCGCCCGTTCACGGCTGCCCGCCGAAGCGGATCTCCGGTGTCAGGACGCCCTGGCCCCGGCGGCCCTCGCGCAGACAACCTTCGACCTCGTGATCGGGAACCCACCCTACGGGCTCAAGCGATCGGACGGGGGGAACTGGAAACTGGCCGGATCGAGCGTCGACTCGTACGCGGCCTTCCTGGCGATGGGGCTCGATCTCCTCCGGCCGGACGGAGTCATGGCGGTCGTCGTCGCCGACACCTGGCTGACCCTCCGGTCCCACCACTCGCTGCGCACCCTCCTGCTCGATCACCTGGTCTCGGTCGTGCGCCTGCCGCAGGGAATCTTCCCGGCTACCGTCGGCACGGCGCTGGTGATCGCCCGGCGCCGGCCCGAAGCTCCCGGGCGTCTCCGAGCCGCAGGGCGCACCCTGCGGATGGCCGATCTCACGGCGGTGCCGGCCGACCGAGTCGTCGAAAGCATCCCATCGGCCCTCCAGGATCCGCCGGATTCGACTCCGGCGGTCGGTCGCTACGACATCGACACCGATCTCATCGCAGCCCTTC
>JAJXWQ010000169.1:0-2632 GCA_021781555.1 bacterium
GATCTGTAGTCCGGTTCGCCCGGCGGGACCAGGCGTCAGTCGTTTTTTCATGCCTGCCGGAGGCTCATCCGGCTCCAAGGGGAGTCCCTGAGGGAAGGTTTCTCCTTCGCCTTGCGGGGCTTGGCGGCGTTGCCGGCTCTCGGCCACGGTCGAGGCATGGTTCATGCCGGTCGGTTTTTGGCGCCCACCACGCGAGAAGAGGTCAGAGCCCAGACGTGGCCCAGTACGCGCAGTCCGCTGTAGCCCTCACCGAGATGCCTTCGCTGAAGGTGGTCGAGGCCTTCCCCGCTGCCGAATCCCTGCCGGGCGCGGAGACGTTTCCGGCGGCCGAGATCGCCCGGCTGGCGTACCCGCGCCACCGCTCGCTGGTCGGGATCAACTGGCTGCTCAAGCGGACGATCGACGTGGTCGGATCCCTGGTCGGGCTGATCCTCCTGGCGCCGGTCTTCTTGATCGTGGCGATCGCGATCAAGCTCGACTCCAAGGGGCCGGCGATCTTCAAGCAGCGCCGGGTCGGCCTCTACGGCCGCGAGTTCAACATCTACAAGTTCCGCTCGATGTACCTCGACGCGGAGGCCCGCCGGGCCGATCTCGAGGCCTTCAACGAGATGAAGGACGGGCCGATCTTCAAGATGGCGAACGATCCGCGCGTGACGCGGGTCGGGCGATTCATCCGGAAGACCAGCCTGGATGAGTTTCCGCAGCTGCTGAACGTGCTCCTGGGCCAAATGAGCTTGGTCGGCCCTAGGCCGCCGCTACCATCGGAGGTCGAGGAATACACGCCGTCGGACTGGGAGCGACTGACCGTCATGCCTGGAGCAACAGGGTTATGGCAGATAAGCGGCCGTAGCGATCTTGGGTCCTTCCGCGCAATGGTCCAGCTAGATCGCTGCTACATGGAGACCTGGTCAGCGGGCCGAGAGGTTTGGATCCTTCTCCGGACTGTGGCCGTTGTCTTGAGGATGCAAGGGTCTTTCTAGATGCCGAGTTTAACGGCGTACGTGTGCGGTGGAATGTCGTCCCCTAAGTCGCCGACACCCGAAGCCGGCAGCCCTCACACCAGAGCCGTCCGTCACCCATCCTCTATTTCCAAGGCGTAGCGCAGCTGGGGCATTCGAAGCCGCTGGGCCAGCACAGCCACTCATGATAGTCGAGGCAAGCGACATGGTCAGGGGACCACAATCTCATCTCCGCAGAGCTGGACGGGTAGTCACGCCCTGGGAAAACCGTGGTGGCGATGGCTGCGTAGGCATGCTCTACCCTAGCTGATATGCTTAGCACAGTATCGAATGTCCTGTTCAAGAGTTACGCAGCGCTGCCTGAAATCCTCCCGCCGCCCCCATCCCCACGTCTCCGACTTCGCTCCTTCGCGACCGGACGAACCCTCGGAATGGCCGGCGGGCGCGTTAACGACGGCATGAGCATTCAATCGCTTCGGCACCTCGCCGGTGCTCTCGTCACGGTGGCACTGCCGGGTCGGGAACTGGTAGGCCGAGGAGACCAAGGCCACGTGGTTTTCCTGCGCTCGGGAACTTCGGCACTGGCAATCGTGGAGCCCGAGGAGCGACGAGGTGCGGCGAAAGCCGGTTTCGCTCTTCAAGCGATGGCCATAGCGCGCCTCGATTCGGCCCCGGGCCCAAGCCGTGTTGCTGCCAACCGGGCAGCGCAGTTCGGCGTCGCGGTGATGGCGGACGGCGATGACGCTGACAGGGCCCCATCCGTGAGGAGCAGCCGCAGCGCTCCGGCTCAGGCGCGGGGCCCTGGTCTTCCGGCGAACCTTGCTGGGCCAGGCGAGCCGGGGCCAGTCCTGCGGCTTGAACTTCTTCCGGTTGCGCTTCAGGTTTCGATTGCCCTTGATCCGGCCCAACCAGGGCCGGTCGGCCTTCCGCAGGATCTGGACCACAGTGCCGGACAGGTAGAATGCGTCGAAAAGGACGGCCGTTGGGCCGAAGCCACGCTGGCGTGCCCAGGTCAGCAGGTCGACGGCAAGCTCGGTCTTGGTCTTGAAGTCCGTGCAGTCGAACGCCTCGCCCGATGGCTTGCCCTTCACCAGCTCCTTGGGGTGTTTTCAGAACCAGAAGGAGACGGGGATATAGACCTCGCCATCGGTCCAGCCAGGGACAACGGGGTTCAGAGCCAATACCTCCTTTCCGAGGGTGCTGCTATGCAGCCAGGCTATCCCTTCTGGCTTCTCGCCGACCTTCTCGAGCGTGGCGTCGTCGATCACGAGGTATCCGGCATCTCGCTTGGGTGCGGCTCTTCCAGAACGAAGCGCATGATCAGCTGGCTAACGCCCGGGCTGGCGCCGTCTCGGTGTGCATGATGGGCACCGCGAAGAGGGCGGCATGACCTCTGGCGGCCTCCTGGGCCTCGTGAAAGGTCCAATACTCGTCGAAGTCTCCGCTGGCGCGCAACGCTCGCAGACGCAGGACGGCCTCTGCCCCGGGCAGGCCCCATCGCGCCCCGGTGATGTCCATCCGGTCCATGACGAGGTGGCGGCACGCGCCTTCGATGGCCCCAGAGGCGATCGGCAGGCCGGCGGCCAGGTACCGGTCGTAGTGGCGGTGCTTGAGCTTGGGCACCTTCTTCTCGGCCGCCTTTCGGGTCTCCTCTCGCAGACCACCGGGACGCA
>JAJXWQ010000169.1:2642-3252 GCA_021781555.1 bacterium
TGCCCAAGTGCACCGTGCCGGTCCGTTGCTGGTAGAATGCGTCGAAGTCCGCCGCCGCCCGGACCGCCAACAGCTCCGCCTGCCGCTTCGCGATGCGCGCTGCCGTGTTCGCCAGGACGCTTGCCACCGCCGCCTCGTACGCTCCGTCGGCCACCGACTCGGCCACGTGGCGGCGAACGCCCAGCGAGAAGGTCTCGACTGGAAGGTTGAGCTCGGCCTCCATCGGACGCAGGCTGCTGATGCCCTCGGCGCCGTACGCGAGCCGGTAGACAGTCACCGGCCCGAAGATCGTCTCCAGGGGCCGATCGGTCTCACGCCGCCACGTACGAACGATCCCGTCCTTACCGGTCACCGACGGCAAGGCCACCTCGCGCACGCTCCGCAGCAGCAGGTGGTCCTGAAGCAGTTGCCGAAGCACCTCGAAGCCCTCGGTCTTGAGCCGACGCTCCAGAGCCGCGTGGTCCGAAGCAAGGGCGTGATCACCACCAAGCTGCGTCAACAGGGCCTCGAACTTCTCGCGGCTGGCCGAGAAGGGCTTCTCAAGTTCGATCGCTCGTGGTTCGATTGTCATCTGGCGCTCCCGTGGCATATGTGCGTCAACACCAGATGT
>JAJXWQ010000083.1 GCA_021781555.1 bacterium
CGAACTCTCTCGGCTACGGGCCAAGGCTGCTTCGCAGCGCCGCACCTCCGGCTCTCGCCCAAGGTGCCAGCCAGGGGTGCCCGGTCTGCTCAAACGCCCCCCACGCCGACCAGGCCGCCGAGCCCGATGTCGTGGCGGAAGTGCGGGCCGCCAGCCTCGAAGCTGATCCGGTGGATCGCCGCATAGGCCCGCTCCTGCGCCTGCGCCAGATCCTCACCCTCGCCGACCACGCCGAGCACCCGGCCGCCGCTGGTGACGAAGCCGCGCCGGGGGTCGAGCTTGGTGCCCGCGTGCAAGATCGTGACCCCGGGCAGCATGACGGCCTCGTCCAGGCCGTCGATGGCGTCGCCCAGGGCGGGCGCATCGGGGTACCCGGGCGCGGCGGCGACCACGCAAACCCGCACCCGCTGGTCGTGCCGAACCACGACCTCGGCCAGGCGCCCGCTGGCGGTTGCCGCGAGGACCTCCAGACAGCGCGCGATTCCGGGCACGATCACCTGCGCCTCCGGATCGCCGAACCGGCAGTTGAACTCGAGTACCTGCGGCCCCTGCTCGGTGACCATCACGCCGGCGTAGAGCACCCCCCGATAGGCGATGCCCTCCCGGGCCAGACCCGCCACCGCCGGGGCCACGATCTCGCGGTCGATCCGATCGAGCCATTGCGGGGTCACGACGGGAGTCGGGGCGACCGCGCCCATGCCCCCGGTGTTGGGCCCGCGACCGCCCTCGAACAGGGTCTTGTGGTCCTGTGCGGGCGGCAGGAGCACGTGATGCTCGCCGTCGACCAGAGCCAGGATCGAAAGTTCGGTACCCTCGAGACGAGGCTCGACCAGAACCCGGGCGCCGGCCTCGCCCGCGACCCGGCGCTCCATCAACGAGAAGATCGCGCCGATCGCCTCCTGGCGCGTGACGGCCACGACGACGCCCTTGCCGCCGGCAAGACCGTCCGCCTTGACCACCAGGCCCTGCTCGGACCAGCAGCCTTCCACGTAGGCCCGGGCTGCGACCGGATCGTCGAAGACCTCGTACGGCGCGGTCGGGATGCCGTGGCGCCCCATGAACTCCTTGGCGAAGACCTTGCTGGCCTCGAGGCGCGCCCCCGCGGCCCCTGGCCCGAAGACCGGGATCTCCGCGGCCCGCAGCGCATCGGCCGCGCCGGCCGCCAGGGGCCCCTCGGGTCCGATGATCACCAGGTCGATCGACTGTTGCTGGCAGAATGCCGGCAAGTCCGCCGGCATCTTGAGGTTGTCCGCAACGGACAGGGTCCCGCCGTTGCCGGGCGCCACCAGGAGCGCGTCGTGCTCGGGATTCAGCACCGACGCGATGGTCTGGGCCAGGGCGTGCTCCCGGCCGCCACTTCCGAGAATCAAGACCTTCATCGCATTCTCCCCTGCTGCTCTGGATCCTTCGCGGTGGGTCGCGCGTCGCGCCGCGCGGCGTCGAAACAACTCACGCCGGGTCCTCTCGTTCATCCAGACGCGCCTGCCAGCGCTCGGCGATCCCGAGGGCCTCCAGGGCGATCGCCGGAGCGAGGCCCACGTAGCGCTTGGGCGTCAGCTCGACCAGGCGCATCCGATCCTCCTTCGAGAGGTCCAGCGACTGGACCCAGGCGTGCAGGTCGTCGAGCGTGACGACACGGCCCCGGGTCAGCTCCTTGAGGCGCTCGTACGGCGTGACCCAGCCCTCGGCCCGCAGGAAGGTCTGGTATGCCTCCGCGAGCACTTCGGGGTGGCCGGCCAGGTCCTGTGCCAGCGCGGCGGCATCCGGCTCCACCTTGCCCAGCCCGCGGCCGAGGGCCTCGAGCGCCACCATGAAGTGCGCGAAGGCGAGCCCGGCATTGCGCAGCACCGTGCTGTCCGAGAGATCGCGCTGCATGCGAGAGCGGGTGAGCTTGTCCGAGAAGAAACCCGTGAGCGCCGCCGCGAGCTGCAGATTGCCCTCGGCATTCTCGAAGTCGATGGGGTTGACCTTGTGGGGCATGGTCGAGCTACCGACTTCGTGCTCGGCCGGGCGCTGGTTGAAGTAGCCGAGGGCCACGTACTGCCACATATCCTGGCAGAGATCGATCAGGACGTTGGCCGCGTGCCGCAAAGTGTCGTAGAAGTTCGCCAGGCCGTCGTGGGGCTCGATCTGGGTGACGACGGGCGAGAACCGCAGCCCGAGGCCGGTGACGAAGCGCCGGGCGAAGTCCGGCCAGTCGCGGCTGGGGTAGGCGAAGACCAGGGCCCCGTAGGTCCCCGTCGCACCGGCGAGCTTGCCGGGCAACCGCATCTCGAGGAGCGGCGCCGTGACCTCGCACAGGCGAGACAGGAAGACCCCGATCTCCTTGCCGACCGTGGTCGGGGTCGCGGGTTGGCCGTGCGTTCGGGCCAGCATGGGGGTCGCGCGCTCGCGTTCGACCAGCGTCGCCAGGCGCAAGATCAGCTTTCCGATCGCCGGGAGCAGCACCTCGTGCAGGGCCCGGCCGTGCATCTGCGCCTGGGCGAGGTTGTTGACGTCCTCGCTGGTCAGCCCGAGGTGGACCTTCTCGACGTGCGCCGAGAGATCGCTGCGCCCCACGCGCTCCTTGAAGAAGTACTCGATCGCCTTGACGTCGTGCGCGGTGCGCTCCTCGATCCGCTTCACCTGGCGGGCATCCCCGAGCTCCCAGTCGCGATACCCGGCCCGGAGCCCCGCGGCGGTCGCCGACGGGACGGCGACGTTGAGCTCGGTCAGGAGCGCCAGGAAGTACTCGGTCTCGACCTCCAGCCGGTGCCGCATCAGGGCCGACTCCGAGAAATACCCGACCAGGCTCCGGGTGGACTTCCAGTAGCGGCCGTCCACCGGAGCCAGCGCCGTGAGCCCGGAAAGGGCCTCGTCGGCGGACCGGTCCGTCCCCGTCATCTCGGTGGCCACCTGGAATCTCCCGTCACCGCCCGCATCGAGCCCGCTCCCCGGCAGCTCACGGCCGCCCTCGCTCACCGGCTCGCCCCGGATCGCCATAGGCGGCCCGTACCGTCGCGATCCGCGCCGCGACGCGGGCGGCGATGCCGGCGTCGGCGAGCGCCAGCATCCGGGCACAGGCCAGGGCCGCGTTGTCGGGGTCCAGGACCACCAGCGCCGGGGTATCGCCTGGCATCTGCAGCGAGGAGTGGATGTTGACCAGGTAATCGGAGCGATCCGCGAAGACGGGCAGTGCGACGACCGGGTGGACGCTGTTGGCTGCCGCCGCCCCGGACAGGCCGTTGGAGCGGCCGGCGATCGTCACCACCACCACCGGCTCCGCGCTGGCGTTGAGCTCGGATATCAGCTGGTAGAGCCGATCGGGCACCTTGTGCGCGGATACCACCGTCTGCTGGCTCGGGATGCCAAGCTCCGCGAGTTTCGCGGCCAGGCGATCGCCGACGGCCCGGTCGGAAGCGCTGCCCTGCAAGATCGCGACGAACGAACCCTTGAGGTAGCCGGCGGCCTCGAGGTTGCGGACGATCCGCTCGCTCACCGAGAGCCCGGCCCGACCCGGCTCGAGGCGCTGCCGGCTCGCCGCCCCGGCGCCGTCAAGCGAGCGCCCGGTCAACGTGCGGTACACCTCCTGGTAGCGCCGGGCCACCTCGAGGCGCAGCTCGTAGGGCAATTCCGGCGCCGGCCCGTCGCCGGTGAATCCCCGCTCCCGCAGCCAGTCGCGCAGGAATTCCTTGCTGAGCTGCTCGGGAGCCTGGGGATCCCGCTCGTAGCTGGCCCGGTACCAGTAGCGGCTCGAATCCGGCGTGTGGATCTCGTCCATGAGCGTCAGCACGCCATCGTCGTGGCCGAACTCGTACTTGGTGTCGACCAGGATCAAGCCGCGCTCGGCCGCCAGCTCGGCGCCCTGGGCGAACAGGGCCAGGGCCGTCCGGCAGATCTCCCGCCAGGTGGCTTCGCCGCCCACGAGCTCGGCGGCGCGTACTGCCGACAGGGGCAGATCGTGGCCCTGCGTCGCCTTGCTCGTGGGGGTGAGGATCGGCTCGGCGAGGCGGGCGTTGGCCGTGAGGCCGGGTGGCAGGGCGATGCCGTAGCGGGCCTCGAACACCCCTTCCTGGTAGTCCCGCCAGGCACTTCCGGCCAGGTAGCCGCGGACCACGACCTCGACCGGGTAGGGCGCCAGCTCCCGGGCGATGGTGACGTTGGGGTCCGGGACGGCCACGAGATGGGTCGGGCAGATCGTCGCGGCTCGCTCCAGGAAGTAGGCCGAGAGCCCGTTGAGGATGGCCCCCTTGCCCGGGATCGGTTCGGCGAAGACGCGATCGAAGGCGCTGATGCGGTCCGTGGCGACCAGCGCCCGCAAGGCCCGGCCTGCGTGCTCGAAGGTGTAACAGTCCCGCACCTTGCCGCGGTAGACGTGGCCCAGCTCGGGCAGATCGCAGCTCAGCAAGCCCGCCGGGTCCCCGGGCGCGTCCGGGTGGCTCGGCCGCGCCGTGGCGGTATCGCCCCCGGCGGCCGGCGAGAGGTCCAGGGCGGCGTCGATCGTCAGGCTAGAAGTGGGCAAAACAGCGCTCCTGTGTAAAGAGTATCGCGACGCCGCGCTCGTTGCAGGCCGCCAGGACCTCGGCATCGCGCAGCGAGCCGCCCGGTTGCACGATCGCCCGGATGCCCGCGTCGGCCGCCGCGTCGATGGCATCGCGGAAGGGGAAGAAGGCATCCGAGCTCATCACCGCTCCTGCCAGGGAGTGGCCCTTCTGGCGGGCCTTGGCGATCGCCTGCTCGATCGCGCCGATGCGCTCCTGTTCGCCCGTCCCCACGGCCAGCGTCCGGCCGTCGCGGGCGATGACCACGGCGTTGGAGCGTACCCCGAGCGAGACGTACCAGGCGAACAGCAGATCCTCGAGCTCTGCCGGTGACGCCGCGTGCTCGGCCACCACGTCGCCGGCCCGCGGGTGGGCGACCAGATCGAGGCTCGACCGGATCCGGGTCAAGCAGGGCTGCTGCACGAGGAGCGAGCCATCGCTCGAGACCTTGAGATCCAGGGGCGCCGGGTCGCCCACGAACCTGGGCAGGCTCCCGGGAGCGCCGATCCGCGCCACCCGCAGGTCCTTCTTGCGGCCCAGGATCGCCAGGGCCCCGGGTGCAAATCCGGGTGCGGCGACGACCTCGATGTACGTGCGGGCGATCGCCTCGGCGGTGGCCTCGTCGATCGCGACATTGCAGACCACCACGCCGCCGAACGCGGCTCGCGCATCGCAATCGCGGGCGGCCTCGTAAAGCTGCGCGAGGCTCGAGGCGCCGGTCTGCACGGCGAGCCCCGCCGGGTTCAGGTGCTTCATCACCGCCACCGCCGGGCGTTCGAAGTACCGGAGGCTGCGCAGGGCATGCTCGATATCGGCCAGGTTGATCCAGCTCGGCCCGCCCTTGCCGAGCTTGAGCCAGGACAGCGCACCCAGGCCCGCACCGCCGTCGGCGGTGTAGAAGGCCGCGGACTGGTGCGGATTCTCGCCATAGCGCAGGCCCACAGCAGCGGCGCCCCGCGCATCGAGGCCGGTCCCCGCGACCGGCCACCGCACCTTGCGGTAGACCGTCTCGCGATCGCCGAAGATCACGCGCAGCTCCTCGGGGAGGTCCTCGGCCAGGGGCGTGCGGTACCTGGCTGCAAGGCCCGGCGTCGGGGCGCGATCGCTCACCGGCGGCTCCCGGGCTTGATCGCCGCGAGCCCCGCCTCGCAGAGGGGGCACCGCGAGGGTTCGAAGGTCTCGAATTCCAGGCGCTCGAGGGCATGCAGGGCAAGGTCCGTGCCGGGCATCCGCCGGGCCGTGGCGGGCACCCGGGACCCGGCGCCCGGAGCTTCATCCTGGCCGGACGCCGAGCGATCGACGATCGCGGCGAACCCGGCGACGACCCCGCCGCTCTGCTCTACCAGCTCGGCCGTCTCGCGGGCCGAGCCTCCCGTCGTCACCACATCCTCGACGACCAGGGCACGCTCGCCCGCCAGGATCTCGAAGCCTCGCCGCAACCGGAGCGGGGCAAGTTCCGCTGCGCTCCCCGCGGCGGGCGATTCTCGCCGGGTCCGTTCGGCGAACAGGCAGCGCACACCGAGGGCGCGGGCGACCTCGTGGGCGACGAGGATCCCGCCCAGGGCCGGCCCCACCACGACCTGCACCCCCAGGTCGCGTACCCGCGCGGCGATGGCCGCGCCGGCCTGCTCGGCGTGCTGCGGCCAGGAGAGCAACCGGGCGCACTGCACGTAATGCGACGAGTGCCGGCCGCTCGACAGGATGAAATGCCCCTCGAGGAGCGCGCCCGTCCGGCGCAGAGCTGAAGCCAGCTCGACGCCGGGCTCAGCGACGATCGTTGAACGCATCCCGCCAACCTTTCGCCGCCGCGGCCGCCGCCGCTGCGAATTCGCCGTCTGTCCGGGCGTAGAGGATCCCCCGCGACACGTTGAAGACCACGTCGCCGGGCCCCTGCTGCGCGACGGCGGCGAGGTCCCCGCCTTGCGCCCCCACCCCCGGCACCAGCCAGGCAAGGCCCGGAGCCGCGTTCCGGACCGCGGCCATCGCCTCGGGCCGCGTGGCCCCGACGACGAGCCCGACGTTGCCAAAGGAACGAGAAAGGCCAGCGGCCATGCGAGCGACCCTCAGATAAAGCGGCCCGGCGCTCGGAGCGTCCTCAGCTCGAGCCGAGAGACGATCGGACGACCGGGATTCCGAGACCTCACCCTCGTCGCTGCTGCCCTGAAACTCGATTCCGGAGGGGTTGGACGTGGCGCAAAGTACATAACTTAACGCGTCCTTATTGTACTCCAAAAAGGGCGTCACCGCGTCCGCTCCGAGGTAAGGACTGACCGTGAGGGCATCGGCTCCGAGCCGACCAAGGATCGCCTCGGCGTACCTGCGCGCCGTGCTGCCGATATCGCCCCGCTTGGCGTCGAGGATCAGCGGGACGTCCAGGCCTCTGGCCGCCTGACAGACGACCTCGAGCGCCTTCCAGCCCTGCCAGCCGCAGGCCTCGAAGAAGGCCACGTTGGGCTTGAACGCGCAGGCGAAGGGCGCCGTGGCTTCCATGACGGCCACGCAAAAATCCTCGATCTCCAGCGCCGGCGGCATGAGCGCGGGGTCGGGATCGAGCCCGACGCACAGGTGCGTGGCCAGGCGCTGCTGGCGGTCCTGGATCCGCTGTCGGGTGGTCATCGTTCGCGTCCTCCTACGCGGTCGCGCCCCAGCGCCTCGGCGAGGCTCGCGCACCCGCGTTCGGCCAGCGCGGCCGCCAGCTCGCCAGGCAGGCGGCCGAGTAGCTGCGGGTCGGCAAAGCTGGCCGTACCGATCTGGACCGCGCTCGCGCCGATCGCCAGGAACTCGAACACGTCGCTCACCGAGCCGATCCCCCCGACGCCCACGATCGGCAACCGGACGGTCCGGCGCAGGTCCGCCACCGCCCGCAGGGCGATCGGCTTGAGTCCCTGCCCGGACAGGCCTCCGCGCAGGATGCGCGCCGACAGGCGCGAGCCTTCCCAGACCGGCTCCACAAAGGCGGCGGGTGCCGTGTTCACGGCGACGATCGCGTCCGCCCCCGCGCTCTCGGCCGCGGCCGCCAGCTCCACGATATCCGTCACGGCCGGCGACAGCTTGACCCACAGCGGGAGCCGCGTCCGGCTCCGGGCGGCTGCGACCAGTTCGAAAAGCACCTCGGGGTCGGTGCCGAACTCGCGGCCCCCGCGCGCGACGTTCGGGCAGCTCACGTTGAGTTCGATCCCGGCGATCGGCGCTCCCACGGCGTCGAGCCGGCCGGCCAGCGCGGCGTAGTCCGGGGCCGTGTCACCGCTCACGTTCACGATGACCGCGGTGTCGAGCCTGGCCAGCTCGGGCAGCTTCTCTTGGAGGAAGACCTCGAGGCCGACGTTCTGGAGCCCGATGCGGTTGATCATCCCCCCTGGCGCCTCGGCGATGCGCCGGGGGGCGTTGCCCGCCCGGGCCGCCAGCGTCAGGCCCTTGGTCACGAATCCGCCCAGCAGCGCCGGATCCACCAGCGGGGCAAGCTCGAGACCGTATCCGAAGGTTCCCGACGCCGCCAGCACGGGGTTCTTGAGCCGGACGCCCCCGACGTCCACCGACAGATCGACGCCCGTCACCAGCGAACCAGCCCTGCCGGCACGACCGGACCGTCGGCGCATACGCGCAGGTACGGCTGCCCGGGATCGGTCGTCGGCACGACGCACCCCAGGCAGACCCCCGTGCCGCACGCCATCTCGCGCTCCAGGGCGACCTCGCAGGCGACGCCGTGTTGCTCGGCCAGGCGAGCGACGGCCGCCAGCATCGGCTCGGGACCGCAGGCGAGGATCCGGTCGATCCGCGCCGGGTCCGCGGCCAGCTGCGCCGCGAGCGGAGCCGTGACGAGCCCGGCCTGGCCGGCGCTGCCGTCCTCGGTCGTTACAAGGGTGGCCACGCCCGCCTGGAGCAGGCGATCGCTGGCTCCGACCTCCGCCGCCGTGCCAAAACCCACGATCGCCGCGCAATGCTCCGGATACCGGGCCCCGTAGAATGCCAGCGGCGCCACCCCGATCCCACCTCCGACCAGGACCACCCGCTCGCCCGGAGCCGGCGGCGCGAACCCGTGGCCGAGCGGCCCCACGAGATCCACGTCCGTACCGGGAACCCACCTGGTCATCCGGGTCGTCCCCCGCCCCTTGACGCGGTACAGGATCTCGAGGCGCTCCCCTGCGGCGTGGTAAACGGAGAACGGTCGCCTGAGCGGCAGCTCCTCGATGCGAAGGTGCACGAACTGCCCCGGTTGCGCCCGGCTCGCCGTCCTCGGGGCCGCGATCTCGGCCACCGCGAGATCCGGTCCGACCGCCCGCTGGCCGAGCAGGACGGCGTGCTCCATCCCCGGCGCCTCGGCCTCGAAGGGGGGGTGCAAGGGCGCGCGGCGACTCATTTCTCGACCCCGCAGGCCCGCTGCGGAGCGAAAGCCTCGAGCTCTGCGAGCGCTCGGCAGATGGCCTGGTCGTAATCCCGCGTCCGGGTGAAGGCCTTCCTGGCGAGCTCCAGCCTCGTCGCGAGCGACAGGCCCCCGTGCGCAACGACCTCGGCGCCCACCGGACCGTAGTCCCCGGGATCGACCAGGACGCCGACCCGCCAGAAGTTCTTGGCCGCCGCCCGGATCATCGTGGGACCGCCGATATCGATGTTCCGGCGCAGGTCCTCGAGCGTTGCGCCAGGCCGCGCGGCCACCTTCTCGAAGGGGTAGAGGTTGCAGACGACCAGGTCGAAGGCCTCCGCCCCGATCTCGGCCAGGTAGCGCGCCTGCTCGGGGCTACCGGTCTCGGCCAGGATCCCGGCGTGGATCCTGGGGTGCAAGGTCTTGACCAGGCCGCCCGGCATCTCGGGAAACCCCGTGTAGTCCGGGATCGCCACCAGCTCGATCCTGTCGCCGCCGACCTCCCTGGCGAACCGATCGATCTCGGCCTGCGTGCCGCCCGAGGCATAAAGCCTCAGGCGGTCCGGCGAAACGGCTCCCGCAGGGTTCGCAGGCAGACCGGAAACGAGCGCGCCCACGAGAGCGGCCAGCTGCGCCTTGTCGTGGACCGACACGAGCACCCGACGGACGGGCACCCGATCCTGAACCGCGTCTGGCACCTCGAACGCCCCTACAGGAGGTTCTCGCGGTTGATCACGAACGGCACCGCCTCCCGGATATCGTCCACGCCAAGGATGAACTGGGCGACCCGTGCGACGCCGATCCCCGCGCCCGAGTGCAGCGGCACCTCGCGCCCCCGGTGGGCGTCGAGGTACCAGGCGAAGTCCTCGTCGCGGCCTCCGAGCTCGATGAGCCGCCGGTACATCGAGCTGTCCTTGAGACGCCGCTCCAGGCGCTCGTAGGTGTGCTCGCGCTCGGCCGCTCCCGCCGACTCGCCGGCAAAGGGCAAGATGAGATCGGTCGAGTTCACCAGGCGCGGATCCGCGTCGTTCTGCCGCATGTTGAAGAACTTGATCGGCAGCGGGAAGTGCGTGAGGAAGATCGGGCCGAAGCGGCCGGCCAGGAGGCGCTCGTGCCGCGCCTCGAGGTCGTCGCCGAAGCGAAGATCCGGAAAATCCTCGGCCAGCACCGCGATGGCCTGCTCGTAAGTCATGCGACCGATGGCCAGATCGCGAAGCTGGTTCGGATCGCGCCCGTACTCCCGCAGGATCTCGGGACACTCCTCGGCCACCTGGCCGGCCATGCGCCGTACGATCCCGGAAACGTTGTCGATCAGCTGGTCGAGGTCGCCCTGATGCTCGATCTCGAAGAGAGTGAACTGGCACAGGTGGCGATCGTCCACCGACGGCTCCATCCGGAACGATTGGATCTCGCAATACACCCGTTCCAGATGCGGTGTGAGCAGCTCCAGGTAAAGCTGCCCGGTCTGGGTCAGGAAAGCCTGCCTTCCGAAGAAATCTGTGCGAAAAAGCGTATCAATGTTCTCGCAAGCTCCAGTTATCCCCACTATGTGGGGCATATTGTGGATAGCGACGAAACCTCCGGACTCTACGTGGCTGCGAGCCCCTCGGAGCATCGCATCCCAGACCTTTACGAGCTTGATTCGGCGGGTTGTCTCGGACTCCCGAACCCGCATCGGTGCTAGTACCATCTTCCTCGACTCCTCGCTTGATTGTTGCGTGCTACCCGACCGTCGGCTGGTTTCTTGTGAGGTGTGCCGGTGCAGTCGTGCGACCAGGCCTAAAAAAAGCCGAATCGAAAAAACGATTCGGCTTAGAACGTGATCCTCGAGGGAAAGCGGAGCTTGTGCCGCCGATGTCGCGGATACCAGCTCCTGTGATCCTCGAGCGCGTCAGCTCCGGCTATGTCCGCGGCGACCTCGCCAGATACACCGACCGGAACCCCATCGACCCAGATCTGGGTCAGCGAAAGAGAAAAAGCCGCCCCTTCATCGCGAGACTCGGCGGAAAAGCTTGAATCTGACATCCTCGCTCCGAACTCGGGTGGGCGGCCGGCAAATTGTGCACATCGTAGTGGCTCGCGGGGCAATCTGTCAAGAAAATTCCCTGAACGCCTGACCTTGACCCGGCCTGGCTTTCCCCCGATCGGCGCAGCGGAGCTTCCACCGGATCTCCCGCCCGTCCGGCCCGGGCATTCGAGTCAGACCACGGCCCTCGATCCGCCGAATTGCCTACCCGTCGCATTCTGGAATGCGGCCGTAGTACGTCCCACCTGGGTACGATACTGGAGCGTAGGGATTGGAGGTCCATGGGTCTCGAAAATTGCCCGCAGTGCGGAAAGGTCTTCAACCGGTCCGCACGCACCCTCTGCCCGCCGTGCTTCGAGCGCGAGCAGGACCTCTTCGATCGGGTGTCCGAATACGTCTATGCGCACGCCGACGCCGAGGCCCGCGAGGTACTCGAGCATACCGGGATCGCACAGGCCGATCTCGAGTCCCTGCTCAAGCGGGGTCGCCTGCTCGGCTTCGAGCGCCTGGCCGCCAGCGTGCTGCGCTGCCAGCGGTGCGATGAGGCGGTCACCCGCGGGCCCTTCTGTCCGCGGTGCGCGGCCGAAATCAAGGCCAGCACCGCCGCCAGCCAGCCTGCCGACCCGGCCAAGGCAGCGCCGACCAGGCCTTTGCCCTCCGAGGCGAATCACAATACCCGCCGCGATTCCGCCCACAACAGCCGAGCCGATTACTGGCGCACCCGCGTCAAGCACTGATCCGCCCCGGTACTAGGCCTTTTGCAGTTTGAACGGGGCCCTCTGCGCGCTCGCTTCGCTGCGCAACCGGGCCCCGTTTGACTCATCGGGCTCGATCCATTCAAACCGGGAGCACTCTAGGCCCCGCCGTTCTGCTGCGTGAGCCCGAAGGTATCGAGCGACTGGCGATCGATCTTGGTGAACACCAGGACGGTCACGGCGGCAGCTCCGGCCGCCCGAGCCGCCTTGGTCGCGACGTGGAGGGTCGAACCCGAGCAGATGATGCCGTCGATGAGCAGCAGCCGCTTGTTGCGCAAGGCCTCGGGCGCCGTCACCGTCATGCCGCCGCGGCTGGTCTCGGGCCCGGCCTCCCCGTACTCGCTGATGAGCCCGTACCGGCTCAGCACGCCGACCGCGCGGGGGATGGTGGTCAGCTGGCTCACCCAGTCCACGAGGAGGCTCGTCGGATCGTAGTCGGACAGCGACCGGCTGCTCGGGACAGGAACCAGCAGATCGATGCCCTTGAAATCCGGATTGGACTGGATCACGTGCTGTGCCCAGCGCGCCAGGGAATCCACCAGGTACCACTGCTTGCGATACTGATAACGGTAGATTGCCTCCCCCAGGAGGGTCCGGCTGCCGTCCGGCCGGTTGTACGTGTGGATGGCGTAACCCCGATCCCAGGTCCCAGCCAGCTGGATCATCCCGAGCACCTCGCAACGCGGTTCGATTCGACGATAGCGCGGCAACGATCGAGCGCATAGGATACGGAGCTTACCGAATTTCGGCCGTTTGGCCCTGCCGTTCAACCCACCCGGGAGTAACCCCTGGCCCGGGGCCCGGTCCCCACCAGCTCCGGTGCTCGCGGTTGCGATCCGAGCCCCGGGCCGGGTACCGTCCGCCGCCGGTCGAAGGGCGACCGCCCTGGGTACAATTGAGCGATGGCCGGCTCGCTGTTGGACTCGCTAAGAATCGCCGGCGGCGTGCTTGCCGCGGCCGGTTACGGCGCCTACAAGCTCAAGCTCCTGGATCGCCTTCCGCACTCTGCCCGAGGCTACCGGCCACGCCCGATCCTGCCAGCTCGGCAGATCGCCTTCGAGAAGGGCCTGTTCGCTCTGTCGGGCGTCGACGAGCTCCCCCTCATCCGCGCCACCGGCAGACTCCGCAAGATGGGGTTCTGGATCGTCGGAGACTTCACGCTCCCGGCCTGGCCTGGAGCCTGGTTCAGAGCTTTCGCCCATGTCTCCGAACCCGTCTACGCCGTCTGGGCGCAGCATACCGCAAGGCGGGATCCCCCGGCTCACCTGGATTTTCTCACCCTGCTGGATGACTCGACCTGTATCCTGACCTCGGATTCCGATGAGCGTCCCGATCGCCTGCGCCCGGCCTCCGCAGCCTTCTCCCTGTTGCCCGGCCTGCTCCCCGAGGAGCTCTACCAGAGGCACCTGGCCAGCGTGCGGGAGCTGGAGTCACGCCGGCGCCAGCCCCTGGCAGCCTCGAGAGCCACCTTCTTCGATCACTTCCGCCAGCACCTGATCCTCGACGGGGCGTTGCGGAGCGGCAAACCCCAGCTCGCGAGCCGGGATCTGCCCCCGGTCGATGCGGCGTCGATCCTCAAGCGCTTCGATCGCCAGCGCCCTCTGGTGTAGGCCTTTTACAGTTTGAACGGGTCCCTCTGCGCGGTCGCTGCGCTGCGCAACCGGGCCCCGTATCTTTCTCGGTTTGACGGGTCCCTCTGCGCGGTCGCTGCGCTGCGCAACCGGGCCCCGTTTGACTCCTCGGGCCCGAGCCTGACCAGGCAGTCGCTCAGGGGATCTGGGCGGACCGCGCCAGGGCCGAGAGCTCATCGGCCGTCGCCCGGGTCATCGCTCCGGCCCGGATGATGAAGACCTCGGCGCGATCGATCCACGCCGCAGTGAAATCGGTGAGATGGGTCGTCGTCACGAAGGTCTGAACCTCGTTTCCGATCGCCGCCAGCAGGTGGTTCTGGCGCTGCACGTCGAGCTCGGCCAGCACATCGTCCAGCAAGAGCAGGGGAGCCTCGCCGGACGCTTCCTTGAGAAGCTCGAGCTCGGCAAGCTTGAGCGCCAGGGCGATCGTTCGCCGCTGGCCGGTGGAAGCGAAGGACCTGGCCTCGCGCCCGTCGAGCGTCAGCACCAGATCGTCGCGATGCGGTCCCGTGACCGTCATCCGCCGAGCCAGATCCTGGGCTCGAGCCGCCGCGAGGGCAGCGGCGAAGGCCGTGGTCCAGGCCCCGGTGTCCCCGCCATCCGGCGCCGTCACGGCCTCGGCTGCCACCCCGGGAATGCCGGGCTGATAGCTCCCCTCCAGGAGTTCGCTGCCCGACGAGATCCGCGCATGCCAGCGCGCCGCCCGGGGGATGAACTCGGCCAGGACCGCTGCCCGCCGCCTCGCGACCTCGGCCCCGAGCCGGATCACGGGACCATCCCAGGCTTCCAGCACCTCGACGCCGGCCGTTCCCTCGGCGATCTGCCTGAGCATGGTGTTGCGCTGGGCGACCGCCCGGCTGTACCGGCGGGATGCGTCGAAGTAGAGCGGAGCGAGCTGGACCAGGAGGCGATCGAGGAAATCCCTGCGACCCGCCGGCGCTCCGCGCACGAGCTCGAGGTCCTCACGACTGAACAGGACCATGTTGACGACCCCAAGAATGTCCGCGAGCCGTCGCTGGGGCAGGCCGTCGAGCTTGACCGCCCGCTTGCCTGCCGCCGGCAGCCACATGTCGAGCTGCGTCGTCGTGCCCGCACGCCGGATCGACGAACGCAGGATGGCCCGCTCCTGGCCCCATTGAACCAGGTCCGCCTCCCGGCTGGTGAACGGAGACCATCCGCTCGACAGCAAGGAGATCGCCTCGAGGAGATTCGTCTTGCCCTGGGCGTTGTCCCCCAGGAACACGATTCGCAGCGACTCGAAGGCCTGATCGAACCGGGCGTAGTTGCGGAAGTCGACCAGCTCCAGCCGCTCGAGGAACAGGGCCTAGCTCCTGATGGGCATCAACAGCGACGCATAGAGCGGATCGTCGCTCGAGATGAGGGTCGCCTGCATCGGGCCGTTGAGCTTGAAGATCACCGTATCGGTGTCGATCGCCTTGAGCGCCTCCTCGAGATACCGGGAGTTGAAGGCGATCTCGAGCAGCTCGCCCTCGAACTCCACCGGAAGGTGCTCGTCGACCTCCCCGAGCTCGGAGGCCCTGGCCCACAGGCGCAGATCCCCGCTCGAGAATCCCAGGCGAATGGCCTTGCCCTCGCGCCGAGAG
>JAJXWQ010000010.1 GCA_021781555.1 bacterium
AGGGCTCAGAGAGCACCGATGCAGGCGGATATCGTCATCATCAGCAACGCCCCGGGCGAGCTGGCCGCGTGGGTACGGCCGGTGGTGGGCGAACTGCGCCGCCGCTTGCCGGAGGCACACATCACCGTGGCCCTGGTGCCGTGCCCCTATGCCTCGGGGCACGAGGCCGAGACCCTGGCATCGTGGAATGATCGCCTTGAGGTCTGGCGACCGGGCCAGACCCTGCGCTTCCTGCTCACCGGCCGCACCCCGGAGGATCGATCGGTTTCCCGGCGGGGGGTCATCCTCTTCCTCGGGGGGGACCAGCTCTTCGGCGTGATCATGGCCCGGCGCACCGGCCTTCCGCTGCTGGTCTACACGGAGACGGTCGGACGCTGGCCCTTGGCCGTCGACCGTTTCCTGTTGTCGGACCGGACGCCCTACCTGGCGATGCGGGGCAAGAGCATCGCGCCCGCCAAGCTCGCCCTGGTGGGCAACCTCATGGTGGATTCGGTCCAGACCCGCCTTTCCCCCGCGGCGACCCGCGAGCGGCTGGGCTTGACCGATCGCCAGCTCGTGCTGGGCCTGCTCCCGGGCTCCAAGCCCTTCAAGGTCTTCTACGCGACCCCCTTTCTGCTCCGCATCGCCGAACTCCTGCGCCAGGCCGATCCAGGGATCCAGATCATCCTTCACCAGTCGCCCTTCACCCCGCTGGCACAGCTCGAGCGAGCCATCACGACCCCCGCCTTCGCCTTTGCCACCGGGGGCACCACCGGGCGCCTGCAGTTCAAGGACGGGCAGGTCTGGATCATCACGGCCGGGGGCTGTCCGGTGCAGATCGTCCCCCCCGAATACCAGTACGACGCCATGGCCGTCGACGATGTCGCCCTCACGGTCCCTGGAACCAACACCGCCGAGCTCGCGGTGCTGGGCGTTCCGCAGGTGGTCGTGCTGCCGCTCAACAAGCCCGAGGAGATTCCTCTCGAGGGGCTCGTGGGCCGGCTCGGGAGCTTCCCCTTCGTCGGCAAGTGGATCAAGCGCGCAGCCATCGGCTACCTGGCGCGGCGTGTGGGGCTCGTGGCTCTGCCCAACCGGCGGATGGGCCGCATGGTGACGCCCGAGCTCGTTGGCGTCCTTTCCCCCGAGGTCGTGGCTGGCGAGGCTGCTGGCCTCCTCTCCGATCCGATGAGGCGCCGCCAGGTCAAGCTGGATCTCTTGCAAGCCATGGGCTATCCGGGGGCCGCGAGCGCCGTGGTCACGGCCGTCACCGAGGCCCTGTCGGGGCTCTCTTCCGCCGTGCCCGGCGAGGTCGCGCGGCCGACTCAAGACGCGAGCTGAACCCTGCTCAAGCGCCTATTTCCCTTCTTGCGGCCGTATCTGGGCGCTCTGGTCCTCGGGCTGGTGTTTCTCCTTGGCAGCGCACTGTCCAGCCTCGGGGCCATCCCGATCGCTCGCCAGTCGGCCTTCGTATTCGCTCAGCTGGCCAAGCGATCGCCCGGAGCATTGCGAGAACTCGATCTGCTGGCTCTGGCGGGTGTCGCCCTGTACTTCGCCAAGGGCCTGTGCAGCTACCTGCAGAATCTGATCATGGCCCACGTCGGTCTGCGGGTCGTACGCGACATCCGTTCGGCCGTCTTCGCCGCGCTCCAGCGCCAGGGGCTGTCGTTCTTCACTCGCTTCCGGCAAGGCGACCTGGCCTCGCGGGCCGTGACCGACGTGACGGCGCTTCGCGATGCCATCGTCCTCGGCTACTCCGATCTGCTGCCCAACGTCCTGGTCCTGGTCGGTGCGCTGGCCTACATCGTCTGGGTCAACTGGCACCTCGCCCTGCTCACCATGCTCGGCCTCCCGCTGGTCGGGACCGTGCTCACCCAGTTCAGCACGCGGCTGCGACGGTGGTCGCTGGCGATCCAGCGCCAGGCTGCCGACATCCTGACCACCATGACCGAGAATCTGGCCACCTTGCAGGTCGTCAAGGGCTTTGGCCGCGAGGATTTCGAACAGGCGCGCTTCGATCAGGCCAATGATCGCCATTTCCTGGCGGCCTTTCGCGGAGCTCAGGTCCAGGCGCTCCAGACCCCCCTGGTTGCCTTTCTCCAGACCTCGGCGATCGCGGGGGTGCTGTGGGTCGGCGGGTGGGAGATCTTCCACGGGCGGCTGGCCGTCGCCGACCTGCTGGCCTTCGGTGCGGCGGTGGGCGTGAGCATCGATCCCGTCCTGGCGGTGAGTTCGGCCTGGGGCCGCATCCAGCAGGCCAGCGGGGCACTGGCGCGGGTCTTCGAGATCCTGGACGCTCCGCCGGAAGGCCAGGATGCCCCCGACGCCATGGTTCCGGACCATTGCTCTGGGGGGATCGCGATGCGCGGCGTCCGCTTCGCCTATCCGCGGGGCCCCGAGGTCCTGGCGGGAGTCGACCTGGCGATCCATGCCGGCCAGATCACGGCGCTCGTGGGGCCGTCGGGCGGCGGCAAGAGTACCCTGATCGGCTTGCTCTTGCGGTTCTACGATCCGACGAGCGGTGAGATCACGCTCGACGGCGTGGCCCTCGGGCAGCTCAAGGCCGCCTGGCTTCGCCAGCAGGTCGGATTCGTGCCGCAGGATCCGGTTCTGTTCTACGGGACGATCGCGGACAACGTGGCCTTCGGCAAGCTGGGGGCGAGCCGCCAGGAGATCGAGGAGGCCTGCCGGGCAGCCTCGGCACACGAGTTCATCGCGGGGCTCGAGAATGGTTACGAGACCCTCGTGGGCGAGCGGGGTGCGGCACTTTCCGGAGGCCAGCGCCAGCGGCTCGCCATCGCACGGGCCTTGATCCGGGATCCCCGGGTCCTGTTGCTCGACGAGATCACGTCCGCCCTCGATCCGGAGTCCGAGGCGGCCATCCGCGATTCGCTCCTGGCCCTGCGCCAGGACCGGGCCATCGTTGCCGTGAGCCACCGCCCGGCGATCGTGGAGGTGGCAGACCAGGTCATCGAGATCACCAATGGCGTCGTGACCCGGGTCGAGCTGCGGCAGCCTGTTGCCGTCGCGCCCTAGGCCTTTTGCAGTTTGAACGGGTCCCTCTGCGCGGTCGCTTCGCTGCGCAACCGGGCCCCGTTTGACTCATCGGGCTCGATCCATTCAAACCGGGAGCACTCTAGGCGCGCGTTTCTTTCGCGCTGCCGGAGCTGGCCGATCAGGCTATCATGAAGGGCATGGCCGCTCGGTTCGACGTCGTCATCGTCTCTTTCAACACGCGCGACCTCCTGCGTGACTGTCTGACGGCGCTGGAGGCAGACCCGGGCGTGCCGTTCCGCGCCATCGTCGTCGACAATGCCTCATCGGACGGCTCGGCGGACATGGTTCGCCAGGAGTTTCCCAAAGCTCGCGTCTTGCCGCTCGACCGCAACCTCGGATTTGCCGGGGGCACCAACCGAGGCCTGGCAGAATCCGATGCCCCTTACATCCTCCTGCTCAACAGCGATACCCGGATGCGCCCCGGGGCGCTGGCCAAAATGGCAGGATGCTTCGAGCAGGATCCCCGAGCGGGGCTGGTCGCGGCCAGGCTCCTCAACGCCGACGGTTCCTGGCAGCCGTCGTGCGTGCCCGCGCGCTTTCCCTGGTCCTACCAGAGCCCGCAGCGAGCCGAGCGCCTGCTGTGGGCCAGCGGGGCGGCCCTGGCGATACGCCAGGAGTGTCTCTTGGCGGTCGGCGGCCTTGACGAGGAGTTCTTCTACACGGGGGAGGACTGCGACTGGGGCTTGCGGGTGCGTCGCGCCGGCTGGCGCGTCGCTTTCTGCCCCGAAGCCGAGGTCGTGCACCTCGGGGCCGCATCGCGTCGGCACGTGCCCCGGCAGTGTGCCGAGGGCGTCCATTTTGGCCGGCAGCACTTCTATGCCAAGCACTTCGGGAGCCTGGGGCTGGCCTACGCGCGCCTGCACTCCTCGGTCGAGCTCACCGGCGTGGCCTTGAAGGGACGTGGCAGCGATCGCCAGTTCGCCCTGGGCCTCCTGCGTCGTACCTGGGCCTACGCGCCGCGGCGCTCACCTCGGGCATGAGCGAGAGTCCGGCTGTCGCATCAGCGGAACCGGCCGGGCCGCAGGTAGCCGGCCGGGTGCGCCTGCTCCAGTATTTCGGGCTGGTCGTGCTCTCGTTGGCCGTCTGGGTGGCCTTGCTGCTTGCGGCCTTCGGCAAGGGCCCGGCGGTCCTGCTCCACGCCGGGCGGCTTCCAGGGACCGCGATCGTACTGTACGGCACGGGCCTTTACGTCATTCTCCTGGGAGCCGCCGCATGGGTGTGGACCCGGGACGGCGGGCGGATACCCTTCGTTTTTTCCGGCCCAAAGCTCTTCGAGGGCCTCGCGGTCGGAGGCGTGAGCCTGGCGGTGCTCCTCGGCGTCCAGGCGGCCCTCGGTTGGATCTCGATGCGGACCGGAACCCGACTGGCGCCGGTCGAGGTGCTGTCGGCGGCCGCCGTGGCCATGGCCTTTGCGGTTTCGGAGGAGATCCTGTTTCGGGGGTTCATCCTGGGTCTGCTGGCGCGAGATTTGCCTCCCGGGGCGGCCATCGTCGCGAGCGCGGCGATCTTCGCGCTCGCCCACTTCCTTCACCCCCTCGACCTTCGCTCCGTGGCGTTGCCGTTCATCGGCCTGCTCTGCGCCGGAGCTGTCCTGGCCTCGATGCGTCTGCGGTCCCGCTCGCTCTGGCCAGGGGTAGGCCTGCACGCCTCCTGGGTCTGGTACATCACGGTCACGGGCCAGACTCGCCTGCTGGCCTTGCACGCGCCGGCCTGGACCCAGGCCGGGAGTCTGGCGGCCAATCCGCTGGCCCTGGCGGCGCTCGGGCTGATCTACCTGTGGTTCCGGAGACGCTATCCGGCGCGGTCCTCTTCCGCCTGATCTCGACAACCTTGTGGAGCGCAGAGCTCGAGGAAGATATCCTCCAGATCGCGCAGGATGCGCCGGCGGGACGTGCGGTCCCGGTACCAGAACTGCCCGTCCTTCCGCGGATCGATCTCACCCCAGTCGATGCGCGAGACCCGGCGGAGAATTTCAAGCTCCCCTTCTGTCGGGCTCTGGGTGATGTCATCCGGCACGAGGAACTCCTCAGCGGAGTTCCACACCGACCGCTTGCTCCCGTCCATGACCGCGAGCAGATCGTCCCGGATCAGCCCCAGACCCGCAGCCAGTGCGTCGATCTTGTCGATCGTCGGCCGCGGTGGGCGACCGGTGTTCGGGTTGACTCCGGCCTCGAGCTTGGCGATGTAGGATGCGGATAGCGCGAAGCCGGCCCGCCTGGCCCGAACCGAAACGGCATCTCTCGAGAAGCCCAGCTCGTGACGCCGTCGCGTGATGAATTCGCCAAGGTCTTCGGGCGTGCTACTC
Source organism: bacterium (assembly GCA_021781555.1). Lineage (GTDB taxonomy): Bacteria > Cyanobacteriota > Sericytochromatia > S15B-MN24 > VGJW01 > JAJXWQ01. The sequence goes on from JAJXWQ010000010.1 coordinate 5,339, forward strand.
AAGATGCGTTGAGTCTCTATTCGAAGCGTGAGGAACGGTCCCGCAAGGGACCCTTATATGTTAAATTATCCCCAATACACTTCGGTAAAAATCTCACGCACTGTATTGCAACGAGTTATGCGGGTTTTTCAGGGCAGCTCGCTTTTAGACCTTTTGCAGTTTGAACGGGTTCTACTGCGCGGTCGCTTCGCTGCGCAACCGAGCCGCGTTTGACTCCCGCGGACCGATCCTTTTCCACGCGAAAGCGCAAATGGCAAGCCGTCGGGCCCCATGATTGCCTGTAGTCCCCGGGCGCTGCTATGATGCCTGCGCCGCATGTCGAGCTACGAAGCGCTTTACCGGAAGTACCGGCCCCAGACCTTCCGCGATCTCGCGGGTCAGGATCCTGTGGCCAGCACACTCCGCAACGAGGTTCGCAGCGGCCATCTCGGGCACGCATATCTCTTCACGGGGCCACGCGGCACCGGCAAGACGACGACCGCTCGCCTGCTCGCCAAGGCCCTGAACTGTGTCCGAGGCCCCACCCCGGACCCCTGCGACGCTCCGGTGAATGGCACCAGGAGCGCAGATCCGACGGATGAGTGTCTTCAGTGCCAGGCGATCCGACTCGGGAGCCACATCGATGTGGTCGAGGTCGACGCGGCATCCAATCGCGGGATCGATGACATCCGCAGCCTGCAGGAGCGGGTCCGACTGGCTCCGGTCCAGGGGCGCTACAAGGTCTTCATCATCGACGAAGTCCACATGCTCTCGCCCCAGGCGTGGAACGCGCTTCTGAAGACCCTCGAGGAGCCCCCGCCCGGCTGCGTTTTCATCATGGCCACGACCGAGGTCGACAAGGTCCTCCCCACGGTGCTTTCGCGGTGCCAGCGTTTCGATTTTCAGCGCATCGCGCACCCCCGCCTGGTGGAACGCCTGGTACAGGTCGCCCGGGCCGAGGACCTGGATGTCGAACCCGCTGCGCTCGAGCTCCTCGCCCGGCGGGCCGACGGTGGCCTGAGGGACGCGCTGTCCCTGCTGGATCAGGTCGCGGCTGGGCTCCGGGGCACATCCCCCGAGAGCGTCACGACGATCACCGCGGCCCTGGTGACCGAGTCCCTGGGCCTCATCCCCGCCGACGCGGTTGCAGCCATCGGTGACGCGCTTGCGGCCAGGGACGCAGCGTCGGCCATCGTGGGCTGTAACGAGCTGCTGGCCGCCGGTCACGACCATCGCGCCATCTTGCGGGAGCTGCTGGGCTGGGTGCGCAACGTCATGCTCTTGCAGCTCGCACCGGACCGCGCAGATGCACTCGAGATCCCGCCGGGCCAGCGCGAGCGCATCCAGCGCCAGGTGACGACCTTTTCCCACGCGGAGCTCCTCTTTGCCCTGGAGATCCTTCGCCAGACGGACCAGGCTCTTAAGAACTCGGCCCAGCCCACGATCTGGCTCGAGATGGGAATCCTGCAGCTCTGCGATCGAGCCGAGCTCCCGAGTCTGGTGGAGCTCGCCGGCCGGGTGGCCGCCCTGGAGGCGCGCCTTGGGGGACAAGCCGGGCCGTCCATGCCAGGGCCCACCGGTGCTCTGCTGCCTACCTTGGCCCCGGTCCGATCGCCGGTCGATGCCCATCTTGTCGCAGGCGCGCCGGGTCCGTCAGCCGCGCTGCCCCCAGCTTCTCCCCCAGAACCGCCGCTCCCCCGGGCGCCTGTTTCCCCGCCGCGGACCCCTGCCAGCGCGGATCCCTTTCCAGGCCCTGCCACGGCAGCGACGGCGGACGACCCGGTTTTTGCCGCTCCGGCAGCGACCGGCCGGGATGCGCTGACGGCCTTCCGGGAAGCCACGCGATCGTTGCCCGTCTCCAAGTTGAAGAACCTGGATCAGTTTCTTCTCGACGCAACGATGGCCCGCCCTGGCATCCTGGTGGTGTACCTGAAGAACGACAAGCTCTTCAAGGAGGGAAGCGACGGCTACAAGGCCTTGCTGCCGCTCGTGCACCAGCGCTTTGGCGAGGGTACTCGCCTCGAGATCCACACGGACCCTCCGGGAGATCGCGGCGGCGCTGCGCGCCTGTCGTCGCCGCCGTCCCCCCCGTCAGGCCCCTTGACCCGGGTGGCGGAGCCACCTGAGCCTGCCCCCGGCGGACCGGTCCCTGCTCCTGCCCCGATCGCCCCGGCAACGGCCGCTTCCGATCCGGCGCCCGCGGCGTCGGGAGATCCTCCGAACGTGCCGCCCCCCCGTGACCCGCAGCCCATGCCAACCCCTGAATCCGATCCCTCCGTTCCTGTTCCCAGAGGCTCGGCCACGGGGGATGCCGTGGCGCTCGCCAGTGAGCTCTTGCTGGGCAAGGTCATCGAAGGGTAGTGGCCAGGGAGAAGCGGCGCCGAGCGACCAGAACCTGGATCCTGGCCCTGGCCCTGGCCACTGGCGGCGGGATCGGCCTGGCCTGGATGGTTTCGGTTCTTGGACCCGCCCGCCCGGGGGATCGCGCCAGTGTCATGTTCGAGGTCCGGCCCGGGGACGGCCTGGCTGCGATCTCGGCTCGTCTCGCCAGGTCGGGCCTTTTGCGGAGCCCCCTGGTCTTCCATGCGGTAGCTCGGCTCCTGGCGGAACCCGTCCGGGCGGGCCTTTATGACCTCAGGCAGTCCATGAACGCACTCCAGGTCCTGGCAGCGCTGCACCAGGAGCCTTCGGCCCAGCGTCTGACCATTCCCGAGGGTTACTCCATCGAGCAGATCGCCGCCCTGACCGCACGTCTGGGCATCTCGCCCGCAACCGACTTCGAGCAGGCCGCCGCCTCGCCTGCTCCTTACCTGCAGCGCTTCCCCTGGCTGGCGATCTTGCCCAAGAAAGCCTCGCTCGAGGGTTTCCTGTTTCCCGATACCTACTTCCTGCCCGACCACAAGATCCCGGCCCGGCTCCTCGTCACGATGATGCTGGCGCGGTTCGGCCAGGTCGTCTGGCCAAAGCTGGAATCCCGCTCCAAGCCGCTGGCACCCTTTCAGACCGTGACGCTCGCGTCGATCGTCGAGCGCGAGGCCAGGCGGGAGAGCGAACGCCCCATCATCGCCGGAGTGTTTCTGTCTCGCCTTCGCCGCGGCATGCCGTTGGGCTCGGATCCGACCGTTGAATATGCCCTCGGGCTCCACGAGGATCCCGCGCACCCCTTGACGCTTGCGGACGTCCGGGTCGCCTCGCCGTACAACACGTATCGCTACCGCGGGCTCCCGCCGGGCCCGATCGCCAACCCGGGTATGGCCTGCATCGAGGCCACCCTGCATCCGGCAAAGACGCCGTATCTTTACTTCGTGGCCCGGGGCGACGGGACCCACGAGTTCAGCCGCACCTACCGCCAGCAACTGGCGGCAGAGCGAAGATACCAGCCCTAGCACGCTTTCGCTGCGCAGCGCAGCGACCGCGCAGAGGGACCCGTTCACACTGCGGCAGCTGCGGACCGCTCGGATATACTGGCAGGCATGTCCGTTTCTCCGCGCCCGGGTGCGGCCTTGTCCAACTTGCCAGAGATGTACCGCGAGATGGTTCTGGTACGGGAGCTGAGCTCCCGCGCCGTCGCCCTCCAGCGGCAGGGGCGGATCGGTAGCTGGCTCGGCTCCGAGGGCCAGGAAGCCGCGATGGTGGGCTCTGCCCATGCGCTCGAGCCCTTTGACTGGGTATTTGCATCCTATCGGGAGCACGCCGTGCCGCTGGTCCGAGGCGTTCCGGTCGTGGCCCTGTTCAACCACCTCTTCGCCAACGTCGACGACAATGCCCGCGGTCGCAACCTGCCGCCCGAGTACACCTTCCGGGAGGTCAACTTCGTCTCGGTATCCGCTCCGGTCGGCAACCAGGCCCTCCAGGCGGTGGGCGCGGCCACCGCGGCGCAGATCCGGGGCGACAGGACCGTTGTCATGACCTACTTCGGGGACGGAACCGCCTCGCAAGGGGATGTGCACACGGCGATGGTCTTCGCCGCGCAGCTCAAGGCACCGGTCGTGTTCTTCTGCCAGAACAACGGCTGGGCGATCTCGGTCCCGACGGCTCGCCAGAGTGCGGTTCCGCTCGTGGAGCGGGCCGCGGCCGTCGGTCTCAAGGGGATCCAGGTCGACGGCAACGATGCCCAGGAGGTCCTCGATGCGACCCGCGCTGCAGTCGATCGCGCCCGCAGCGGCGCCGGGCCCACCTTCATCGTGGCCATGACCTACCGGCTCGGAGCCCACTCGACCTCCGACGATCCCTCGAAGTACCGCGACGCCGCCGAGCTTGCCAGGGCCGAGGCGCGGGATCCCCTGCGGATCGCCCGCGCCCAGCTGGGGCTTTCGGACTCCGAGGACGAGGCCATCCGGGCCGAGGCCCGGCGGGCGATTGCCGAGGCCGTGGCGCAGGCCGAGCGGGTGCCCCGTCCCCAGGCGATCGAGCTTTGCGACGGAGTCTACGCAGAGATGCCCTGGCATCTGCGCCTGGAGCAGCAAGAACTCTAGAGTGCTCCCGGTTTGAAGGGATCGAGCCCGATGAGTCAAACGGGGCCCGGTTGCGCAGCGAAGCGACCGCGCAGAGGGACCCGTTCAAACTGCAAAAGGCCTAGAGTGCTCCCGGTTTGAAGGGATCGAGCCCGATGAGTCAAACGGGGCCCGGTTGCGCAGCGAAGCGACCGCGCAGAGGGACCCGTTCAAACTGAGAAAGATATAGGAGGGCAGGGACCGGGCCCGAGAGGCCAAGCGGGAGCCGCTCGCAGCGCACCAGATAGCAAGAGCCCGGTCCTGGAGCCGAGCTCGATCCCGTACGCGTCACAGACCGGATGGCACGCGCGGGGAACACTGGGCTCATGGTGGAGGTGGACTGGAACGCCGTCGAAGCCGAGGCCCTGGAGCACTTCCAGGCCCTGTTGCGCTTCGATACCACGAATCCTCCGGGCGATGTCGCGCCTGCCACGCGCTACATTGCCGAGATCCTCGGGCGCGAAGGGATCCCGTCCACCGTGCTCGAGGCGGCACCGGGCCGGACCAACCTCGTGGCCCGGCTATCGGCCGGCAATCCCTTTGATGCGCTGATGATCTCGGCCCACCTGGATGTGGTGGCGGCCGAGGCGGAGCGCTGGGCGCACCCGCCCTTCGCGGGCGAGATCCACGACGGCTACCTGTGGGGCCGCGGGGCGGTCGACATGAAGCACATGGCCGTGTACGGGCTGATGACCCTGGTGCTGCTGCGCCGGCTGGGCGTCGAGCTGCGGCGAGACGTGGTGCTGGCCGCGATTGCCGACGAGGAAGCGGGCATGGAGTACGGCTCCAAGTGGCTGGCTGCGAACCACCCGGGCCTCATCGCCGGCCGCTGGTGCCTGAGCGAGGTGGGCGGGTTCACGTTGCACGTGGGCGGCCAGAGGGTCTACCCGATCCAGCGCGCCGAAAAAGGGATCGTCTGGCTAAAGATGACGACCACGGGGACGCCTGGCCACGGCTCGATGCCGCACCGTGACAACGCCGTCGTGAAGCTTTCTCGCGCCCTATCGCGCCTGGCCGCTCGCTCACTCAAGCGCCATCGCAACCTGCCGGTCCAGGGCATGATCGCGGCTCTCGCCAGGGCCGCTGGCTTTCCGCTTTCGGTCCCGCTCCGCCTGCTATCGGTCCCCCTGGTGGGGGACTGGGTGCTCGATCGCTTGCCGGGCTCCGATCTCACCCAGGTGCTCTTTGCGCTCCTGCACGACACGGCCTGCCCCACCGGCCTGGCGGCCGGCCAGAAGGAGAACGTCATCCCGTCGGAGGCCTCGGTGGTCCTGGACTGCCGGATCCTGCCCGGGTCCTCGCTGGCTGAGCTGCAATCCGAGATCCGCCAGGCGGTGCGGGAAGACGTGAAGTTCGAGGTGATCCAGGCCAGCGATCCGGTGGTCCACGAGGATGACACCCCCCTCTTCCACGTGATACGCCAGGTGCTCTCGGAGCGCGATCCCGGCTGCCATGTGGTGCCCTCTTGCAGCGTCGGTTACACGGACGGCGCGAGCTATCGCAAGATCGGCTACACCACCTACGGTTTTGCCCCCATCCGCCTGCCGGATGACCTCGTCTTCAGCCAGCTCTATCACGGCCACGACGAGCGCATCCCCATCGAGGGATTCAACTGGGGTCTCCGGACCTTCTTCGAGGTGGTCCACCGCTTCTGCGCGTGAATCTCGGGGGGGAGGGCCCTGGCACCCCCGAGGCACGAAACGGGAAGGGCTGCTGGCGTTAACCGGGATCCTCGGCCGGCTCGGACTGCGGCAAGACGAGAATGGCGCCGAGCTCGACCAGCCACGCGAGGGTGCGCTCGACCACCTCGCCCTCCAGGCGCACGACCGAGCGCCGGTGGAGCGGCGCGCCTTCGTCGGGCATGCCGAGGCGCTCGCGCACCTCTTTGAGCTGCATGGCACTGGCAGCCAGACGGCTCTTCAGGATTCCCGAAGACAAAACCTGGGCGTAGGCGACGCCACGCCGGAAGGCTTCGGTGGTCGCCGGCTCGCGGAGGGCATGGTCGGTCGCCAGCCACAGGGCGCTCTGCCCCGTCTGGGTGATGTCGTACGCGGTGTGCCCCTTGCCGGCGTGCCCGGCCTCCTTGTGGCTGTCGATCCAGCCTCGCCTCTGGAGCGCGGCCAGGGCCTGGTACACGGCGACCGACCCCGACCCGGCGACCTCGTGCGCGTGCGGAGCCGCCTCGATAAGCTTGAGAAGCTCGTAGCCGAAAGCCCGCCCATCCGACAGGAGGCCCAGGAGGTGGTGCTCGAGGGGAGATATCGACGGCTGGCTCAAGACCCGGGCCCGGACTCTGTATCGATCTAGCGTGCTCCGGCGAGGGCGCCCGCGCGCATGAGCGCCTCGATCTCCTCGATCTCCTTGGGGACGCCCGACGAAAGAACGTCGCATCCGGTTTCGGTGACCAGCACGTCGTCCTCGATGCGGATGCCGATGTCGTACCACCTCGAGTCCACCTTGGCGCCCTCGGGAATGTAAAGACCGGGCTCCACCGTGAGCACCATGCCGGGTTCGATGCGCCGCCATTCGCCATCTGCGCGGTAGTTTCCGACGTCGTGGACGTCCATGCCAAGCCAGTGGCCGGTGCGGTGCATGTAAAAAGGCTTGTAAGCCTCCGCTTCGAGCGCCTGCTCGAGCGGCCCGGAAAGGAGGCCGAGTGCGATGAGGCCCTCGGTCAACCGGCGCACGGCGACGTCGTGGACGGCCTGGAAGCTCGGGTGCGAAGCGACCGTGGCGATCGCCGCCTTCTGCGCAGCCAGGACCACCTCGTACAGAGCCCGCTGTTCACGCGAGAAGATCCCGCTGACGGGAAAGGTGCGCGTGATGTCCGAGGCATAGCCGTCGAGCTCGCAACCGGCGTCGATCAACACCAGATCCCGCGCTCCCATCCGGCGCTCGTTGGCCGTGTAGTGAAGGATGCAACCATTGGGACCGGAGCCGCAGATCGTGCCGTAGGAAGGAGCCTGGGCGCCGAGCTTGCGGAAGCTGTACTCGATCGTCGCCTGCAGCTCGTACTCGTACATGTCGGGCCTGGCGACGATCATGGCCTGGCGATGGGCCTCCGCGGCGATCTCCGCCGAGCGCTTCATGAGCGCGATCTCCTCGGGCCCCTTGATCAAGCGCATCTCGTTGGCGATGCGGGCGGGATCGACCAGGGTGTCCGGGGCCAGGATGCCCTGGCGGGCCTTGGCCTGGACCGCCTGGATCCACCCCAGTACGCGCTGATCGAACTCCGGGCTGCTCCCGAGCGCGTAATAGAGCTGCGGCGCACCCTCGAGGTAACGCGGCAAGACCGCATCCAGCTCGGACAGGGCAAAGGCCGCATCGGCCTCGAAATCGCGCACGGCCCCTTCGACTCCGGCCCGGCGCCCGGTCCAGACTTCCTTGGCCGGGTCCTTGGGATTGACGAAGAGGATGAACCGATGCTCCGGATGACCGGGAGCCAGGACCGCGATGGCGTCAGGTTCGGTGAAACCGGTCAGGTACCAGAAGGTGCTGTCCGCCCGGTAGGGATATTCGGTACCGCCGTTGCGCAGAGCGATGGGGTGGCTCCGGATCACGGCGACCCCGCCTTCCATGCGCTGCATGAAGCGGGCGCGCCGATCGGCGAAGATTGACACTCGTGGCCTCGGTCCGAAAAAAGAACTGTCCGATCCCTTGTTGTATTGTACCTCTTTGCCATCGGACGCTCTTAGAAAGACCTTAACCTCGGTGGAGAGCTACCGGGCCGAGGACATGGCAGGAGGAGCAAGGGAGTGGCGAGCGCAAGCGCGATTCTGGGGAAGACAGCACCGGTACGAGCGCTGAAATCCAGCTCGGATGTCCGGTTCTACTTCGCGGCAGATAGCCACGACGGCTTCCAGCTCCTCGATCGCTTCGTCAAGACGAGCAACGAGAACAAGCCAGCCTTCGTCCTGTCGGGCGGCGACATGACCGAGGTGGGCACGGCCAAGGAGCACGCCGCCACGGCCAAGGCGCTCGGCAAGCTCCAGGTCCCGCTCGAGTCCATCCCCGGCAACCACGACTACCGCGGCTCGGAGCGCGATCGCTTCGTCAAGGATTTCGGCACCACGCCGCGCTCCTTCGACCGGGGCGGGGTGCACTTCATCCTGCTGGACGACGCAAACCAGCACATCGACGCTTCGACGTTCTCGTTCCTCGAGCGGGATCTGGCGGCCAACCAGGGCAAGCCCACGGTCGTCGCGATGCACGTGCCGGCGGTCGGCAAGGACGTCTCGGCAGTCGTGGCCAAGCTCCATGCGCGCATGCCCGCGAGCATCGCCTATCCCAAGCTCGAGGATCCGGCCCAGTCGGCGCGCTTCACCGACCTCATGAGCCGCTACAACGTCAACCTGGTGCTCGCCGGGCACACCCATGTTCCCGACGAGCGGACGGTGGGCGGGGTCCGGTACGTGACGGCCGGGGCGCTCGGCGGCAAGCTCACGAAGGTCGGCAGCACCCACGAGTACCTGGACGTCGCCCTTCACGACGGCAAGGTCGACGTGAAGCACGTTGCCCTCGATGCGCCGGCAGACGGGATCAAGGGCCTGATCGCCGACGATGGCCGCTATGTCGGCCGTCAAGTCCAGACCTTGACCCGGGGGTCGTTCTCGTCGGCCTTGCGGCGCGCCTTCGGCGACCTGATCGAGCATTTCCACTTTTAGGGGGGCTTTTCTCCCGCGCTGCGCTCGGGCAGGGACTCGAGGGAACCCGCCGGTTCCCTCGAACGCTCCCCGGCTGATGGCTTGACAGCGTCACGGGAGGCAAGTATGGGTGAGCAGCCACCCTTCGTCCCGAGGTTGCTCAGATGACTCGTCTGGAAGACGTCCGCCGCCGCGCCGAGCGCTACCTGGCCCAGGATCCCCGCGTCCGACGCTGGCGCATCGGCACCGACGGGGAGATCGCGCTCGAGGTCCTCGTGGAGGGGGCCGTTCCCCCGCAGGATCGCTACCAGATCGTCGAGTTGCTGGGCCGGCCGCTTTTCCGCATCGATCGCCCCGAAGGGGCCCTCGACGCGTTGCTCGAGGACCTCGTGGTCGTCCGTGTCGACGTCGACGGGCTGCGGGAAGAGCCGCTGCCAGAGGATCCGAGCAAGGCCCTCGAGCACCTGCATCAGCGCTTCTGGGTCGACGTCTGGGTAGCCTACGGTTTTCTCGAGCGAGAGAAGCTTTACAAGGCCCTCAAATGGTTGACCGACCTCCGCGAGACGCTGTTCGCCGTAGGGAGGCTCTCGGCCGACAACCCCAAGCTGCGAGACGAGGAGGCCATCCCGGAGGCCCTGCACGGGGCGCTGGCCCAGACCTGCTGCAAGCCCGAACCGGAGGCGATCGGCAAGGCCTTGCTCTTCGCCATCTTCGTCTACCGCCAGACCCGCCAGGATGCAGCCCAACGCCTGAAGCTGGGATTCAACGAGGAAACCGAGCTTGCGCTCATCCACCACCTCGAGGAGCGTTTCGGCACGATTTAAGGAGTCCAAGCCATGCCAACCTCTACCGCTGTCCCGGTGCAGTACGAAAACCTCCTCGTCGATCGTCACGACGCGGTGGCGGTCGTGCGCCTGAACCGGCCCAAGGTCCTCAATGCGCTTTCCCCGCAACTGATGGCGGAGCTCACCCAGGCGATGGCGGCGCTCGACGCCGATCCCGGAGTTGGCGCGATCGTCCTGACCGGGAACGAGCGCGCCTTTGCCGCCGGCGCGGACATCAAAGAGATGGCCGAGGCCTCCCTGGTGGACATGGTCTACCGCGACCTGATCGGTGTCTGGGATCGGCTGCGCCAGGTCAAGAAGCCGCTGATCGCCGCCGTGTCGGGGTTCGCTCTCGGCGGCGGCTGCGAGGTCGCGATGATGTGCGACTTCATCGTGGCCTCCGAGACGGCGGTCTTCGGCCAGCCGGAGATCAACCTCGGGGTGATCCCGGGCGCGGGCGGTACCCAGCGCTTGACGCGCCTGCTCGGCAAGTCGCTGGCGATGGATATGATCTTGACCGGCCGGCAGCTCAAGGCCCAGGAAGCCCTGGCGCACGGGCTGGTGTCGCGGGTATTTCCGGTGGCGTCCTACCTGGACGACGCCATCGCGCTCGCCAAGGACATCGCCAGCAAGGGGCCGATGGCCTTGCGGGTGGCCAAGGAAGCCGTCAACAAGGCTTTCGAGACGACTCTCGCCGAGGGCCTCGAAGCCGAGCGGCAGCGTTTCTACATGCTTTTCGCGACCGAGGACCAGAAAGAGGGCATGCGAGCCTTCCTCGGCAAGCGGCCGCCGCAGTTCACCGGACGCTAGGCGCCAAGGCGTCTAGCGTGCTCCCGGTTTGAATGGATCGAGCCCGATGAGTCAAACGGGGCCCGGTTGCGCAGCGAAGCGACCGCGCAGAGGGCCCCGTTCAAACTGCAAAAGGTCTAGCTGACGCCCGGGTCGGAACCGTGCGGTACCATGAAGGTTCCGCCACCGAGCGGCGTGCCGTAGAGTCCCTGCGGCGAAGCAGTCAGACCGGGATCGAAGTCAAAGCTTGTCCAACCCACGCCCCGGGACCGTACGGCGCAACACCCTGATCAACGTCGCGGGCGCCGCGCTGCCGGCCGTCCTGTCGCTGGTGATCGTGCCGGCGTTCCTGGCTGCCGTGGGCCAGGTTCGCTATGGCGTCCTGGCCATCGTCTGGACGCTGCTCGGCTACTTCTCCATCCTCGATCTCGGGTTCGGGCAGGCGACCTCCAATCGCGTCGCCACCCTCAAGGACGCCCCCAAGGAACAGGTCCGGCGGGTCTTCTGGACGGCTCTGGCGCTCAACGCGGCGATCGGCTTGCTCGGCAGCGGAATCCTGCTGGTGGTCGGGAACCTGCTCCTCGGGTCGGTGTTCAGGATCCCGCAGGCGATCCGCCCGGAGGCCTTGGGCTCGGTTCCCTGGCTCGCGCTCGGCGTTCCCATCGTGACGACGGCCACGGTGCTGAGCGGCACGCTCGAGGGCGAGGAGCGGTTCGGAACCCTGAATCTCCTGGGGGTCGCGGGGACGCTGGCCATGCAGGTGGCCCCGCTGCTCTGGGCGTGGGGGCATGGCCCGGCACTGTCCGGTCTCGTGGCGGTCACGATCGTGGCGCGAGCCCTCGGCAATCTGGCGACGCTGCTGGCCTGTTTCGGGGTTGTCGGTCTCGGGGCCCCGAGCCTGGATCCGGGTCAAATCGGGGGGTTGTTCCGCTTCGGGGGCTGGGTATCCATCTCGGCGGTCATGAATGCCGTCCTGCAGTCCGCCGATCGCTTCGTCATCGGGATCGTCAACGGGATGGTGGCGGTCACCAATTACACGATTCCCTTCAACCTCGTGAACCGGCTGATCGTGCTGCCCGCGAGCCTCGGCCGCACGCTCTTCCCGCGCTTCGCGAAGATCTCGTCCGAGTCCGCCGACGCGCTGCTGGCAGAGGCCGCGACCTCGGTCGCGGTCGTCATGACGCCGGTGGCGGTCGCCGGCTTGCTCGTCGTCCGGGAATTTCTCTCGCTCTGGGTCGGACCCGCGCAAGCGGCTGCTTCCACACCGGTCGCCGACCTCATCTTCCTCGGTCTGTGGATGAACGGCTTGGCGCACGTGCCGTCGTTCTTCCACCTCGGCCGCGGTCGGCCCGATATCCCAGCCAAGTTCCACCTCATCGAGGCGATCCCGTTCGTGCTTGCCCTCGTGCTCGGGACGCGCTTCTGGGGGATCACCGGTGCGGCCCTGGCATGGATTCTGCGCGTGTCGGTAGACGCCGTACTGCTTTACCAGGCAGCCAGGCTGCCGTTATACCGGCAAGCGCGGTTCTACCCGGCCCTCGGGTTGCTACTCCTTGCGTTCGGACTGGCGATCCATCCGCTACCGCCGCTGCTCGAGATCGGGGGAGGGGTCTTGCTGACCTTGCTGGCCGTCGTGTGGGGCTACCGGGCGGCTCCGCCTCCGCTGCGCGTGCTCTTTGACCGGCGGGCCCGCAACGCCGGCCTGGCCGGTGACAAGGGGGCCATCCCGTGAGGGTCGCGGTCGACGCGCGTTACGCCTACCTGCCGGTGCGCGCTGGCTTCGGCGAGGCCCACCGGGCTCTGCTCGCCGAACTCTTGCCGCTGTCCGACGGCATCGAATGGGATCTTTACCTTTGCGGGCGTGAAGTCATGGCCGACATCCCCGACGGTCCCCGGATCCATCGCCACGTCCTCGAATTTCCCTTCGGAAGCCTCTGGACCCACCTGCGCCTGCCTGCCGGGCTCTATGCCCATCCGCCCGACGTCACTCTCTACATGGCTCAGTCGATTCCCATCGTGGCCCCGGGCGTCAAGATCGTGACGATTCACGATCTGACCTTTCGCAAGGTCAAACTCCGGAGCTTCGCCGATCGGATGCGTCTGGAGGCCCAGACCCGCCATGCGGCGCGGTTCGCGGATCGCATCGTCGCCGTCAGCGAGACGACGCGGCGCGATCTTGGCGCCGAGTACGGCGTGCCGGAATCCAAGATCGTGGTGGCCAGGGAGGCCTACGACAGCCACCGCTTCAAGGCCGACCACGACCCCGCGCGGGTGGCCGCTCGGGGCTCCCGCCTGGGCCTGACGGGGCCCTATGTCCTCTTCGTCGGAACGACTGCTCCCCACAAGAACCTGGTTCGCCTCGTCGAGGCCTTCGATCGCCTGCTCTTTGCTGGCGACCTGCCCCACCAGCTGGTCATCGCAGGGCGGCCGGGCAGCGCCGAAGCGGCCCTCCGTTCGGCCATGCTCGGCCTAAGCGACCCCGGCCGGGCCATCCGCCTCGTCGCGGTGGCGCACGAAGATATCCCGCTGCTCTTTGCCGGCGCAGCGGCCTTCGTTTTTCCGTCCCTGTACGAGGGCTTCGGGCTGCCGATCCTCGAGGCCATGGCCAGCGGCGTCCCGGTCGTCGCGAGCGACGCCGGCGCGATCCCCGAGGTGGCCGGTCCGGCCGCCATGCTGGTCGATCCGCTCGACGTCGAGGGTCTGGCCAAGGCGCTCGATCGCGTTCTTCGGGAGCGCGGCCTCGCAGATCGCCTGATCCGCCTGGGGCTGGCCCGAGCCGCGGAGTTCAGCTGGGCGCACACCGCCCGGGTGTTCCGTGCGCTCCTCGACGAGTACCGAAGGTAATCGCCGGGCGCGGTCTACGGGTTTTTCGTGTGCACGCTCGCAGTGTATGCTGTCCACTGAAGGAACCGCTGTCCCGAATGTTACCGTCCGAACCTTCCGCAGCGACTCTGGCCAGCTTGTTGCAACCGGGAAGGTCACAGCGCGTGATACGCGCCCGCGCTCCGCTCCGCATCAGTTTCGCGGGCGGGGGAACCGACGTTCCGCCCTACTGTGACGAGCGCGGTGGCGCCGTCCTCTCCGCCACCATCAACCGCTATGCCTGCGCTTCGGCAACGATCGGCGGAGGCAGGCTCGCGGTCAAGAGCCTGGATTACGACGCGACCATCTCCTACGGCATCGAAGATCCGTTCGTGTACGACGGGCAACTGGACCTGGCCAAGGGAGTGCTCGACCATTTCCGCAAGACAGCCCCCCTGCACGAGGGCCTCGACATCGCGCTTCACAACGCGGCCCCGCCGGGCTCGGGCCTGGGGTCGTCGTCGGCCATCACGGTCGCGCTCGTTCGAACCGTGGCCGAGTTCATGCGCATCGCGCTCGATCCCTACCAACTGGCCGACATCGCATACCGGATCGAGCGCCTGGAGGTCGGGATCAAGGGCGGCAAGCAGGACCACTACTCGACGGCGTTCGGCGGCTTCAACTACATCGAATTCTATGATGGCATCGCCGTGGTGAACCCGTTGCGATTGCGTCGGGAGACGCTCTACGAGCTCGAGTACCGCATGGTGGTGGCGTACGTCGGCGGCTCGCATTTCTCGTCGAACATCATCGAGCGACAGGTCACCAACTACCAGAATTCGGTCGAGCGCACGCTCAAGGCGATGGACGAGCTCAAGCGCCTGGCCTTCGAAATGAAGCAGGCGCTGCTGCGCGGGCGTATCGATGAATTCGGTGCCATGCTGGATGCCTCCTGGCAAGCCAAGAAGCAGATGGCCGAGGGCATCACCGATCCCCGCATCGATGAGATCTACGAGGCCGCCCGCAAGGCGGGTGCGCTCGGTGGCAAGATCACCGGTGCCGGAGGAGGAGGCTTCATGTTCTTCGTGGCCGAACCCGGCAAGCTCTTCTTCCTGCAGAGCGCCGTCAAGGCACAGGGTGCGCAGCTCGTGGACTTCAGCTTCGTCGAGGAAGGCGTGCACGCATGGACGCTGGGGTGATCCTCGAGACGGTCGATGCGGGCCTGGCGGCCCACCTGGCCGTGGCCCGGGCCATGGGGGCCCTGGCCGCGCCTCTTGCCGAGGCCGGCAAGGCGATCGCCGAGCGCGTGGCCCTGGGCGGCAAGGTCCTGTTCTGCGGGAACGGGGGGTCGGCCGCCGATGCGCAGCACCTGGCCGCGGAGCTGGTCGGCCGCTTTGAGCGCGAGCGGATGCCCTTAGGAGCCATCGCCCTGCACGCCAACTCCTCGGCAACGACGGCGATCGGCAACGACTACGGCTACGAGCAGACCTTCGCCCGGCCCCTGCTCGCGCTGGGACGGCCTGGCGATGTCCTGGTCGCCCTCTCGACCAGCGGCAACAGTCCGAACGTCGTCCAGGCCGCGATTGCCGCCAGGACCTGCGGGATCTTCGTGGTCGCCCTGACCGGGGAGGCCGGCGGCGAGCTGGGCGCCCACTGTGACCTCCTTCTCGCCGCCCCATCCAGGAACACGGCCCGCATCCAGGAAGCTCATATCTTGATGGGGCACCTGCTCTGTCAGATCGTCGAGCTTGCGGTCGTGGGGGCCTTCGAGACCGCGCCAGTGACCGTGGCGAAAGACCGCTAGGGATACGGGGCCCGGTTGCGCAGCGCAGCGACCGCCCAGAGGGACCCGTCTCAACTGAAAAGGGTACAGGCAAATTCCCCGATGGAACGCAGGTGGCGGGTCTTCTACACGCGGAACACGTCAGCAGCTTGGGCGGTCGACGACGGCACGGCGCTGGCGCAGGAATTTGACGTCCGGGAACTCGACCACCGGCGCCTCGGTTCGGTCGGCAAGGTCGTTGCGGGAGTGCTCTGGTGCGACATCGTCGTCTGCCGCTTCGCCAACCGCATCGCCCTGCTGGCAGTGGCTCTGGCGCGCCTCCTGCACAAGCCCGCCGTGGTGGTCGTGGGCGGGTACGACACGGCGGCGGTGCCGGAGATGAATTACGGGAGCCTCCGTGGGGGGCCGGTCCGTTGGATGACCCTCGCGATCTTCAAGCTGGCCGATCGCCTCCTGCCGACCTCCTACACGGCCGGACGCGAGGCGCGTGCCAACGGCGGCGTTCTTGAGAGCAAGATCCTGGTCATCCCGAACGGCTACCCCGAGATCCCGGCCCCGACGGTGGCCAAGCAGCCGATCGTCATCACGGTCGGGAACATCATTGCCGAGAACGTCGTGCGCAAGGGCCTGGCCGCCTTCGTCGAGGTGGCCAGGGCGATGCCCGAGGTCCGCTTCGTGATGGTGGGGCGTGCCGATGCCGAGGGTGAGGCCTGGTTGGCCAGCTGCCGCCCGGCCAACCTCGAGACTCCCGGGTTCCTCTCCGAGGCCGACCGCGATGCGCTCTATGGCCAGGCGACGGTCTACGTGCAGCTGTCCCTGCACGAGGCCTTCGGGAGCTCCGTCGCCGAAGCGATGCTCCTGCGCTGCATCCCGGTGGTCTCGGATCGCGGTGCCTTGCCCGAGGTGGTTGCTGACGCCGGATTCGTCGTGCCATACGGCGACACGACCGCCGCGATCGCCGCCGTCCGCGAGGCCCTCGCGGCCCCTGCCGAGGCTGGAGACCGGGCGCGGGCGAAGATTCTTCGCGATTACCGCATCGAGGATCGGGACCGCCAGCTTCGCCAGGTCGTCCGGGAGCTCCTGGCAGGGGGCAGCGGGCGCGACTGAGCAGTCCAGCGACCGCACCGAGGGACCCGTTCAAACGGGAAACACCCCAAAGGCAGCGAGAATCGTCTGCAAACCTCCGTTGTTTATCCGGATGTGGGATTTGCTTTGACCTGAGTGCGGTTGGCTGCCTCCAGATCACCGTGATATGATCCAGGCCTCTCGTGACCTGTTTACCTGCAGAGGACCCCGGATGAAGCGGATCTTCGATAATCCGGCCGACCTGGTCGGTCATACGCCGCTTTTGCGCCTGCACCGGGTCAGCCAGGGCTGCACGGGGGAGGTCCTGGCCAAGCTCGAGGGCTTGAATCCCGCCGGTAGCGTCAAGGATCGTGTCGGTGTGAGCATGATCGTCGAGGCCGAACGGCGCGGCACGATCGCTCCCGGCACGACGGTCATCGTCGAGCCCACCAGCGGCAACACCGGGATCGCGCTGGCCTTCGTCGCGGCGGCGCGGGGCTACCGATTGATCCTGACCATGCCCGAGACCTCGTCACTCGAGCGCAGGGCCCTCCTGCTGAGCTATGGTGCGGAGCTGCACCTGGTTCCAGGCGGCCCCACGGCCATGCTGGACGCCATCGCGCTGGCCCGCGAGATCGCGGAGCGGACGCCGGGCGCCTGGATTCCGCAGCAGTTCGAGAACCCGGACAACCCTGCCACCCACGAGGCCACGACCGCCGAGGAGATCTGGGCGGACACCGCGGGCGAGGTCGATGCGATCGTGGCCGGGGTCGGGACGGGAGGGACCCTCTCTGGCTGTTTCCGCAGGCTTCACGCCCGCCGGCCGCAGCTCCGCTTCGTCGCGGTGGAACCCGCCGAGAGCGCGGTCCTCTCGGGAAACTCGGCCGCCGGACACCGGATCCAGGGCATCGGGACGGGCTTCGTCCCGGGCAATCTCGACCCCGAGCTGCTCGAGGGCCTGCGAGATGGCTCCCTCGGAGAGGTCATGACGGTGAGCAGCGACGAGGCCATGGCTTTCAGCCGGCGCCTGGCGCGCGAGGAGGGCGTGCACGTCGGCATCAGCGCCGGGGCTGCCGCGCGGTGTGCCATCGCCTGCGCCAGCCGTCCACAAGCCCGTGGCCAGACCATCGTCGTCATCTTTCCGGACGTCGGGGAGCGCTATCTTTCGACCGCACTGTTTGCCGAGGCTCGCCAGGAGGCCGAGAGGCTACCCGTCGAGCGACCGACCAGCGCTCCGGTGAGCCGATGATCCTCAAGCTGGGCACCCAGGCGGCCGATGCCGGCCCGGCGCAACTGTCCATGTGGACCGACCTGTGGCAGATCCTCGGTCGGATCCAGCGCGAGGATCCCGCGGCGCGCGGCCGTTTCGAGATCGCGCTCCTGTATCCCAGCGTGCATGCGGTGTTCTGGCACCGGATCGCGCATGTCCTGTGGCGACGCCACGTTCCCTTCTTGCCCCGGTTGATTTCTCAGCTCACGCGCTTCTTTACCCAGATCGAGATCCACCCGGGGGCCCGGATCGGCCGCCGCTTCTTCATCGACCACGGAGCGGCGGTCGTCATCGGTGAGACCGCGGAGATCGGCGACGACGTGCTCCTCTACCACCAGGTGACGCTGGGCGGTACCTCGCTCGAGCGCGGCAAGCGTCATCCCACCTTGCAAGATGGCGTCGTGGTCGGCGCCGGGGCCACCCTGCTCGGCCCCATCACGGTGGGCGCAGAGGCTCGGATCGGTGCGGGAAGCGTCGTGCTGCGGGATGTGCCGCCGGGGGCGACCGTGGTGGGAATTCCTGGCAAGATCGTCTTGGTCCAGGGCAAATCCATCGAGCCCCCGGGGCCCGGTGTGGTGCCGCTGCCCGATCCCGAGGCGATGGCGATCAAGGCCTTGAGCGAGCGGCTCGTCGCCCTCGAAGACCGCGTCGCCGAGCTTTCCCGGGGGCCCGCGCCAAGGCGGGCCGAGGCGATCGAGGACTTCCTTAACGGCGCCGGGATCTAGCCGGGGGCGGGGGTACCGTTACCGCGATCGGCCAGGAATGTCCTCGAGCAGGACCCGGTGCACCTCGACAGTGTGGACGAAGTTCTCGAGGTTGAAGAAGATCCAGCGCCGATCCACCGGGTGCAGATCCAGGATCTCGAGGTGACTTGCGAGGTCCCATTGCACCCCGACGTACTTCGCGTCCTTGAGGATCGCGAGTTCCTCGGCCGTGAGCGGATACCTGCCCGCCGGGTCGCGCTTGCGGGCCTCACAGGCGGGAATGTCCTCGCCGTACCGGGCCACGACCTCGAGATCCACCGGGTGCCCGCCTGCAATCTTGATCAGGAGCTCGGGATCCACCCTCAAACCCAGGGCTAGCCTGCGCAGGGTGGTCAAAGAGGGTGCCTTCTTGATGCGGCCGACCATCAAATTGGCGAGCGTTCCCGGATCCAGATCGGACGCCCGGGCCAGGGCATTATGGCCAAGCCCGAGATGGGCCCGGCGTTCCTTGATGAAAGTTACCAGCTGCTCGACGGGAGTGGGCATCTGACCGTCCTCGAGCGCCTGCAGTTTGAACGGATCCCTCGGTGAGATCGGGCCCCGCTGGATTCCTCAGGCCCGATCCATCCAGGCCCTTTGAACTCCAACTGCTGAGCGTCCCTTCATTGTACTCGTTCTGGACGGTCGCAGACGGATTCAAACGGTTTTGGCTGGAAGGAACCGGGCCAAAGGAGTCAAACAGGGCCCGGTTGCGCAGCGCAGCGACCGCGCAGAGGGACCCGTTCAGCCGGAGGATGCGCTCGATACGACCGGGCCCAAGGAGTCAAACGGGGCCCGGTTGCGCAGCGCAGCGACCGCGCAGAGGGACCCGTCAAACTGAGAAAGAAACAGGGCCCGGTTGCGCAGCGCAGCGACCGCGCAGAGGGACCCGTCAAACTGAGAAAGAAACGGGCAGGCCGAAGAGCCGCCTGGCATTGGCCGCGGTGATCTGCCCCACCTCCGCCGGCTCCAGCCCGTGAATGGCCGCCAGGGCCTCGACGGTCCGCACGACCCAGGCGGGCTCGTTGCGCTTACCCCGATACGGTACCGGAGCGAGATAGGGCGCGTCGGTCTCGACGAGAGTCCGCTCGAGCGGCACCCTGGCCACCAGGGTCCGCAGGTCGTTCGAGCTGGCGAAGGTGATCACGCCCGAGAACGAGATGAAGAACCCCATGTCGAGGGCCAGCCTCGCCAGGTCCCAGGTGCCCGTGAAGCAGTGCATCACTCCGCCCACCTGCGCCGCGCCCTCGCCGGCCAGGATCGCCGCGGTGTCCTCCTCGGCCTCGCGGGTGTGGACGACGAGCGGCTTCTTGAGGGCCCTGGCCAGGCGGACCTGGTCCCGGAAGGCCTCTTGCTGGCGGACCCGGGGCGAGAGGTCGTAGTGGTAATCAAGCCCGCACTCTCCGATGGCCACGACCCTGGCGTCGTCCGCCGCGGTAGCCAGTCGCTCGAGCGACGCGGGCTCCCAGGTGCTCGCCTCGTGGGGGTGAATGCCAAGGGCCACCCAGACGACGTCCGCAAAACGCTCGGCAGCCTCCCGCACCCTGCCGAAATCCTGCCAGGCACAGCCCGATACCACGATCTGGCCCACCCCCGCAGCGCGTGCACGGGCCACGATCTCGGCCTGCTCGCGGGCTTCCTCGGCCGCCGTCGGCGGGACCGACTTGCGCCAGCTCGCGAGCATGTCGAGGTGGCAGTGCGAATCGACCACCAGCGGATCGGCGGGCCCCGCGAACATCCTCGGCGGCTACTTCTTGCCGGCCTTGCCCACGATCTCGGTGCCGATGCGTGGATAGACGGGACCGGTCTTCCGCGTGACGAAGACGCGCTCGCCGGCCAGCTGGGAGCCTTCCGGGGAACCGTCGGGAGCGGCCCCCCACCGGGTGTGCTCCCACCGGCGATCCGTGCGCTCCGCAAGAAGCTCACCTTGTGTCCCGATCTGCTCCCAGATCTTCGCTGCCAAGGTAGGCACCGTGGGCCAGACCATGATCGCCACCACCCGCAGGGTTTCGAGCACGGACCAGACCACATGCTGCAGGGGAGTCTTGTCCTCCTGCTTGGCGAGCGCCCAGGGCGCCTGGCGATCGACGAACATGTTGAGCTGGTCGAGGAGCTCCCACGCCGCCGCGAGAGCGTCATGGAGTGCCAGGGCTTCCATGCCGGCGACGAAACGTTCCCTGGCGAGCTCGGCCGCAGCCTCCAGCATCCGGATCGCCTCGGGGGCCTCGGTGGCAGGGCGACTGATGTGGTTGTCGAAGTGGCGCTCGGCGAAGGTCAGGATCCGGTTCAGAGCATTGCCGAGATTGTTCGCCAGATCCGCGTTGACCCGCTTCTCGAAGGCCTCGTAGGTAAAATCGCCATCGCGCCCGAAGTTGACCTCGCGCAGCAGGTAATACCGGATGGGATCCGGCCCGTACTTTTCGGCCAGGCCGAGCGGATCCACGACGTTGCCGGTGGACTTGCTCATCTTTTCTGCGTCCAGCAAGACGAAGCCGTGCACGAAGATCTGCCGGGGCAGCGGAAGGTCGAGGGCCATCAAGATGGCGGGCCAGAGGATGGCATGAAACTTGCTGATGTCCTTGCCGACCAGGTGGACGTCCGCCGGCCACCAGCGTGAGAAGGTGGCTTCGTCGCGGCCGTATCCAATGCCCGTCAGGTAGTTGGACAGGGCGTCGATCCAGACATAGACTACGTGTTCGGGATCGCCGGGTACCGGAATCCCCCACTTGACGCTCTGGCGTGACACCGACAGGTTGGGAAATCCTTCGAGAAGGTTCAGCACCTCCTTGCGCCGGAACTCTGGCTGGACGAAGTGCGGATCGGACTCGATCTTGGCGCGCAGCCGATCCCGGTATCGGGCCATGTCGAAGACGTAGTTCTCCTCGGAGGTCCATTCCGCCGGCCGCTCATGGTTGGGGCAAATCCGGCCTTCCAGGAGATCGCGCTCGGCCTTGAACTCCTCGCAGCCGGAGCAATACCAGCCCTCGTACCGCGCCTTCACGACGTCGCCCTGGTCGATCAGCCGCGCGAAGATCCGCTGCACCTGCTCGCGATGGGGTGCCTCGGTGGTGCGGATGAAGCGGGAGTACGAGATGCCGAGCGCGGCCCAGGCGGCCTTGAAGGCCCCCGCCATCTGGTCGACGAACTCCTGCGGGCTGACCCCGGCCTCCTTGGCCTTGCGCTCGATCTTGAGCCCGTGCTCGTCCGTGCCGGTCAGGAAGAAAACGTTCTCGGCGCCGCACCGCAGCCGGTGGTAGCGCGCCAGGCAGTCCGCGGCGATCTTCTCGTAGGCGTGGCCAAGGTGGGGGGGAGCGTTGGCATAGTCGATGGCCGTGGTGATGTAGTAGGTATCCGTCATTGGCAGTTCCAAATGCGGCGCGATCGGGCCGCTCGAGGCCTGGCAGGCGTGGTGGGGTTCTTCAAGGTAACAAATGGCTCGCGAAATGCAACCAGCCATCGCCGGTCGCCGCCGGGTGCCCTCTGGAGCCGGTGGTAAAATCGGAGATGCCGTCGAGACGGGTCCAGGTGGCCGTTCGGGTCGTAACGCAAGCTGTTCTTGCGCTCGACAAACGCGTGCCGGCCAAAGACCCTTTCCCCGACGGGTCGGTTCGGCCGTGGGGCTAGCTCCGATCCCGCGGTCGGGCGGTGCGCATGGATGAGAGCCAGCGTATCGCCGAAGTCTACGGCGACCGCGAGAGGATCCTTCCGGCGGGCTACTACGCCCTGTCCCGGCCAGCGAATCTTTACCGGACGCAGCGGCGCGAACGCGCCACGCTGAGCCTGCTGGCCCGATGGGGCCTGGACGATCTGGCCGGCCTGCGCATCTGCGAGGTGGGCTGCGGCGCTGGTGCGGAACTCCTGCGCCTGGCGAGCTGGGGCGCCCGGCCGGAGAACCTGAGCGGCGTGGACCTGCTGGCCGATCGAATCGCCGGGGCGCAGGCGCTGTTGCCCGCCGCAACGCTCGAGGTCAAGGACGCCCGGTCCACGTCGTTTGCCGACGGGAGCTTCGACCTCGTGATGCAGCTCACGCTCTTCTCGTCGGTTCTCGATCCCGAAATCCGCCTGGCCATTGCCCACGAGATGCGGCGCATCCTCAAGCCCGGCGGCAAGATCCTCTGGTACGACATGCGCGTCGTGCGGCCCGATCGTCCCCTGGTGGCCCTTCGACGGGCCGAGATCGCCCGGCTATTCCCGGACTGCCATCTCGATCTTCACGCCGAGACCCTCAATCCGGTGATCGGCCGGATGACCGCCAGAACATCCTGGATGTTTAGCGATATGTTGTCTTACATACCCGGAGCGCGCAGCCACTACCTGGGCATGATCGTGCCGCAAGCCCGTGCCGGCTCCGGGAACCAAGCTCGCCTCGAGCGCTAGTCCGGGCTCCCATGCGCTTTTGCTTCCTGACTCCTTACTACCCGCCCGAGGTGGGCGCTCCGCAGACGCGGATCCACGAGCTGGCCATCCGGCTCGTGCGGCGCGGGCATCAGGTGCAGGTGCTGACAGCTCTGCCCAACTACCCGTCGGGGATCATTCCACTTGAGTACCGCGACCGGGCCGAAACCTGGCAAGAGCTCGATGGCGTCGAGGTTTACCGGACCTGGATCTACGCCACCCCCAACCGCGGCTTTCTGCGCCGGATCCTGAACCACCTTTCCTTCATGGCGATGGCCATCCTGGCGGTGCCCCGGATGGCCCCCTGCGACGTGGTGTACGTCGAGTCCCCTCCGCTCTTCGACGGCGTGGCCGGTTGGGTCCTTGCGCGGGCCAAGGGCGCGCGGATCTTCTTCAACGTCGCCGATATCTGGCCCCGTTCGGCGGTCGAGCTCCAGATGGTCAAGAACCGGGCGCTGGTGGGCCTGGCCGAGGTCCTGGAGCGGTGGTGCTACCGGACGGCCCGGCGGGTCCTCTGCGTGACGCTCGGCATCGAGCACGACCTCCGGAGCCAGGGGGTCAAGCAGGCGGTCTACTTCCCGAACGGCGTCGACACGGAGCGCTTCGCCCGCAAGGATGGCGCCAGCTTCCGCGCGAGGCACAGCTGGCAGGATCGGTTCCTCGTCGTGTACGCAGGCACCCATGGCCTGTCGCAGGCGCTCGAGTTCGCGGTGCGAGCGGCCGATCTCCTCTTGTCCCCCGCGGCGCCGGACGCCAGGCCGGATGCGGGGGCCGGGCCCGCCGGGCGGCCGATCCATTTCGTCTTCGTGGGTGACGGGGCTCAAAAGGCCGAGCTCCAGAGGATGGCAGGGCCCAACGTCACCTTCCTCGACCCCGTGCCTCGCGAGCAGATGCCCGACCTGCTGGCCGCCGCCGACGCCATCCTGGTATCGCTCCGAGATCTTCCCCTTTTCCGGGGGGCCGTGCCCAGCAAGACCTACGAGGCCATGGCCGCGGCCCGCCCCATCGTGCTGGCAGCGGCGGGCGAAGCCGCGGACCTGGTCAGCCGGGCCGACTGCGGGGTCGTCGTGCCGCCCGAGGATCCAGAGGCCCTGGCTGGCGCCATCCGGGAACTTGCCGCCGCTCCCGAGCGGGCGCGGAGGTTGGGCGAAAACGGGCGCGCTTTCGTCCGTCAGGTGTTCGATCGCGAGCGGCTTGCCGAGCGTTTCGAGGCGCTGGCCCTGGACTTTCCTCTAGAATAGTGGCTGATGCCGCGGCTAGCTAAATTTCTCGTGCCCCTCCTCGATGCGGGGCTGGTCGTGCTGGCGTACCTGCTGGCCTTCGTGCTGCGTTTCGACGGTATTCGCCAGATCCCGGTCCAGCACATCGACCAGTTCTGGATGTTCCTGCTCGTGGTGCCGGCCATCCGCGTGATCAGCAACTCGGCGTGGGGCCTGTACCGCCACATCTGGCGTTACGTCGGCACTCGCGAGGCCTGGGCGCTGGCCCAGAGTGTGCTCACCGGATCGGCGGGGTTTGCTCTGTTGGCCCTGATGAGCGGCCAACGGGGGATCCCGCGGTCGGTCATCGGGATCGAAGCCCTGCTGAGCCTGGTCTTGATGGCCGGAGTCCGTCTCGGCTGGAGGGCATACGTGGAGCGTCGCGGTGGGCGCCTGGCCGAGGGGGTCACGCGCACTCTCGTGGTCGGCGCCGGCGATGCCGGCGAACTCCTGGTCCGCGACATGATGCGCAACCCGGAGCGGGGCCTGGTTCCGGTCGGGTTCATCGACGACGATCCGGCCAAGCGCAAGGTGCGCATCCACGGCGTCGAGGTTCTGGGCGGCCGGGAGGACCTCGGACGCGTCGTCAGCGCTCGGCAGGTGGATCTGATCGTACTGGCCATCCCCGGGGCGCCCCTCAAGGAGCGCCGCTCGGTGCTGCAGCTGGCGGCAACCACTCCCGCCAAGGTCAAGACCCTGCCGGCGCTCCACGACATCATCGGGGGCAACGTGACGGTGAGCGCCATGCGCGACGTGGCGATCGAGGACCTTCTCGGCCGGGAGGCAGTGGTCACGGATACCTCGCTCCTCGGCTACCTCCGTGGTCGGCGGGTTCTGGTGTCGGGGGCCGGGGGCTCTATCGGGTCCGAGCTTTGCCGGCAGATTGCCCAGCTCGAGCCCGCCTCGCTGATCCTCCTCGGGCACGGCGAGAACAGCGTCTATGGCATTGACCAGGAGCTTGAGGCCCCCTCGGCCTTCGAGATCTTCCGGGTGATCGCCGACGTCCGGGACGAGGCCCGGATCGACGAGATCTTCGCCCGGCATCGGCCCGAGATCGTCTTCCACGCCGCCGCGCACAAGCATGTACCCCTGATGGAGGAGAACGAGGTCGAGGCCGTCACGAACAACGTGCTTGGCACTCGTACCCTGGCCGTTGCATCGGATCGCCACGGGGTCGAGCGCTTCGTCCTGGTCTCGACCGACAAGGCCGTCAACCCGACGAGCATCATGGGCAAGACCAAGCGAGCGGCCGAGCTGCTGGTCCAGGACCTGGCTGCGCACAGCCGGACTCGATTCGTCGCGGTTCGCTTCGGCAACGTCCTGGGCAGCCGGGGCAGTGTCGTGCCCTTGTTTCGCCGCCAGATCGAGATGGGGGGCCCCCTGACGGTCACCCATCCCGACATGCGCCGCTACTTCATGACGATCCCCGAGGCGGTCACGCTTCTGCTGCAGGCCGCCGACGTCGGGCACCAGGGCGAGGTCTTGCTGCTCGAGATGGGCGACCCGGTCCGCATCGTCGATCTCGCGCGCAATCTCATCAAGCTCTCGGGCTACAAGGAGGACGACGTCGAGATCGTCTTCACGGGCATCCGGCCAGGCGAGAAGCTCTTCGAGGAGCTCCGGGTCACCGACGAGATCGCCCGGGCGACGGATCATCCTCAGATCTATGCCATGCGCGCCGAGAGCGCGCCCGATCCGCAGTGGTGGCGCCCGGCCCTGGCCCGCCTGGAGGCCGCCGCGTCCTCCCACGACCCGGCGGGGATCCGCGCTGCGCTCGACGCCGTGATCCAGCCCCGGAGTCCCGGGCGGCCCGGTGGCGTCGTGATGCAACCCGAAGCGACCCCCTAGGCGCGGGTGATACCTTGCACCCTCATCTTTCGTCTGACAGGAGCGATCGCGCCATGACCGTCCAAGCCGCCCGCCAGATTCCTTATGCGCTGCCGCTCATCGGGGACGCGGAGATCGCTCAGGTCACCGAGGCCCTTCGCAGCGGCTGGATCACGACGGGGCCCAAGACGACCGAATTCGAGCGTCGCTTTGCCGACTATGTCGGAGCCAGCCATGGCCTGGGCCTCAATTCCTGCACGGCGGCCCTCCACCTCGCCCTGCTCGGGGCCGGCGTGGGCCCCGGGGATGAGGTCGTGACCACGCCGCTGACCTTCTGCGCCACCGTGAACACCATCATGCACGTCGGCGCCCGGCCGGTGCTTGCCGACGTCGACCCCCGGACCCTGTGTCTGTCGCCCGAGCGCGTCGCACAACACCTGACGCCGCGCACCAAAGCCATCCTTCCGGTCCACTACGCAGGCTGCCCGGCCGACCTGGACGCCTTCACGCGCCTGGCGGCCGATCGTGGACTCAAGGTCATCGAAGATGCCGCGCATGCCATCGGCACCCTGAGCCGCGGCCGGCCGGTCGGGGGAATCGGGGACTTCACCTGCTTCTCCTTCTACGCCACCAAGAACCTCACCACCGGCGAGGGCGGAATGCTCACGACCGAGGACCAGGATGCGTCCGAGCGGCTCCGCAAGATGGCCCTGCACGGCATGAGCCGCGACGCCTGGAAGCGCTATACCAACGCCGGATCCTGGCAGTACGAGGTCGAAGCCGCCGGGTTCAAGTACAACATGACCGACGTCGCCGCGGGGCTGGGCCTGGCCCAGCTCGACCGCTTCGACCACATGCAGGCGGTGCGCGCCCGCTACGTCGAGCGCTACAACCAGGCATTCAAGGACGCGGGCTTCGAGCTTCCGGCCGACTCCGACCTGCCCGGCGATCGGCATTCCTGGCACCTCTACGTGCTCAGGCTCGATCCCATGCAGCTTGCGATCGAGCGGGCCCAGTTCATCGACGAGCTCAAGGCGGCAGGGATCGGCACGTCCGTACACTTCATCCCGATTCACCTGCACGCCTTCTATCAGCGCGAACTCGGCGTGCGCCCGGGCGACTTCCCGGTGACGGAGCGGGCCTTTTCGCGGATGGTCAGTCTGCCGCTCTACCCCAAGATGTCCGAGGACGACGTCGACTACGTCATCGAGCGGGTGCTCGAGATCGCAAGCAAGTATCGCCGGTGAGCGCTCCCTTGGGCCCCGACACCCGCAGACGAGCTGGGGACGAACCGGGCGTGCCGCCGTTCAACGAGGCTGACCTCGTGCCGCCGCCCGACACCTACGTACCGAGCGGGGCCTACGTCGACGTCATCAAGCCGGCCCTCGACGCGATCGTGGCACTGGCCCTCCTGATCCTTCTCTTGCCGCTTCTGGCCCTCCTGGCGGTCGTCATCCGCCTCGATTCCCGCGGACCGTCGCTGTTCACGCAAGATCGGGTGGGGCGCCGGGGCCAGCTCTTCACCATCTACAAGTTCCGGACCATGCGAACGGACCTCTCGGGCCCGGCGCTCACGCAAGCGGCCGACCCACGCGTCACCCGGGTCGGCCGCCTCCTGCGGCGCACCAGCCTCGACGAGCTGCCTCAGCTCCTCAACGTCCTCTGGGGGGACATGAGCTTCATCGGCCCCCGGCCCGAGATCCCGCCCATCGTCGCTGCCGAGTACACCCGCGAGCAAAAAGGCGTCCTTGCGGTTCGCCCTGGCCTCTCGGGATGGGCTCAGATTCATGGCCGCGACGATCTCGAGATCCCGGTGAAGCTGGCCTACGACCTCGAGTACGTCCACCAGATCTCGCCGCTCTTCGACCTCGGCATCCTCTGGCGGACCCCCGGCCTCTTGCTGAGCGGCCGCGGGATCAAGTAGGGCGCGCTCAGTACCGACCCACTTCTGCGGCAGGGATGAGCCAGGTTTCGATGGACCGGCCCTGCTCGATCGCATCGAGGAGCGCGTCGACGCGATCGACGGTCATGTGGCCATAGTAGTCGCCTTCAGGCCAGACCACGACCGTCGGCCCGAACGGGCAGCACTTGAGGCAGCTGGTCGAGTTGACCGCGACTTGACCCTTGAGCCCGCGCTCGTGGATCCGCCGCTTGATCGCGTCGAGCACCTCGGCGGCTCCCTCGGGGGCGCAGGATCCCTTGGGATGCCCGGCAGGGCGTTCGTTGAGGCAAACCAGGATGTGGTGGTGCGGTCTGGGCATGGGCCTCGATCGGAGAAGCAGGCGGCTGTGCGCCGATACGATGTGTCGGAGCCGTACTCGGCCTCCGGACCCTCGATCCTACCTCGAGCTGCCGCCTGCATGCGCTGCGACGGCCCGGGCAAGTGTGAAAGCCAGCTGGCTCGGACCCCGGCCGGGTCCTACAATTCCAGGATGGCCTCTCGCATCGTCCATGTCCGTGTGCCCGCCACCTCGGCCAATCTTGGCCCGGGATTCGACGCGCTGGGGATGGCGATCGACCTCTGGCTCGAGGCCGAGGTGGGGATCGCGCCTGCCGACGGCTTCGAGGGCAAGCAAGAAGCCACCGAACTCACAGCGCCCGGCGCGAACCTGATCCACGAGGCGGCTGCAGCCGTGTATGCCGAGGTCGGCCTCCCGCGACCGCCCCTGCTCGTGAAGTGCAGCTCCGAGATTCCGCTCGCCCGGGGACTTGGCAGCAGCGCGGCGGCGATCTGCGCCGGCATCCTCGCTGCCGATGTCCTCACCGGGGCGGCGCTTTCGCCGCAACGGCAGCTGGCCCTCGCGGCGCGGATCGAGGGCCATCCCGACAACGTGGCGCCGGCGCTCATGGGCGGTATCACGGTGGCCGTCGGATCCAGAGGCCAGGCCTGCGCCCTGGCGCTGCCTTCCGACCTGCACGTCGGGCTCGGTCTGGTGCTGGCGATTCCCCGGTTTCGTCTCGCCACGGTGGAGGCCAGAGCGGTCCTGCCCGAGCAAGTCCGGCTCCAAGACGCGGTCTACAACGTGGGGCGGAGCGCCCTGCTCGTTGCGGCACTTAGCTCGGGGCGCCTGGACCTGCTGGCCGAGGCGCTGGGCGATCGCCTGCACCAGCCTTACCGGGAGCCGCTGGTCCCCGGCATGGCTCAGGTCGTCGCGGCCGCCCGCTGTGCGGGCGCCCACGCCGTGACGCTCTCGGGCGCGGGCCCGGCGCTGCTGGCCTGGTGCCCCAGGACGGCGGTGGAGCCGGTTCGCCTGGCCATGCAGGGAGCGTGGGGCGATCGGGCCAGCGCCCGGTCCGTCGAGCTGTCGCGCACCGGGGCCCGGGCCTGGTAAGCCTCGCGCTACTTTGCGACCGGCTTCGGCAGGTGCTAGCCTTAGCAGGGTTCGAGTTCGGTCCTCGGCCGACGACCCTCACCGGTGATCCATGAGCCTCATCGTCCAGAAATTCGGCGGCACCTCGGTCGGCACGATCGATCGCCTCAAGCGGGTGGCCCAGCGCGTGGCTCGCACGCGGTCCGAGGGCCATGATGTCGTGGTCGTGGTCTCGGCCATGGGGCACGCGACCGACGAGCTGGTCGAGCTCATGGGGCAGATCACCTCGAGGGCCTCCGGTCGCGAGGTGGACATGCTGCTCTCTACGGGTGAGCAGGTCTCGATCGCCCTCGTCGCCGCGGCCCTGGGTGAGCTCGGTATATCGGCACGCTCGCTGCTCGGATTCCAGGCCGGCATCGAGACCGAGCAGGCTCACACCCGGGCGGCCATCCGCAACATCGACACGACGCGCTTGCGCAGCCTGCTCGCCGCGGGGGTGATCCCCGTGGTGGCCGGGTTCCAGGGCCTGACCCCGGACGGTGAGGTCACCACGCTCGGTCGCGGGGGCTCGGATACCACGGCCGTGGCCCTGGCGGCAGCCCTTGCGGCCGACATCTGCGACATTTACACCGACGTCGAGGGCGTCTACACCACCGATCCCCGGATCGTCCCGGAGGCCCGCCTGCTGCGCGAGATCTCCTACGAGGAGATGCTAGAATTGGCCAGCCTGGGGGCCAAGGTACTGCACCCGCGCTCGGTCGAATACGCCAAGTGGAAGAACCTCGTGCTGCGGGTGCGGTCGAGCTTCTCCGACCACCCCGGGACGGTCGTCAAGGGAGTCGATCAGTTGGAGATCCTGAACCCCGTCAACGGCGTCACCGCAGACCTCAACCAGGCCAAGCTGGCGGTCCTGGGCGTTCCCGATCAACCAGGCGTCGCGGCTCGTCTGTTCGCGAGCCTGGCCGAACGTGGGATCAACGTCGACGTCATCAGCCAGTCGGTCCACGCCGGGCACCTCACGAACGACGTCGCCTTCACGGTGACCCTCGACGATATGGCGCCGGCCCGCGAGATTTGCGAGGCCCTGGCCGCGGAGATCGACGCGAAGGGGGTCGTGGCAGACGGCACCGTGGCCAAGGTCTCCATCGTGGGCGCCGGCATGATCAACCACCCGGGCACGGCGGCCCAGATGTTCGAGGCCCTCGGCGGGGCCGGCATCAACATCCAGATGATCTCGACCTCCGAGATCAAGGTTTCTTGCGTCATCGACCGAGCGCGCGCCCTCGAGGCGATCGCCGTCGTCCACCGCCGCTTTGCCCTGGATCAGGAGCAGCAACCGGTCGTCCTGAGCCGCTAGGGTGCTCGCGGGCTGATGCCGGCGGGATCCAAGGAGAGCCAGGCGCTTCAGCGCAGGGGCACGCCCTTGATGAGCTGGGCTTGCCAGTCGTAGCTCCAGGTCTTGCCCGGCGCCTCGATGGTCGTGGTTCCAAAGAGGTGCCGGCCCCCATCGGCAAGCGTGACCAGGCTATGAGCCGAGGATCCGATCGACGCGGGCGTTTGCCAGGTTGCCAGTAACGGGCCCGTGCGCGTGCCATCGATCGGCCACACGGCGCCGATCTTCTTGCCGCTGGCCCCAGGGCCGAAGGTGGGCATGGAGAATCCGCCGATGTGCCCGCGGCGGGTCCACAAATCGAGGACACCGCCCATCTTGCGCGCCCCGCTCGTGGCCACCCAGACGTAGGTCGAACCGTGGCCCAGGGCATTTGCCATGCCGAAGGAGGTCCAGTCCCAGGTGGCGTGGGCTTGCATCCTGTGGCCGGAGCGCTGGGTAAAGCCCCGCGGATTCCAGGCGGTACCCGCTGGGTCTTGCAGTCCTCGGGTGGAAATCGACGTGATTCCCCAGGCCGACAGGGGTTTGACTTCGCCCGGCTCCGCGACGCCGTCCGAGTTGGCGTCGACCCACACGGCCAGGTCCTTGAGCTCGGATCCCGAGAGCTTGCCATCGTGGTCACGGTCCAGATACCGCAGCACCTGGTAGCCATCCGCCCAGTACTTGCCCCAGGTGAAGGTCCCGATCAACTGCTTGCCCGATGTGATCCGCCCGGTATGCGTGGGATCCCAGACCAACAGACCGGACCCGGGTCCGATCCACTCCCATTTCGAGCAGCCGGAGCCATCAAGATCGAAGGATCGCAAGGCGGAAACAGCGACGGGCCGTCCAGCCGTCGGCGCCCAGCTGGAACCCGAGAGCAGATCCGGGCGCTGGAGATGGCCGACGTCGAGGACGATCGGGTCCACCCCGACGTAGTTGTAGGCCGTCTCGTCAACCGTGCCGACAACGTTGTAGTCGGCGC
Source organism: bacterium (assembly GCA_021781555.1). Classification (GTDB taxonomy): domain Bacteria; phylum Cyanobacteriota; class Sericytochromatia; order S15B-MN24; family VGJW01; genus JAJXWQ01. The sequence continues at coordinate 36,876 of JAJXWQ010000010.1, forward strand.
CCAAGCTCGATCCCAGATCGGTGCCCAGCCCGGTCGAGCCGCTCTCGGAATCGACCGTGAGCAGGGGCAGGGTGGCGGGGATGGGCTGGCCGGCCTGGTAGGCATCAGGCATCCCAGGACCCCAGGCCCAGACGGTCCGCGATCCGGTCTCGTTCCAGAGCTGGTTGGCGCTGTTAGCGCTCAACGATGTGGACTGGGGCCCCGAGCCCCCCGACTCCGCGAAGTACTCGACCTGGCTGCCGCCACTCTGGGCGACCATCCCGCCCCTGTAAAGCCAGGTGGCGGCATCGCTGCCGATGTTGACGCCGAAGTACTCCTTGACGTCCGTGAGATAAACCGCCACGACGTCGACATCAGGTGCCCAGACCTGGGTCGGCACCATCTCCTGCACGCTCTTCGTGCCGACCGGCGCCCACTGGTAAGTGTCGGTGCGGTAGTCATGGACCAGGCTCTGGATGCGGCCGGACTGCACCGTGCGCGTGCCGAGATCGACCTTCACGGCCCGGCTGGAGCCGGGAATCGGATCCTGGGCATGACCGGCCGTCGCGAGGCCGAGCGTCAGCGCCGTCCCGAGGACCGCCGTCGGAAGGGTCTTCATTGTGCATCCTCCCCGTCGCCGGAGGGCTGGCGCGAAAGCCAGACGGCACCGTCGAGCGAAGCCCCGGATCCCGCCGCCGGGGCCATCTTCACCAGCCGATCATCCGCCGAGAGGCCGGAGAAGTTCACCGCGCTCAAAGGGAAGGAGACGGCATCTCCGAGCTCTACCTTGCCCTTGGAGTCATAAGGGGCCATCCGGACGGTCTGCGAGCCGATGACCACCACGTCCGAACCGCCGCGGTACTGGCAGTACCAGGTCCCCGAGTACGGGCTCGACAGGCCGCCAGAACCTGACTTCGCCGCCGGCGCCCGGGCGGCGTCGTGAGAATGGGACAGGGCCACGGCCGCGGCGACGTCCTGGGCGCTGCGGGCGTGGATTCCCGCCATTTCGCCCCCGGAGTAGGCGAACGACCTTCCTGCCTCACTGGGCCCGTCGTTCGGCCCGGCCGCCAAAGCCGTGCGGCTCAAGGTGACCTCCGAGGTCTGGGAGCCCTCGAGCACCCATCCGTACACCGGCACGGTGACGCGGGTCAAGACATCCTTGGTCACCCAGTGTCCAGCCCCGGCAGGATTCGCCGGGGCCTGAGATTCGGCCCGAGCCAACCCGCCAAGACCCAAGCTCGCCACGACGAAGGCGGCGATCCCCACGGCACGTACCAGCTGAGCGTCTTGCATACTCGAGGCCTCGCTCGTTTCCCCCGGCTCAGCCCCCGCCAGCCGTTCGCCAGCAGCAAGCTTCCCCTGAGTGAAAATACCACCCCCGGAAGCTCCTTAAACTGCCCGTCATGGTAGAGGCCCATCGAAGGGCCCCGGGCTGGCGCCAGTGCCGAAGAAGAACTCGAGCGGCCGGTAGACCCGTGCGCCCCAGTCGGACTCGTCGTGCGCGGCGCCCGGGGCTTCGAAGTATCCGAGCTTGGGCCCGAGCTGGTAACCCCGCCGCTCGATCGCCTGCTCGAGGGCCCGGGCGTCGGCCAGGTTCTCGAGATAGTCCTGCGGCCCCTCGCCCTCACGGGTACCCATGTCGAGCCAGATCCGGAGATTCGTCGGCATGGCCGGGACCTCGGACAAGACCTCGCGGTCGTCCCACCAGATCGAGGGGCTCATCATGCCGACGTCGCCAAAAACCTGCGGATCGTAGCGTCCCAGGAAGAACGCGATGAGGCCGCCGAGCGAAGATCCCATGATGGCGGTGTGCCGCCGATCGGCGAGGGTCCGGAAAGTCCGATCGATCAGCGGCTTGATCTCCCGGGTGAGCATCCGCGCGTAATCCCGGCCCCCCCCCCCATCCCCGACCGAGGGATCGGGCTGCCACGTGTACTCGAAAACCCGCGCCGGGCTGTTGTCGACGCCCACGATGATGAGGCTCTGGATCGCCCCCTGCGCGATCAGGGTCTGCGCCGTCTCGTCCAGGTGCCACTCGTTACCGAGAAAGGCCGTTGCTCGATCGAAGAGGTTCTGGCCGTCTTGCATGTAAAGCACCGGATACCGGCGAGACGGCGCGCGAACGTAGTCTGGCGGAAGGTACACGACGAGATTCCGGTCGCCGGGCAGATACTGCGAGTGGAATCCCGAGATCACCTGGATGTCGCCCGTGAGCGTGTGGCCGCCAGCGCTCTTTGCCTGCACGGTCGAAGACCCGGCCGTTACCAGGGCGATCGGGCGCCCGCAAGCTGGGATCCAGAGCGCGAAAGCCATCGCCAGGGCCAGGGCGATCATCCTGCCTGAAAGGTGCGTGAGAGGGTACCTCTTCATGCGGTATAGCGTCGGCGTACATCCTGACCGCTGGCATGGATGTCACGCCATGCAGCATGGCATGCCATTTCCCCAGCATCCTACTGGCAGTACAAAGCCTGGGATCGCCCCCCTTACCCAGACGAATACTATCCCTGGTTAATCGTCATCTCGGCTAATCGATCACCGCCCGGGATCGCACCCCTTACTCTGGCAAATACTGTCCCTAGTTAATAACAACCTCGGCTAAGCGATCATCACCCGGGATCGCACACCTTACCCTACCCTGGCACATACTGTCTCTAGTTAATAGCAATCCAGGCTAATAGCTAACCCAGCCAAGGACTCCAGGTCCCCCTCCAGCTCTTTCGCGGTGGCCCCTGCGCCAGGTGCCTGCTTCAGGCTGCGAAGGCGATCCCCTCGTTCCAGCCCTGGTAGGCCATGTACTGCTGGAGCTGCGCCGTGCTGATCGAGATGGCGCCGATGTGCGAGAGGGGATCGTCGATCGTCACCCGATCCCCGCTCACGCCGGTCACCACGATGAAGTGGCCGCCCGAGAACGGGTAGTACTGCTGGCTCGAGAAGCCCGTATTGTAGGCAGCCGGATTTCCCGAAAGCACGACCAGCTGTCCCGCCGACACGGCCGCCTCGACCTGATCCACGCTGCTGACCTTGGCTCCCGAGAGCCCGTATTGCTGACCGGCGGAAAGGATCTCGTCCGGCGTGGTCAGGCCGTTGTGGTCATCCGCACCGGTCATGGTGTAGCGCACCTGGTCGATCAGGGCCTCGGCATCCGGCTCGGACGGTGCCTTGCCAAAGGCCTTGAGCACCATCGCCAGGGAGGTCGGACCGCAGTCCGCAGTGGTGGCAGGGGCATCTGGATTGAAGCGCGAATCGTGAAGCTGGCAGATGAAGTACGATTGCGGATCCGAGAGGCTGACGGCGGAGCTCGAAGCCCCCACCGGCGCCGGCGCTCCGCCCTGGGAGGCCCCCAGCTCCGAGATCGTCGACAGAACCTGGGACAGGGAGCCCACAGGCAAGGCCTCGATCGCCGAAAGCGCGTCGGCCAGGGGTCCCAGTGGCAAGGGCTCTGGGCCGGACGACGACGCCGTGCCGACCGCGGCCGAGGAGGCCGAGAAGAAGGGGGCGACGGGCGCCGCAGGTGGCTCGATGGCGGTCTGGTCCCAGGCCATGACGACGGGCGGCTGCCAGCCTGTCTGGACCTGCGGGGGCGCCCAGCCACCGCCCGCCCGAACCGAGCCGGTGGCGGACCCTCTGTACAGGGGCCTCGCCCCTGCACGGGCGACCGATCCGATGGCCATGGCTTCCTCCAGCTATATACCTTGGGTTGTCGGCTGCGACTTCTGCGATCCGGTTAAGAAAGCCCCAAGGCACAGGAAAGGAGCGTTCAAGCTTTCGAGCTCCCCGGCGATAACGTTACGGAGTCTGGCCATAAACGCCTGGCCACGCGGATCTTGCACCGGTTCCGGCGGTCCCGAACCAGCCTCCCAAAACGTCGCATAAGGTCGGTTATGTAAACCACGGCCTCCAGCTACCCGACTCGCACGAAGGCGCGCTCAAAAATCGCGCCAGACTATGAACCAAGAGCAGACGGCCAGATCCTCGAATGGATCTGGCCGTCTGGGCGTCCATCGGGCCATGGATGTGTTATGTAAGTCCAGGCCCGTCTAACCCCGAGGGCTGAACACCCCGAGGTTCGAGCGCAAGGCCCTGAAACGGGCTCTTGCCGGGGCGATCCTGGAGAAGGCCGTGGAATCAGGCGGTCTGGTGATCGGGGGTGGGTACGTGGGCCATGAAGTCGCTCATGAAGCGCTCGGTGTATTCCTTCTCGAGGGCAACGACACGTTCGGCCGCCGGGGACTGGAAAATCAAGCCCGCGTGGTGGGGCTTGTTCTGCACCCAGGCGATCTCGGGATCGTTGTAGGGAGTCATGTCGGGGGTCTCGGGCCCGGCCAGGCACATCACCGCGCCCGCATATCCCTCGCGGAAGGGGGGCAGGGAATAGGAATCCTGGGTCTCGATCTTGACCCACTCGTGCCAGAGACACACATCGGTGGCAAAGCACAGGACGTCGGCGATCTTCGCCGAGCCAACGCGCGCTCCGATCTCGAGGAAGTAGAACTTGCCGTCGTCACCTTTGATGTACTCCCCGTGCGTGGGCCCGCGAACCAGACCGAGGGCCTCGACGACGTGGTCGTTGAGGTCGGCGAGCTTTTGCCAGTCGGGGTCCTTGCGATCGATCAAGCGACTGGAATAGACCCCACCGCTGACATTGAGATCGAGCATGGACTTGCCGTACTTGGAGACGCCGCGGAACAGCACCTTGCGGTCGTACACGATGGAGTCGACGTGGTACACCTGGCCCGGCACGTAGCGCTCGATGAGGTAGCCCGACTGCTCGTCGCCGAGTTCCATGACGCGCTGCCAGACTTCCTGGTCAGTCATCATCTTCTTGACGCCCACCGAAGCCGCCGCCTGCCGGGGCTTGATGACCCAGGGGGCGGGAATCCGCTGCATGAAGTCGAAGACATCGTCGTGGTTGAGGATGTGGACGAACTCGGGCACGCGGACGCCACCCTCCTGCGCCTTGATCCGCATGGCCAGCTTGTCGCGGAAGTAGCGCATCGTGGTTTCGCCCATACCGGGAATCCGCAGGTGCTCACGCAGCATGCAGGCCGTCTCGACGTCCCAGTCGCTCACAGCAACGATCCGATCGATCTTCCGCCGCTGCGAGATCCAGGCCACGGTGTTGCGGATCTCCTTCTCCTGCCAGTGCTCGACCCCGATAACCTCTTCGAGCGCCTCGTGCGGCCAGGCGCCATCCAGCATCGTCTTGTGCGTGAGCACCATGACCTGGTGGCCTTGCTGGGCGGCGAACTTCATGAACGGGCGGCCCATCACCGCCCCGCCAACGACGATCAGGATGCGCATCTTTGCCTCCGACTGCGTGGGGACAGAGCGCCGTCACGCCACGCAATGCAAGATCGGCGCTCGGACGACTCCTTGGGACGACTCAATCGTAACAAGTTATTGGCAGAGCGAGCGTCGGTAGAAGAGGGAGAAGGGGCACTCGACAGAAGGCGAGGCAGCAAGTGACACCGAAAGAAGGACAGCGCCTCGCCGCGGCCGCACAAGGCGCGCCATGGCGCCGCTGGGGGCCCTACCTCGCCGAGCGCGCCTGGGGCACCGTCCGGGAAGACTACAGCGCGGACCAGGATGCCTGGAATTCCTTCCCGCACGACCACGCAAGATTCCGTGCCTACCGGTGGAATGAAGACGGCCTGCTCGGGTGGTCCGACGAGCACCAGCGCTTGTGCTTCGCCCTGGGGCTCTGGAACGGTGTAGATGGCATCCTGAAGGAACGTCTATTTGGCCTTGCGGGGCCCGAGGGCAACCACGGCGAGGACGTGAAGGAAGTCTACTTCTACACCGACGGAGCGCCCACGCATTCATACATGCGTGCCCTCTATCGCTATCCCCAGGCCGCTTTCCCGTACGAGGAGCTGCTCGCGGAGAATCTGCGTCGGACGAAGGAGGAACCCGAGTTCGAGCTGCTCGAGACCGGGATTTTCGACGCAGATCGCTACTTCGACGTCGACATCGAGTACGCCAAGGCCGGCCCCCTCGACACCCGGATCGCCGTACACGTCACCAACCATGGCCCCGACCAGGCGATCTGCTGGGTCTTGCCAATTCTCTGGTACCGCAACGCGTGGTCGTGGGGCCGGATCGATCCGGCCTTCCCCGAGGCCGTCCGCCGCCCCCGCCTGCGCCTCGAACCCGGACGCCGCATCACGGCGGAGGCCTACCGCGGGCTCGCCCCCTGCCAGCTGGCCTGGGAGGTCGATCCCGAAGCGGTGCTCTTCACCGAGAACGAGACCAACACCGCGCGGCTCTTTGGCACCGAGGGTCCGCGCTATGCCAAGGACGCCTTCGGGACCTACCTCATCGATGGCGACCGCACGGCCGTTCGCGCCGACCACGAGGGCTCGAAGGCGGCCCTGCTCTACCGCCTGGACCTGGCTCCGGGCGAGACTGCCACCCTGCGCTTCCGCCTTGCCGAGGTCGACGGATCGGCCGAGCCTGTCGCCTCGCCCCACCGCGGCGCAGCTGCTGGCCAGGAAGTTATCTGGCCGGGCTTCGATGCCCTGATCGCCGAGCGCAGGGACGAAGCCCGCGAGTTCTATGACGGCGTCCTCGGCGGTCTGGCGGCGGATCGCCGGGAGGTCGCCCGGCAGGCCCTGGCTGGCCTCCTCTGGTCCAAGCAGTACTACCACTACGTGGTGCATGAGTGGCTCGAAGGCGATCCCGCCGAACCGCCCCCGCCCGCGGTCCGCCGCGAGGGCAGGAACTCCACCTGGCGGCATCTTCACTGCGGCGACGTCTTGCTGATGCCGGACAAATGGGAATACCCCTGGTTCGCCGCCTGGGACCTCGCATTCCACTGTGTGGCGCTGGCGCTGGTCGATCCGGAGCTGGCCAAGGAGCAGCTCCTGCTCTTGCTCCGCGAGTGGTACCTGCACCCCAGCGGCCAGCTACCGGCCTATGAATGGGCGCTTTCGGACGTCAACCCGCCGGTCCACGCCTGGGCCGCATTGCGGGTTTACCAGATGGAGAAGCGCCGCACCGGAACGGGCGATCGCCTGTTTCTCGAGCGGGTCTTCCACAAGCTCCTGCTCAACTTCACCTGGTGGATCAACCGCGAGGATGCCTTCGACAACGACATCTTCGAGGGGGGATTCCTCGGCCTGGACAACATCGGGGTCTTCGACCGCAGCCGCCCCCTCCCCACGGGCGGGGTGCTCGAGCAGTCCGACAGCACGGCCTGGATGGCGATGTACACGATCGACATGCTCGAGATCGCTCTGGAGCTCGCCCGCGAAAATCCCGCCTACGAGGACGTGGCGAGCAAGTTTCTCGAGCATTTCGTGCGGATCGCCCACGCCATGAATGCCCCCGATGGCAGCCTGTCGCTCTGGGACGACGAAGACGGCTTCTACTACGATCTGCTGCGGCTTGCCGACGGGGCAGACTTTCGCGTCAAGGTTCGCTCGGCCGTAGGATTGATCTCGCTGCTGGCCGTGGGTTTGCTCGAGCCCGACCTGTACCAGCGCCTCCCCCATTTCGGCGAGCGGCTGCGCTGGTTCATCCTGCACCGGCCGGACCTCACCTCGGGTGCCGCAGACCTCACGCTGCCAGGGGAGGGCGATCGGCAGCTCCTGGCCCTCCTGGACGCGGATCGCCTGCGGCGCCTGTTGAGCCGCCTGCTCGACGAGGCGGAGTTCCTGTCGCCGTACGGGATCCGTTCCCTGTCGCGATTCCACGCGGACCACCCTTACGAGCTCGACGGCGGCGCTGGCTACGTCGTTCGCTACGATCCCGCGGAGTCCACGACCGGGCTGTTCGGAGGCAACTCCAACTGGCGGGGGCCCGTCTGGATGCCGCTGAACTTCCTCTGGATCGAGGCCTTGCGAACCTTCCATGCCTATCTCGGCGACTCCTTCACGGTGGAGTTCCCGACGGGCTCGGGCCGACAGATCTCGCTGGCAGAGGTCGCCGATCGCCTGGCCGAGCGCATCATTTCGCTGTTCTTGCCCGACGCGACCGGCCGCCGCCCGCAGGATGGGGAGGATCCACGCTTCGCATCGGATCCGCGCTGGCGCGATCCGATGCTCTTCTACGAGTACTTCCACGGCGACACGGGCCGCGGCCTCGGGGCCTCCCATCAGACCGGCTGGACGGCCCTGGTGGCCGTATTGCTGGCCGAGCGGGTCCACCCGGTTCCAGCGCCGGCCAAGGCCTGACGGCCCGCATCGAAGAGTTCTCGGCCGGTCCGGGGAGATTGCCTGCTCCCGTGCTAGAATCCGGTCATGCCGCTGGAAGTGAACGAACTGTCCCGGAACTCGCGGGGCGGCACGGAGCTGATGCTCGGCTGGCTCTACGAGAGCATCGAACCGACCCTGCTCGAGCCCTTTCAGATCATTCCATCACGGGTCCGCGCCCTCGAGCCCGACAAGATCCGCATCCTCTGGATGCACCTGGCCGCCCACCACGCGGAGGCCCGGCACCTGGCGGACGGCGGATGGGCCCGGTTCGACAAGATCGTCTTCGTCTCCAACACCCAGATGCAGGCCTTCATCGCGAGGTTCGGCATTCCGTGGTCGCGCTGCGCGGTCATGCAGAACGCGATCGAACCCATCGAGCCGCATACCAAGCCCGCCGGGGCCACCCGGTTGATCTACACGTCCATGCCCGACCGGGGCTTGGTGTTGCTCGTGCCGGTTTTTGACGCGCTCTGCCACAAGTATCCCGAGCTCGAGCTCGAGGTCTTCTCCTCGTACCGGCTCTATGGCTGGCCCGAGGCCGATGCGCCGCTCAAGCCCATCTTCGACGCCTGCCGGGCCCATCCGCGCATCCACTACCACGGCGCGGTGGGTAATGCCGAGGTCCGCGAGGCCCTCAAGACCGCCCACATCTTCGCGTATCCTTGCATCATGCTGGAGCCGGCTCCGCTCACCTTGATGGAAGCAATGTCGGCCGGACTGCTCTGCGTGCACCCCAACCTCGGCGGGATGTACGAGATCGCCGCCAACTGGACCCACATGTACCCGTGGCACGAGGATCCCGCGGCCCATGCGCAGCGCTTTGCGGTCGCCCTCGACGCCGCGATCGCCGCTCTTTGCGAGCCGGCTACCCAGGAGCGCCTGGCCGCCCAGAAGCACTACGCCGACCTCGTCTACAGCCGCGACCGGCGCAAGCACGAGTGGAGTGCCCTCCTGACCGATCTCCTCCGCGACGGCCGCATACGGTCGGAGGATTGACCCGGACACGATTATCTCGGCTACATATTATCCGGGCTACATATTATCCGAGCTACATATTACCCAGACTAACTATTTGCCAGGAGATCCCTCGAGGCCAGCGCCGGCCTTCTTCTCGCGGAAGACCTTTCCCTGGGCGTCCATCCAGCGCTCGGCCACGATGTTTCCGACCGCATCGTAGGTGTTCTCCTGGCGTAGCGTGAGGCGGTCCAGCGCCCCGAACGACTCGATGCGAGAAATCCGGCCCTGGCTGTCGTAGAGGAAGTGCATGCGGCTGCGCCGCTTGCCATCTGGCCCCTTCCAGATGCGATCGCTGACCCGGCCCTGCTTGTCGTAAGCTATCTCGAGCGTGCCGACCGCGTTGCCATTCTCGTCGGTCCGGGCCTCGGCGACGATCTCCCCCTTCTTGTCGTAGCGATAGCTGAGCTGTTTGACCCGCTTGCCATCTCCGTCCGTCCAGGTCTCGCTCTCGAGCAGGCCATCGCCGCTGTAGGCCGACGTGATCGCGTAGAAGAGCTTGCCATCCCAGTTATACTCGCCGCGCCACGTCAGCAGGCCGGTCGCGGTGTCGTAGGTATAACGATGGTAATTCCACACCACGCCTTCCTCGTTGAGCCACAGGGACTCTGCGACCTGAAAGCCATCGTAGCGGTAGAGCCGGATGTTGATGGGCTTTTGCGTACCCTCGCCGAACTTCTCGAGCCGCAGGCATCGCCCCATCGAGTCGAGGTGGTGCGTCTGATGCTCGGCGGGAAGCTTGTCTCCCTTGACCTCGACCACCCCCACCACGCGGCCGAAGCGATCGATGCGGCCCGAGCGGAAATGCCGCACCGACGCCAGCTCCGGGTCGATCTCGGCGATCCACTTGGCCAGGGGCAAGACCACGGGGGACGACGCCACAGTTGTCTCCTTCGTCAAAAGTACTGCTGGGTGGGCATCACCAGGTGCCGCATGCTGCGCTGGGCAACCCAGGCGCTGCCAAACCGTGACAGGTACAGATGGATGTTCTCACGGTAGCGCAGGAAGAACCAGAGGCCGTAGTCATAGGCCTCGGCGCAGCGGCTGGTGCAGATCTCCATCACCTCCCGGAGTTCTTCGTCAGGCATCCCCTGGCGGTCCCGGTACGACAGGTTGGTCGACAGCTCCTGGGTATCCTCCACGACATCCACCAGCCCCAGGGCCTCCCGGTCGGCATATAGCGGCGAGTGCTTCCCGAGGGTGAACACCGAGCGACCGTACGACTGGATGATGTCGGTATGCTGGCGGATGATGTCGACGGTCTCCAGGGCCTCGTCGAAGGTCTCGGTCGGGAACCCGAAGAAGATGTAGGCGAAGTTCCAGATCCCGGCCGCCGCGGTGCCCCGCAGGACCTCGAGCCGCTTGTCGAAGGAAACGCCCTTGCGGATGAGCTTGAAGATCCGCCGGGAGCCCGACTCGAAACCCCACAGGATCATCTGCAGGCCAGCTTCGTGCAGGAGCTCCATCAGATCGGGGCTAAAACGGCTCTCGAGGCGTCCATTGCAGAACCATCGGATATCCAATCCCTCGGCCAGGAAGCGTTCGGCCATGGCCCGCAAGCGGACCGGGCTGATCGCCTCGTCGATGAACTGGAAGTGCCGGACCCCGTAGCGGTCGCGCAGGTGCTTGATCTCCGCCACCAGCTGATCGATGCCCTTGGTGTCTGGCTTGACCCCGACGAACGAGTCACAGAAGGTGCAACGGCCCCAGTAGCAGCTCTTGCCCGCCTGGATCGTGAGCACCAGCTCCGGCGTCAGATAGAGCTCGAGCGGCAGGCCCTCGAGATCCTGCACACCGACCACGTCCAGTTGCGGGGGCTCTGCCTCCGGCGTCACGACGACCGTGCCCTCGCGATGGACCAGCAGGTTCGGGACGAGGGCGAGATCCGTGCCCTCGTACACCGCCCTGACCAGATTGAGGACCGTCTGCTCCCCCTCGCCGAAGGCAACACTGTCGGCGAATTCGGCAAAGAAGGCCGGCAGCGAGGAAAGCGTCTCCTTGAGCCGCGAGAAGAAGTTGCCGCCGATGCTGACGTGGAGATCCGGGGCGGCGATCTTGAGCAGCCGAGCCAGGGTCAAGCCCGGAAGCACCTGGGAGAAGGAGTTGATCGAGATGCCGACCGTATCCGCCTGCTCGGCCAGCAGCGAAGGAATCTGCTCCTCGAAGAAGGCATAGAACATGTTGTTGGGCGCGTCTTGGGCGTGCGCAGCCAGACTCTCGACGGTGAGCGGGCAGGTGGGTTGCTCGAAGTCGTTGAGCGAGATGCGGGCCGGATAGAAGGGCAGCGACACGATCTCGAGGGCCCGATCGAGGATGCTCATCGCCGCCACGAGGGTATCGGGGTGGTAGAAGCGCTCCGGATCGCGCATCACCGACCTGGCATCGGCGATCACGCTGGCGATCCGGCCGAGTTCCTTGGGATGCACCTCGTGCCACCGGGCCCAGATATTCTGACGCGCGACGTCGCGCTCCATGGCCGGAGTGACGTTGCCGAGAGCCTTGGCGAGCGGTAGCTGCGACCACAGGTACCGCTTCTGCGTCTCGATGCGGGAAGCCGTCGCCACGAGGTAGTCGCGGGTCAAGACCCGATCGTAGAACTCGATATTGAGATCCCGGACCGAAGCCTCGGCGCCGTTCGCACGCAGATGCCCCGCAATCGCCCGCAACGAGAAATGCGGGTTCTGCGGTGACCACTGCGGGGGAAAGACGACGAGGGCCTTGGGGCCGGACCCCCTACCTCGAGGCACGGCCCTCTTTCTCCCTGCCGGCGCGGGCCGCCCGCGCCGCCCGCACGTAGGCCTGCAGCTCCACGATGATGGGAAGCATTCCCTCCATGCGGTTCTTCCGGATCTCGGCAAGCATGGCGTCGTGCTGCCGGAGCTTTTCGCGTACCTGGGCGCGATCGCCGCTGATCTTGAGGGCGATCAGGTTCTCGTGAAGTTCGCGTTCGCGGGCGAGCAGCTCTTGATAGCGGCGCGCCCGCTCCTCGACTTCATCCGGGGTCAGGGGAAGCTTGTCCAAGCGACTACCGCCCCCTAGCTCGAGATGCCAGTGCCAGGGCCGACGGAGATCCGGGTGTCGCCCGCACTGTAGGCCGGAACCGCGCCAGCCTCGAGCGGCGGCGGAGTGCCGGGAGCACCCTGCGTGCCGGTACCGGCGGAGCCACCACCGGTGCTCGGTGCGTTGTTTCCAGCCTCTTGCGCCGCGAAGACGGCAGCGGCTTGCTTGGCATTCGCCGCCGCATCGGCCTGCTCGCGCTCCCTGTCCTTGTTGGCCTCCGCAAGGGCGTCCATGACGACGTTGAGGGAGCCCTCGCCCATGCCGGCGCCCGGAGTACCGAGGGACTTGACGTCGACTCCTGCCGAGCTGAGGGCCTTGGAGAAGTCCATGTCTCCCATGTCGGCGACGCCGTTGCCGTTGGTGTCGACCATGATGGTGTCGCCGGTGGCGGGATTGACCAGCGCCGCATGGCCGTCGACCGTGGTCTGCGTGGCATCGATCCCGTAGTCAGCCTTGAGGTCCTTGGCCAGGGAGGAGAAGGACATCCCGATCAGGCCCTTGCCGGCGTGGGTCTTGAGTTCGGAGTAGACGGCCGTCGCCTCGCTCTCCGTCATGGAGTAGCTCTTGGAGGCCCCCATACCGGTTCCGCCCTGCACCATGATCTTGGGATCCGGCGGCGGCGGCGGCGGCTCAGGCTGTGTCACCTGCTGCGGCGGCGGCGGCGGCGGCGTGGGATTGGGATCCGGCGCGCCGAGCTGCATCTTGGCTGGCTGCTGTGGCGGCGGCGGCGGCATGGGGTCCATCGGCTTGGGAATCATGGGATCTTCGGGTGGCTTCTGGTTGGGATCGAGCGCCCCCAGGCCCCCGTCGAACGCGGTGCTCGACGTGCTCTGCGCCGCCGAGTTGCGACTGACGGTCGTCGTGTAAAGGGGATTGACCGAGCTCCCCGATGTCGTCGATCCGACTCCCATGAGTTGCACCTCCCGCCACGTGTAGACCAGGCCCTAACGGGCTCCTGGTCGTTTCATTCCCGCGAGGAAGGCCTTCTAATCTCATCGAGGCAAGCCTCGGAGGTCCTGAAGGGCCGATGCTCTCGCGCTGCATCCGCTATCGGGGAGCCCTGGCCGCACCGTGTTATTTCTAAAGGATCTTAAACACGCGCCATACGATCGCCAAACGCCCGGGGCCCCTTCTTGCCGGTCCGGGTGGTTTTCGGTGTGAACGGGTCCCTCTGCGCGGTCGCTGCGCTGCGCAACCGGTTCAGACCGCCCGCAGGAGCGGCCGCGGATCGGTCCAGGCGACGGCCCCGGGCGCCGGGAACATCGCCTCGAGGACGGTATCCAGGCCAGACGAGCGCTCGACCCAGAAGGCCTCGCCCACGACCACCTGCTCGAGACGCCCGTCGAAGTGGAGAATCACGGGCGTCTCGCCCTTGTGCTGCTTGAGGGCCTCCTTGAGCCGCACCAGGGCCACGGGGTCAGCCAGGTCGGGGAGCGTCAGGTGGAGGGAAGCCAGCCCACCAAGCTCCCAGACGTGCTCGATCTCCACCTGCACCCGATCGTCGTTGCTGCTACTGACCTTGCCCTTGATCAGCAGCCTGGCGTCCTCGACCAGCAGGCCGGCGAAGGTGTCGTAGCGCTTGGGGAACGCCACGACATCGACGGTGCCGGAACGATCCTCGAGCTTGCCCGTGATCATCGCGTCGCCCTTCTTGGTGAGGATCTTCCGGGTGCTGTGCATGAGCCCCCCGACGACGACGATCTTGGCATCCTGCCAGCGCCGACTCGGGTCGGTCGGGGTCGAGGCGGCAATCCGCTCGACCTCCTGGCATGAGGTGGTCGTGTGCCACTCGAGACGGATGGGGAGGGTGTCGAGGGGATGCCCGGTGAGGTAGAGGCCGAGAAGATCCTTCTCGTTCTTGAGCGCCAGATCGGGATCCATCGAAGGCGTCTCGCGTAGCTGTGGCTTGGGGACGATGATCTCTTCCTCGAACCCCGCAAAGAGGGAAACCTGGTTGGAACTGGCCCCTTTTTGCAGGCGGTCCGCCCATTCGCAGAGGGCTTCGAGATTGTAACCATCGAATCCGAGCAAGAGCGCCCGATCGATGCCGAAGCTATCCAGTGCCCCGCACAGGATCAGGGACTCCAGGCACTTCTTGTTGACGATCCGGTGGTCGATGCGCTCGAAGAAGTCGTAGACGTCCTTGTACCGCCCGCCGGCAGCCTCCCGCTTGCGCAGGATCTCCTCGACCGCAGGAAGTCCGACGTTCTTGACCGCCCCGAGGCCGAATCGAACGTCGCCGACGACGACCGAGAAGTCCGATGCGCTGAAGTTGACGTCAGGCGGCAGTACGTTCAGGCCCATCCGCCGGCAGTCGAGAATGGTGAGCATGATCTTGTCCATCGAGCCGACCAGGCTCGACAGCAAGGCCGCCATGTACTCGGCGGGGTAGTGGGCCTTGAGGTAGGCCGTCTGGTAGGTGAGGACGCCGTAAGCGGCCGTGTGGGCGCGGTTGAAGCAGTACTCGGAGAACTTCTCCATGTCGTCGAAGATCGATTCGGCGACCTTGAGATCGACCCCGTTCCGCTCGCAGCCCTCCATGAAGACGGACCGCTGCTTGTCCATCTCCTCTTTTTTCTTCTTGCCCATGGCCCGGCGCAGCAGGTCGGCTCCCCCCAGCGAATAGCCCGCCAGGACCTGCGCGATCTGCATGATCTGCTCCTGGTAGACCATCGTGCCGTAGGTATCCTTGAGGATGGGCTCGAGAGCCGGGTGAGGGTACTCGATGGGGGCCTTGCCCAGCTTGCGATCGACGTACTTATCCACGTAGCCGGACTGGATCGGTCCGGGGCGGTACAGGGCGTTGACGGCCGAGATATCCTCGAAGCAGGTCGGCTTGAGGCGCTTGAGAAGCTTGGTCATGCCCTCGGATTCGACCTGGAAGAGCCCGACGGATTCCCCGCGTTGCAAGAGCTCGTAGGCCATGGGGTCGGTAAAGTCCTGGGTCGAAAAATCCGGCCTCTGGCCGTGATTCTTCTCGATCATGTCGAGGGCTTTGCCGATCATGGTGAGGTTACGCAGGCCCAGGAAGTCCATCTTGAGCAGGCCGAGCATCTCGACGTATTTTTGCTCGTATTGCGTCGCGACCCCCCCGTCACTCGAATCCTTGAGGCGCTGCAGGGGGACCAGGCGGTCGATCGGTTCCTCGGCGATGATCACGCCGGCGGCGTGGATGCTGGTCGCCCGGGTCAGACCCTCGAGCTTGCGGGCCATGTCGAGGATCTCGTTGACCTTGGGGTTGTTCTCGGCAGCCTCCCGCAACTCGGCTGATTTCTCCAGGGCTTGCTCGAGGGTAATGTTGAGCTCGTCTGGAACCTTCTTGGCAAGCTCGTTGGATTCGGCAAACGGAAGCTCCATGACGCGAGCGACGTCCTTGATCGCCGCCTTGGCCTTGAGCGTGCTGAAGGTGACGATCTGAGCGACCCGGTCCTCGCCGTACTTCTCGCGGGTGTAACGGATGACCTCGTTGCGGCGATCGATGCAGATGTCGACGTCGATGTCGGGCATGGAGACGCGCTCGGGGTTGAGGAACCGCTCGAACATGAGGTTGTACCGGACAGGATCAATATCGGTGATGGCCAGGCAGTACGAGACCAGCGATCCGGCGGCGCTTCCGCGCCCAGGGCCGACGGGAATACCGGCGGACTTGGCCCAGTGGATGAAGTCCCAGACGATGAGGAAGTAGGCCGGGAACCCCATCGAGGTGATGATCGAGAGTTCGTAGCGCAGGCGCTCCTCGACGTGCTCGGGCGGCGGATCGCCATACCGGCGCCGCATACCCTCCTCGGCAAGCTGCACGAGGTAGGACTCGGCAGAATGGCCCTCGGGCACCGGATATACGGGCAGGCGGTTGCGTCCGAGTTCGAGCACCACGTTGCACTTGGACGCGATCTCCAGGGTGTTGGAGATCGCGATCGGCACCTCGTGAAAGATCTCCGCCATCTGCTCGCCGGACTTGACGTAG
This sequence comes from bacterium, assembly GCA_021781555.1. Lineage (GTDB taxonomy): Bacteria > Cyanobacteriota > Sericytochromatia > S15B-MN24 > VGJW01 > JAJXWQ01. Next base: position 53,088 of record JAJXWQ010000010.1, read on the forward strand.
AACTCCGGACCGTAGCTCATCTTGCGGGCGGGATCCGCCAGCGACTTGCCGGTACCGATGCAGATCAGCGCGTCGTGAGCCCGGGTGTCCTCGGGCTCCGTATAGTGGGTGTCGTTGGTCGCGACCAGGGGGATGCCGGTGCGCCCGGAGAGTTCGATGAAGGCGCTGTTGACGCGATGCTGCTCGGGGAGTCCGTGGTCCTGCAGCTCGAGGTAGAAATCTTCGCCGAAGACCCCCTGGTACCAGAGCGCGAGCTGTTCGGCCTCCTCGTACCGGCCCTGCAACACGAGCTGGGGAACGTGCCCGCCGATACACGCGGACAGCGCGATCAGACCGTCGTGGAACTCCTCGAGGACCTCGCGGTCGATCCTCGGCTTGTGGTAGTAGCCCTCGACATGGCCGATGGTGTTGAGCTTGACGAGGTTCTCGTAGCCCCTGTGGTTCCGGGCCAGGAGGATCAGGTGGCCGTAGTTCTTGCCGGTCTTGGCCGGGGTCTTGTCCCGGCGATCGCCGAAGGCCATGTAGGCCTCCATCCCGAGGATGGGCTTGATGCCGGCCTTCTTGGCGTAGTTGTAGAACTCGACCGCCCCGTGCATGACGCCGTGGTCGGTGAGGGCGATCGCCGGCATCTCGAGCTTGACCGCGCGCTTGACCAGGTCCCCGACGCGGCTGGCGCCGTCGAGAAGCGAATACTGGCTGTGCACGTGGCAGTGCACGAACTTGCCGCGGGCCAAGGCTGCGACCTCCGTTCCATTATCCTACCGGCCAGCAGCGCGGTCGGGAACTGGAAAACTTCGGTCGTTCCAGGGGAAATCCCCACGCCCTCGGTGGAGAACCTGGTGGACAACCACCGCTGCCCGCAGGATCCGGAAGCGGCGGTCCGCGCGATCGGCAAGCAGCTCCGGCGCTCTCAGGCGCCGGGCTTTTTCTTGGGCAGCTTGGCCAGGACGTCTTTGACCGTGGGCGCGAGATTGGGCACCTTGGGAATCTTGACCTGCTTGAGGAGCGGATCGAGATGGCTCTCGATGCGACTGCGGACCGAGCCCGCGATCTCCTCCATCGAGCTGTTGCGCAGGACGCTCAGGACCTCGCCGATCGCCCCGGACCGCAAGGCCGACGAAACCTGCTCGACGACATCGGGGCCGGCATATTGTGCCTGGACGCTCTGGTGAACCGGCGCCGCGGCGTCGGCCGGCTCGTCCTCGGGAAGGGCCTCATCCACCCAGGCCGGCCGATCGTTGACGGGCCGCAGGGGCGCCGTGCGGCTGGGGCCGATCTCGCTGGTGAGCTGGCGCTGGACCGCCTCGAGGGAATGCGTGGCGGCGACCTTCGTCGTGACGGGCGGAGGTTCGAAAGTCTTGTCATCGCCGAGGGGATCGGGGGCAGACGCCGACAGGTTGCCGGCCCCTACCTGCTGGGTGAGACGTGCGATGGCCTCGCGAGCGATGGCACGGTACTCGTCGACGTCGAGCAGGGCCTTGTAATGCGCCACCGCCTTGGGATAGTGCTGCAATTCCTCCCTGAGCTGGGCGGAGTAGAAGTACGCCGGCCACATGCGCGGATCGAGCCGCAGCGCCTCCTCGAAGGCCTTGAGCGCCTGCTTGCGGTCCTTGATAGCCATGAAGGACCGGCCCAGACGCCAGTACAGGCCGGCATCCGCCTTGGCCATCTGCACGACCTTGACGTACTCGACGATCGCCTGGCGGTGGTCGCCAATGCGCTGGAAGATGTCCCCCTGGAGCACGAACGCCGGCGCGTAGTTGTTCGCCAGCTCCTTGACCACGTGAAGCTGGCTCAGGGCTCTCTTGTAATCCTCGCCCTCGACGCAGATCTGCGCTAGCTGGTAGCGAGCCACGACGGCTTTCTGGTCGTTGACGATCGCCATCTCGAAAGCCCGCGTCGCCTCCGGGACGCGCCGCTGCTCCTTGAGGACCATCCCCAGGCGTATGTAGGCGTCCGTGTACTTCGGCTCGCGGACGATGCACTCCCGCAGCAACTTCTCGGCATCGTCCCACTTGCGCTGGTAGAAGTAACACTCCCCCAGGAAGTAGAGCGTCTGGGGATCGATCTTGGTCTGCAGCGAAAGCGACCGGCGCAGGGATTTCTCCGAGCCGTCGTGGTCGCCGCGCAGGGTCTGGATCCGGCCGATGTACGACAGGGCCAAGGCATAGAGGCGCTGGTTGGTCTTGGGGACCTGCGACAGCAGTGCAAAGGCGGCCTCATGGTCTCCTTGACCGAACCGCGCCACGCCCTCCTGATAGGCCTGCTCGATGGCGTCCATTCGAGATCCTTATACACCGGCAAAGCGACTTCCATCGCTCCCCCCCACGCGGGTCGGCTCCGGCAGGGCGGCCGGGTACAAAGGCCGCATGGCCAGTCTCCTCGATCTCGCACGCAACAGGCTCGCAGCGCTGGCCCAGGCGATGCGCCCGCGGGCGGCGGCCACCGAGCTGCCCGTTCCCGAGATCCACGCCGAGCCGGTCGTGCCCCCGCCCATCGACTACCGAGCTGCCTTGACCTGGTGCAAGACGGGCAAACATCGCCTCGAGTTCGTGCTCGGGAACGACCGCCATGAACTCTCGGGCGCCGGTCTGTTCATCCTGCTTGGCCCTGGACGCCGGATCCCGGTTTCTCCCTGGCTCGCCCTGGGCGATCCGACGCTCGCGGGCAACTTGCCCGCGCTGCGTCCCGAACGCCTGGCCGAGCTCCAGGACGGCGCCTCTCCCCTGGCCGCTGCCTTCGTCGTGGACGGCGGCCCCCCCGCAGCTTGGGAGGCGGTGGCAAGGGCGATCGGTCCACCGGGATCTGGCCCCCGGTCGGACGCCGACCTCCTCGTCGCTCACGATCTCCTGGCCCCCGAGAAGCTGGCCGAGGCTTTCGAACAGGCCCGACCGGACGAGGCTTTCGAATCGGCCCTCTATCGGCTGGGTTCGGCACCGCTGAACGTCTGGCTCGAGGCCCTCGTGGGAAAGCCCAGGCTGCCGGGGGCGGCCGGCAGGCCCTTTGATGACAGGCTCGGCATGCGATTGCTGGCGGCCCACGCGATCACGCAGGGCCAGCTCAAGCAGGCGCTGGCCACCCAGGCTGACGAGGCGGCCATTCGCCCGCTCGGCCAGCTGCTCGAGGCCCCGCCCGCGGCGATCGCCAGGGTGGCCGCAGCCCAGAAGCCCGTGGCGACTCCCCTGGCTGAAGCGGACGCTCTAGGAGAGGTCCTGATCCGATGGGGGTGCGTCTCGCGTTCGGATTGGATGACCGCCCAGGTTGCCGGGCCGCAGGCTCAGCTTCGGCTGGTGGAAGCGCACAAGCTCCAGGCAGTCCATCTCACCCGCGCCCAGGCCTACCGCCATAACCTCCAGCGGCTCCTCGCAGGCCGGCAGGTACGCCTCGGCACCGTCCTCGTGGAGCAGGGCTTCGATCGGGCCACCTTGGGCAAGGCACTGGCCTGGCAGGTCGATCAACCTCTGCCGCTGGCGGATCTGATGCTCGTGCATCGCCTTCTCTCTCCCCCCCAAGCCGCCCGGGCACTGGGCCAGCAAGCCGATCGATACCGGCAGCTGGCCGAGGCCCCGCTGGCTCCCCTGGCACCCCGGCCGGCAGAGATTCCCCTGGCAACGCCCGACATCGCGGCGCGCCGGCCGCTGCTGGATCGCCGGACGATCTCCTTCGCGGTCCTGGCGGCCGTGGCCCTGGCCTACGCCATCTCCTACGGGGCTCGTCTCCATGGTGCGGACTACGGCTGGTTCGATGTGTTCTTTCCGGTGTCCGAACCGACGCCGCCGGTCTACCTGGGGGCTCGCCAGGCCGTGGACCAGGTATCCCGGAGCCGATCGGCGACCGGGCCAGTGTCCGTGCAACCGGTATCCGCGCTGGCGATCCCTGGCCAGGGCCCCGCCGATCTGGCGGCCGGTGCGATCGGGACGATGACAGCCAGCCAGCTTCACCCTGGCTTGGTGGAATCCGGTTCCTGGCCGCGGGGGCCCGTGGCCGGCCCCGCCGCCCAAGCCATCGGGGCCTGGCCAGGGCCAGGCACTCCGCCCCCAGGCTTCGTCGCGGGAACCTGGCAATCGGCGGCGAAACCGGTGGCCGACGGGCTCCCTGGCAACGGCATCGGCAGGCTCGCAGCGTCCGCGCCCCCCCCGGGGCCGAGCGCCCATCCCGGCGGAACGATCTCCGGGTCTTCCCCCTCCGGCGCGTTGCCCGCCCTGGCTCCCGGTCGGATTCCCGGCCACGGCCTCGTCCCGGCCCTGCGCCCGGGGGGACCGATCCAGTCCCTCGGGGTTGCAAGAGCCGTGACGAACTCGGCAGCCGGCGCCGTACCGTCGGGCCTGGCAGACCAGCGGCGTCCGCTGGCCGCCTCGGTGCGCCGATCCGAGGCCGTCTTTCGTTCGGAGCTGGGCGAAGCCTACTTCCAGCAGGGGGATCTCGCCGAGGCGGCGGCGGAGTTCTCCGGAGCCGCCGACAGCGATCCCAGCCTCGCGCTACCCCACTATTACCTGGGCCGCATCGAGACCCTGGCAGGGCAGAGAACCCAGGCCGCGCAGCAATTCTCGAGATACCTGGCCCTCGCGCCCCAGGGCGAGTTCGCCCCGTCGGCGCGCCGGTTCCTTGCTGCGGTCGCCTCGACGCGGTAGTGGCGGGGATGTTCGCGCACGCCGGTCAGGCTGGCGCAGGCAGGGATTCGTGCTATACTGGTGTCTCTTTTGAGGCTGTTTTCTGGAGGTTTTTTCTCTTGGCCAAGCGCATCAAGTCGGGAATCAAGCGCACCGAGATCGCCGAGCGCAACCGCCTGCGCAACGTCGCGGGCAAGTCCGAGGTCAAGACGCGGTTCAAGCGCGTGATCGAGGCCGCCGGCGCGAGTGAGGACTCGGCCAAGACCGTCGAGCTCCTCAAGAGGGCGATCAGCACGATCGATCGGGCCGCGCACAAGGGGATCATCCATCCCAATACCGCCGCTCGTCGCAAGTCGCGTCTGGTCAAGGCCCTGGCGGCCAAGGGCGTAGCGCTCTAGTCCCGGGCGACCTTTTCAGGCGGATTCCCCAACCGGGGAGTCCGCCCGAAGTGCGTTGGCGAGGCTGCTCCGGCCTGAGTGAATCGAGCCAACGCAGAGCTTAATCTCTTCTTTCCCGAAGCCTGATCATGGCTTTACCGACCGGAGACTGAAAGCCTCGATAAGGCGCTCGGTACGGTTTGGATGTGCCCGAGAGGAGAGGAGCCCATGGTCTGGTCTGCCCGAGTTACCCGAGGTCTTCTTGCCGCCACCTTTGCTGTGGCGCTGGCAGGGTGCGGCACGGCCGGCACGGATCTCGGCACCAGCGCCTATGGATCGGCTGGCTATGGCTCCGGCCTCAGCTCCGGCTCTGGCTACGGTGCGAGCGACGCCCAGGTGGGCGTGGACACCAACATCATGGAGCTCAACTCCGCTGGCGATCTCAGCAGCCTCAGTGACGCCGACCTGATGTCCCTCGACAACGCGGCGGATGACAACGCCGCACCGGTCTCCGCATCCGACCCCACGGTTCAGGCCCTTGCGCAGATCCCGACCAACGTCAGCCAGACGGCGGTCACCGGGCCCACGATGACCAAGGTCGGCATCGTCCGATCCAATGCGAACGGCCAGTTCTTCCTGCAGATCAACAAGGGCTTCCTCTGGTGGCAGACGCAGGTTTCCTTGCCTCTTGTCGCCCCGGATACCAACACCGACCTGCGCATCGCGTCCGATCTCAACTGCAAGGTCATCATGCGGGGTACCGAGGATGGCAACGCCTGCCTGGTGCACCTGATGTTCAAGGTTCCCGATTTTGCGGTCATCTGGGACCTCTTCACCGAGGGCCACATCGCCGGCAAGGCCTACGATACTGCCACGATGGCGGGATTGCCGGACGCCAGCATCACGATCAAGAATGATGCCAACGGCCGCATCTGGCGCGCAGTCACCCACGGCGATGGCTCGTACAGCGTGGGAGAACTCGTTCCCGGCGTGTACGACGTCTACGCCACGGCTGCCGGCTACGGATCCGCGCCAGATCAGCAGATCACGGTCAGCAAGATGCACACATCGACGGTCAACCTCGCGATGGCCTCCGCGATGGCGTGCGGTTCGATCCAGAATCCTTGCCCGGCCCAGCCGAGCCCCTCGCCCGCGGCTCTGCTACCGACAGATTAACGACCCCACCTTCATCTCCTCCTCGAACCTTGGCGCCCTCGACCGGGCGCCAAAGTTCTTGTTGGTCGGATCTCAGAGCGCCAGTGCCCCCTGCTCACCGGCTAGGACCGCGGTGATCTGGCAGCTACATTCATCCTGTCCACGGCCATCCATGTGGCAGGGCGGCATGATCTGGGAGACGACGTCAGGCTTGAGAAGGTCGTACTCCTTGTTGTGGCGGCCCTGGCAGACCTTGCACGCCGTCCGCGGATCCTTGGCCTGGAATCGCACGCCGCGCACCCGGCCGTCCTGCGCGTACCACCCGATGACCAGCTCCCGGTTCTGGCGCAGGCGCTCCCCGATCACGGGCTCCCGACCGATCCTCTTGTCCACGGCCTTGGTGAACCGCCTCCGGGCCGCCTCGTACTTGCGGCGCTCGAGCGGAAGAGCCGGGCGCGGCGCCTTGGCTGCCGGAGTCTCCCGGGCCTCGGCTCGGCCAGCACCCTGCTTGGCCTTCTTCCGGTCGCCAGGGCCCGCCTTGGCGGCGGGCCGGTCCTTGCCCTTGGGGCCACCCTTGGCGCTCTTTGCCGACCGGCGACCCGGCGCGGTACGCACCCCCCAGCCCACGACCAGCCCTACCGCCACGGCGATGATCGTGATGAGAGTGAGAGAAACTTCGGTCGGAGTGATGGTCATCGTTCTCGGAGTCCAAACGCAGGGGGATGCACGGATATCGAAGCCGCTCGCGCCACCTCCTGCAGGACAGGTGGTTGCCGGAGGTGCCACCGACCAGGATTCGCCTTCTGAACGCGGTGGTCAAGCCTTGGGGACCCCGCAGCGCGAGGTAAAGGCCCAGAAAACCTCGCCGGGAAGCTCGGTTTGGACCTTCCGGGACTCGCCGGAAGCTCCGAGAATTTTTGCCTTCTGTCCCGCGGCTTTTGCAATGGCACGTGATAGCCTGCGAAGCCGATGCGAATCTCAAAGTCCCCGGAGGTCCGTCAGCTGGTCCTGGTCTGCCACGGCTGCGGCACCCGGCACCACCTGGCCGATCGCTTCTGCTCGCGCTGCGGAAGATCGCTGCTGGCAGGCGCCTCGGGCGCCTCGACCCGACCGCTGTCACGCCTTGTCTCGGGCAGAACGCCGGCGGCTCGGGTCGGCATCGCCCTCGGATTGGTCGGCCTTGGCCTGGCGGCCCTGGCCCTCCAGCGCCTGCCGCCCCGCGTGACGCTGGCCGGGGTCGGACTGGGAGACCGTCCGGCCCGGGTGCTAGAGCTCCTCGGAAGACCCGCCTTCGCGCCGGCCGCGATGATCTGGAAAACCGGCCACTCGGCCGTGATGTGGCACTACGACCCGGATCTCGAGGCGGGCGGCGTCCCGAATCTATCGGTGACCTTCATCGACGGGCGGGTTCGACGCGTAGCCGCGCTGAGCCGCCGGTACGCGACGACCGACGGCCTGCGGGTGGGCGATTCTTTGGCCAAGGCCCGAGCTCTGTACGGGATCGGCATCGAGGGCGACACCTCCGACGGGCTGGTGCCGTACAAGTTCCTCTTCGGCCCGGAGGTAATCAAGGTGATCGTCGCCGCTGGCAATCCGACCTTGCTGGCCGTGGGCGTCGAGACCCCCGAGAACGTGACCCTGCAGGCGCCACCGTCCGGATCCAACGAGAGCCCGAATCCGGGATTTCCCGGCAGCGCCAAGCACGGGGAGCTGCCCTTGCCGGGGGGCGTCGGGACGGCCCTGTGAGCCCCGGCGGATCGCCGTCAGCAAGGTGGAAGGCTCGCTTCAGCCGTGCGATGGCACCGGCCACCACCGCGCCTGGATCTCCCGAATCTGCGCCAGGCGTTGCTGGATATCGCGTTCGGGTCCGACAGCCGGCCCCGGTGCATCAGCCGGCACCGGAAGGCCAAGGACGGCTGCCGCCGTCGCCGTGATGCTGGCCGCGAGGGCCTCGAGATCGTAACCACCCTCGAGGACCAGAGCCAGGCGCCCCCCGCACAAGGCGTGGGCCCAGGCCGTCACGCGGGCCGCAAGCTCTGCGAAACCGGTGGCCGACAGCCGCATGCCACCGAGCGGATCGCGCCAGTGGGCGTCGTAGCCGGCCGACACCACGATGAGTTCCGGAGCAAAGGCCTCGACGATCGGCCCGATCAGCTCGTCGAACACCAGCTTGAAACCCTGGTCCCCGGTCCGCGGGGGCAGCGGGATGTTGACCGTCGTTCCCGCGGCGGCCCCGGTCCCGACGTCTTCGGCCGCCCCGGTGTGCGGAAAGATGCCCTGTTGGTGGGTCGAGACGTAGAGCACCTCGGGGTCCTCCGAAAAGATCGCCTCCGTGCCATTGCCGTGGTGTACGTCCCAGTCAAGGACGGCAACCTTCCGGATCCCCAGCGCTTGCGCGTGGCGAACCGCGATCGCCGCGTTGTTGAGAAAGCAGAAGCCCATCGCCCGATCCAAGGACGCGTGGTGACCGGGCGGGCGTCCCAGCGCGAAAGCCGCTTCCCCGGCGACCGCCAGCTCCACGGACTGCACCGCCGCGCCGGCAGCCAGGCGCATCACCTGGCTGCTTTCACGACTGGCGACCGTATCCGCATCGACGGCCCCTCCGCCTTCCGCACACAGGCGATCCAGCTGGGCGAGGTGGCGCTCCGGATGGACGCGGCGGATCTCCTCCACCGTCGCCAGACGAGGTGCAAGAAATCCCAGCTTTTCGATCGTCCGCAGGGCCTGGTCAGCGACTCGCCACCGTTCCGGGCCCTCCACGTGGGTGAGGCCCGTGTCGTGCTGGGCAAAGACCGCGTCACTGATGACGTGCAGCACCGTGGCTCCTTCCATCAGGTGGGCGTTGACTGCGTCCGTTGGGAGGTTAAGGTAAAGGCGCTCGAAATGCGAGAGGAGGACGGACATGGCGGAACGGCGCCAACAGGATCCCCGCGAGAAGGAGCCCAAGGGCGACATGACGGTTCGCGAGGCGGGTCATCTCGGGGGCGAGAAGGTCAAGGAGGAGCGCGGCCCGGAGTTCTTCTCCGAGATCGGCCACAAGGGCGGCCAGAAGGTCCGGGAGCTGATCGAAGAAGGCAAGCACGCCATGGAGATGGAGGAGGAA